>WJPL01000001.1:1811872-2125669 GCA_009649675.1 Alphaproteobacteria bacterium HT1-32 | reverse complement strand
TAAAACAGAAAACTGAGGAAAAATGGTGCCGCCAGAAAGAATCGAACTTTCGACCTCACCCTTACCAAGGGTGCGCTCTACCCCTGAGCTATGGCGGCCGGGTGTGGAGGGCGCGGAACATGCCACAGGCATTCATGCTCCGCAAGTCCATAGGTTACCTGTTTTTGCAGATAAATTCTGTCGGTCAGATGAATAGCCCCGGAACCGAAATCAGGCGGCGAAACCGGCGTTGGGCGGCTCAACGGCTTTGGCAGAGATTTTCTCGGCCTCTTCAGTCGTTTCGGCAACCTCTTCATAAATCTTTTCCGGTTCGCGATAGACCGGCTGCTGCCGTGTTGCATCGGTCTGCTGTTCGGCCTTTTCGGAGGCAAAACCAGTCAGGTTTTTATCCGTATCGGGCACCGGATCTTCGATAATGTCGGTATCCTTGGCACCCGCCAGATTCGATGTCTGCTGATACAGACGCAGCCGGGCATCGCCACCCGTCTGGCGTTCCCGCAGAACACGCGCCTGTTCGGCCCGGTTGATCCGGCCATCTTCATTCCGGTCCAGACGTGCAACAGCATCAGCCGTACCGACAATTTCAGCCGGGCTCAGATGTACCGCGGCATCAACCGGGTTATCTTTCCTGCTGTCTTCAGTCTGCTCCGCCTGCCGGTTTTCATCCGGCTGTTCACGCGCAGTTTCGCGTTCGCTCCGGGCAGCCCGGTCTCGCAGGACGGCAGCGAAGCGTGCGGCTTCGTCATTGTCGTCTTTGGTGCTGTTGAAGGATTGCTGGTTATTGTTATCCACGTCAGCGACAGCCTGAGATGCGGCCAGCGCCTCCCGGCCTGCCGGGCTCAGATCAATCTGTGCTTCATCATTGCGGTTGAACCGGTCACCTGTCGTTTGCGCACGCTGCTGGGATGCAGCGATATCGGCATTCAACCGGTCAGCAAGAACAGTATTTTGGCTCGACAGCCGTGCAAATTCTGCGGGCGGCGTCGGCCGGCTGGGAATATCTTCAGACATAATGACCCTCCGTCTTCTACAAAGGTCTATACAAAAGCAGCACGCTTTCTGGTGCTGATGTTTACGTAATATACACAATTGTCAGTAAATAGCCAGTATTTTCCTTGACAGCCACGCCGATAACAGTTGGGTCAGGTTTCATGAACGACAGTCAGAAAAAACCCCGGCAGCAGCCGAAAACCGGCAAAAGCCGATCCGAACTGGAACGCGAGGCACGCCTGGCTGTCGCGCTCCGTGACAATCTCCGTCGCCGCAAGGCAAAATCCCAGGACAGCAAACCTGGAAACCGGGGCAACGGGGATACAGAAACATGATCGCCAATCCGGAGATCGACTGGGACACTTATTTCATGAGCCTCGCCTATCTGGTGGGTATGAAAAGCAAGGATCCGCGGACCAAGGTTGGTGCTGTTGTGGTCGGACCGGACAATGAAATCCGCTCGACCGGCTACAATTCATTTCCCCGCGGGATGAATGATCAGGTCTCTGAACGGTATGTGCGCCCCGCCAAGCATCTGTTTTTTGAACATGCCGAGCGCAACGCCATCTACAACGCCGCCCGCATGGGGCAATCCCTCAAGGGGTGTCGTATTTATCTGCCCTTCATGCCCTGTTCGGACTGCGCACGCGGTATTGTTCAGTGCGGTGTCAGCGAGGTCATCCTGCATGCCGCACATCCCGGCAACCATAAGCAGGAGCAGGCGAAGGAAAATCACCGTGCTTCCAGTGTCATCTTTCAGGAATGCGGAATCCATGTCCGCTACTGGGATGGTTCGGTGGCGGAAATCCGAACCGTGTTCGACGGCGATGACGTCGACCTTGCCTGATCACGCCTTTTTCTTGCCATACAGGGCTGAAACCTTATCAACAGCCTCCCGTTTCAATCATCTCTTTTTCGCGGACAGGATATAATATGGATCGCATTCGAATCCGGGGCGGGCGCCCCCTGCACGGCAATATTCAGATCGGCGGTGCAAAAAACGCTGCCCTGCCACTGCTGACATCGGCATTGCTGACCGACAAGCCCGTCACTTTTACCAACCTGCCGCGACTGGCCGACATCGACACGCTGGCGCAATTGCTGCGACAGCATGGTGCAGAAGTCGACATCACCGGCGAAAATGGCGATGCAAGCTGCCGCATCGTCGCCGCCGGCGTGAACAACACGACGGCCCCTTATGATCTCGTGCGCAAGATGCGGGCATCGGTCCTTGTACTCGGTCCGCTGCTGGCCCGGTTTGGTGAAGCCCGGGTTTCCCTGCCTGGCGGCTGCGCCATCGGCACCCGGCCGGTTGACCTGCACCTGACCGCGCTGGAAGCACTCGGCGCCACCATCAGCCTTGAAGAAGGCTATATACATGCCACCGCACCGAATGGCCTGAAGGGTGCGCGGGTGGTCTTTCCGATGGTTTCTGTCGGTGCCACAGAAAACCTTCTGATGGCCGCTTCACTGGCCGATGGCGAAACCATTCTGGCCAACGCCGCCCGCGAACCGGAAGTCGGTGATCTGGCGGAATGTCTCGTTGCAATGGGTGCCGACATTACAGGCATCGGCACCGACACTCTTAAAATCAGGGGCCAGGCGACGCTTGGCGGCTGCACGCACAGCATCGTGCCGGACCGGATCGAAACCGGCAGCTATGCTGTCGCAGCCGCACTGACCGGTGGAGATATCCTGCTGACCGGCAGCAGGCTGGAACTCATTCAGGCCGTCAGTGACACCCTGACCCGCGCTGGCGCACGCATCACCGAGGAAGCTGATGGCATCCGTGTGGCAGCGCCGAACAGCCGGATGCAGGGCATTGATGTGATGACTGAACCCTATCCCGGCTTCCCGACCGACATGCAGGCACAGATCATGGCCCTGACGACACTGGCCAGCGGGGCGTCGATGATTACAGAAACCATTTTCGAAAACCGGTTCATGCATGTACCGGAGCTTTGCCGGATGGGTGCCAATATCAATGTGCACGGCCATTCAGCGATTGTCCGCGGTGTCGACAAGCTGCAGGGCGCACAGGTCATGGCCACAGATCTGCGGGCTTCCATCTCGCTGGTTCTGGCCGGACTTGCTGCCGAGGGTGAGACGGTCATCAACCGCGTCTACCATCTGGATCGTGGTTATGAGCGGGTCGAAGCCAAGCTGGCAGCCTGTGGCGCAGATATCGAACGGGTCGCTGCCTGACGAAAACCGGCTTCGACGCTGGAATATCCGGCGAATTGGCGTTAGGAAACCGCCCACCTGTAGTGGAGTCGGAAAAACATCGTGGTCTCAGAAGACAAGATCGTCATCGCCCTGCCGAAAGGCCGGATCCTCGAAGAAGCCATGCCGTTGCTGGCCCGTGCCGGTATCCGGCCGGAACCTGCCTTCACGGACAAGAAAAGCCGCGCCCTCCGTTTCCATACCGACGACCCGCGGGTCGACCTGATCCGGGTCCGCTCATTCGATGTTGCGACCTTTGTCGCCTTCGGTGCGGCACAGCTCGGTATTGCCGGGTCTGATGTCATCATGGAATTCAATTACTCGGAACTCTATGCACCGCTGGATCTCGGTATCGGCGGATGCCGCCTGTCTGTCGCTGCACCGGAACAGCTGGTTCGGGACGAAGACCCCTCGACCTGGAGTCATGTTCGCGTCGCAACCAAATATCCGGAGATCACCCGCCGCCATTTTGCCTCCCGTGGCGTGCAGGCAGAATGCATCAAGCTGAACGGGGCGATGGAACTGGCGCCGTCTCTGGGTCTCTGCCGCCGGATCGTCGACCTTGTCTCCTCGGGAGCCACATTAAAGGCTAATGGCCTTGTGGAAGTCGAAGTCATTGCCGACATATCGTCCCGGCTGATCGTCAACCGTCCGGCACTGAAAACCCGCTCGGATGAGATCAACCGCTGGATTGACCGTTTCCGTGAGGCCCTTGATGCCAGTTGAACTGAACAGCCGCGACGTAAGCTTCGAACAGGATTTCACGCACCTGCTGCATGCCAAACGGGAAACCGATGAGGATGTCCGGGAAACTGTGCGCAATGTTCTGGCCGACGTCCGCGAACGCGGCGATGCCGCCCTGTTTGACTATACGAAGAAATTCGACCGGGTTGAACTGACGCCGGAGGCCATGCGGGTCAGTCAGGACGAAATCAATCTCGCTATTGCCTCGGTAACGCCGGACATTCTGTCGGCGCTGGAACTGGCCCGTGACCGCATCATTGCCTATCACGAACGGCAACGCCCGACGGATTTCGAAGTGACCGATGATGCCGGTGTCCGTCTCGGCTCACGCTGGACCCCGGTTGGGGCGGTTGGCCTTTATGTTCCCGGTGGTACGGCAAGCTATCCAAGCTCCGTTCTGATGAATGCCCTGCCGGCCCGTGTTGCCGGCGTGCCCCGTATTGCAATGGTTGTCCCGGCTCCTGACGGCGTGCTGAATCCACTGGTTCTGGCTGCCGCCCGCATTGCCGGGGTGGAAGAGATTTATCGTATCGGCGGCGCACAGGCGGTTGGCGCACTGGCTTTCGGTACCGAAAGCATCCCCGCAGTCGACAAGATCGTCGGCCCCGGCAACGCCTGGGTAGCCGAGGCCAAACGTCAGGTATTCGGAACGGTCGGCATCGACATGGTGGCCGGTCCTTCGGAAATTCTTGTCATCGCTGATGGTGAAAACGATCCGGCATGGCTGGCCGCCGATCTGTTGAGCCAGGCCGAACATGACACCGCCGCCCAGTCGATCCTGATTACGGACTCACCGGATTGTGCTGAAGCCGTTAAAGCCGAAGTGGAACGCCAGCTCGGCACATTGGGCCGTGAGGCCATTGCCCGGGAAAGCTGGAATAATCACGGCGCCATCATTCTCGTCGAGAACCTGCGTCAGGCTGTTCCGCTGACCGACCGGATAGCACCGGAACATCTGGAACTGGCTGTCGACAGCGAACGGGCTGAAGAACTTTGCAATGCCATCCGCAATGCCGGGTCGATCTTTGTCGGGCGTCACACACCGGAAGCAATTGGTGACTATGTCGGCGGGCCGAACCATGTCCTGCCAACAGCCCGCAGTGCCCGTTTCTCCTCCGGGCTTGGCGTTCTCGATTTCTTCAAGCGCACATCGATCCTCTCCTGTTCGCCGGAGTCACTGCAGAAACTGGCCCCCGCAGCGATTGCCCTGGCCGATGCAGAAGGGCTGACGGCCCACGCCCGTTCCGTCTCTATCCGACTCAACCGCAGCGGCGGGAGCTGAACCTTGTCCGACCGGCAGCGGATCATCGATATCGTCCTCGACGAGAAGACCGTTGTCCGCCGCAAGCCGGAGGTCGAGCACGAGCGCGCCGTTGCGATTTTTGACCTGATCGAATCCAACAGCTTTGCTCCCGTCGGCCACCAGGGAGGGCCTTACCGGCTGAAACTTGGCATCAGCGAGAACCGGCTGGTCTTTCATATCAGCACCGAAACGGAAGAAACGGTCAGCGAAATTGCCATGCCGCTGCGCCCGTTCCGGCGGATCGTGAAGGATTATTTCCTCGTCTGCGAAAGCTATTACGACGCCATCCGCACCGCGACTCCCTCAAAGATCGAGGCTATCGATATGGGACGACGCGGGTTGCACAATGACGGCTCGGTGGTTCTGCAGGAACAGCTGAACGGCAAGATCGATATTGATTTCGATACCGCCCGGAGGTTGTTCACCCTGATCTGCGTTCTTCACATCCGGGGTTGAAGGTGGATACGCCCGGGGCTGTTCTGTTTTCCTGCACCATGAATGTCATCCGTTCGCCGATGGCGGAAGCGATCATGAAGCATCTGCATGGCCGACGTATCTATGTCGATTCCGTCGGTGTACGGTCTGCCGGCGTGGTTGACGGATTTGCCATCACGGTAATGGACGAAATCGGCATTGACCTCAGCCGTCATCACAGCAAGACATTTGATGATCTGGCTGATTCTTCCTTCGATTACGTCATCACCCTGTCCCCTGAAGCACAACACCGCGCTGTCGAAATGACCCGCACGATGGCCTGCGAAGTCCTGTTCTGGAATACCTTTGATCCTTCGGTCCTGCCCGAAGACGCTCCGCGCGAGGAAAAGCTGAATGCCTATCGTCTGGTTCGCGATCAGCTGATGACCCGGATCAAGGAGCAATTCCCGCTGGCACCTGCACCCTGAGCAGTCCGTTGGCTTACCTGCACCACCTGCGGCATAATGCCGTCCCGACATTGAACGATTTAAACCGATGACAGTCATGACCCGTCTTCTCCCCGCCCTTCTGTCTTTCGTTCTGATGCTGTCCGTCAGTTTGCCACTGGCCGCACAATCAACCCAGGACGCACCGCTACCTGACAAGGCTGTCGAAGCATTGCTGCAGGTTCTCAAGGACGATGCGGCACGGGCAGCGCTGGTTGAAAAGCTGGAAGCGGCGCAATCGGAAAGCGAAGACAAGCCGGCCGGCGGTGTCGTGTCGGGCATCGCCTCTCTGTTGTCTGTCGTTTCCACGACGGCAGAGCGCTTCGGGCAGCAGGTGACGCAGTCGGCAAACCTGCTGATACGCCTGCCGGATATGACCATCAACATGGTCAACGAACTGGGACGTGAGGATAACCGGAGTTTCTGGCTGTCCCTGCTGACCATGATCGGTGCCGTCCTTGTTGCTGCACTGGCTGCCGAATGGATTGTGGTCAGACTGCTGGCACGTCCGCTGCGTGCCATGGAAGCCAAGGAAGGCGAGCAGACCCTGTTCCGGGTCATATATGTCGTCGGACGTCTGCTCCTGAAACTGCCCCCGGTTCTGGCTTTCGCCGGTGCCGCCTTCGGTGTGCTGTCGCTGTTCAATCCGGAGCCCGTCCCGCGGTTGTTGCTGCTGACCGTCATCAATTCCAATCTGTTTGTACGGATCGGTACGGTCATCGGTCAGATCGTCCTGAGCCCCAGGGTCAGCAATCTGCGCCTGATTCCGTTCACGGATGAGACCGCGAATTATCTCTATATCTGGGTGCGGCGTTTCCTGATCACGATCTTCTATGGCTACTTCTTTGCCGAAGCTGCCCTGCTGCTCGGACTGCCGGCAGGTGCCTACAATCTGCTGCTGAAACTGCTCGGGCTGCTGGTTCTGGCGATGACCGTAGCCTTCATCCTCCAGAACCGGGAACCGGTTGCTGTAACCCTGAAAGGTGAATCCACTGGTGCATCGGCGATCCTGCGGTCGCGGCTGGCCGGCTCATGGCATATCTTCGGTATTCTTTATGCCATTGCCGGTTATCTGGTCTGGGCGCTGGAAATTCCGGACGGGTTTGCCTTCATCGCACGGGCAACCGCCGTTACGCTGATTATTCTCGTTGCTGCGAAGTTGCTGCGCGGCGGTCTGCGCAGACTGACCACCCGCCTGTTCCGCCTGAATGATGAAACCCGGGCCCGCTATCCCATGCTGGAAGCCCGTGCCAATCGCTATTTACCGGCAATCGACCGGATCGGCGCTGCAATCATCACCGTACTCGCCCTGATTCCCATATTACAGGTATGGGGCGTCGATGTATTCGGCTGGCTTGGCTCTGAAGCCGGCCAGGGCTTCGCCGGCAGCCTCGCCTCGATTGTCTTCACTGTAGCGATTGCCCTGCTGGTATGGGAAGCCGTCAGCATCGGGATCGAGCGCTATCTGAAAGCCAAATCCGAGGAAGCGGGGGGCGGCAGCCAGCGCCTGCTGACCCTGCTGCCGCTGATCCGCAACTTTGTCCGGATTGCCCTCGCGGTCTTTGCTGCCCTGATCGTCCTGTCAGAACTGGGCATCAATATTGCGCCCCTGCTGGCAGGTGCCGGGGTGGTCGGTCTGGCCATCGGTTTTGGTGCACAGACACTGGTGAAAGATGTCATCACCGGGGTCTTCATGCTGATGGAAAACTCCATTGCCGTGAATGACTGGGTGCGCATTTCAGATCAGTTTGGCCGTATCGAAAGCATGTCGATCCGTACCGTCCGGATTCGTGACCTCGACGGGCAGGTACATACCATCCCCTTCGGCGAAATCACCATGGTGACAAATCTCAGCCGTGAGTTCGGTGTCGCCATGATGGATATCGGCGTCGCCTACCGGGAAGACTATGATGAAGTCGTGGAAATCCTCAGCGAGATCGGCAGGGAGATCTATGATGAAGATGAGTGGAAAGCACAGATTCTCACCCCGCTGGAAGTCATGGGATTGCAGAACCTTGCCGATTCAGCCGTTGAAATCCGCGTAAAATTCCAGACCAAACCGATGATGCAGTGGAAGGTGCGACGCGAGTTCCTGAAGCGGGTCAAGAAGGCCTTCGATGCCCGCGGAATCGAAATTCCCTTTCCGCACCAGACCATATACTTTGGCGTCGACAAGGATGGAACGGCCCCGCCTGCGAATTTCCGTCCCCTCCCGGACACAAGCGAAAGCTCAACATGACCTCTGGCCTGCGGCTGGATTCCTGAATGCCGGAATCGAAATCCCTGATCGTCACCATCCTGCTGGTAATGCTGACAGCAATGGGGCCGGTGACCACCGACCTTTACCTGCCGTCACTGCCGTCGCTGACGACAGACCTGAGTACCAATGTCGCCACGGCACAGCTGACCCTCAGCGTGTTCATGATCGGCTTTGCCCTGTCGCAGATCATCTACGGTCCGCTGTCGGATCGTTTTGGCCGCCGGCCGGTCGTCATCATCGGATTTTCACTCTATACGCTGGCCAGTATCGCCTGTGCCTTCGCCTGGAATATCGAAACGCTGATTATTGCCCGGTTCTTTCAGGCCGTCGGAGGCTGTTCCGGCGTCGTCATTGCCCGCGCTGCCGTACGCGATATTTACGGCCCCAGGGAGTCCGCCCGCGTGCTCGCCCTGCTGGGTGCTGCAATGGGTCTGGCCCCGGCCATTTCACCGGTCATCGGCGGCTTCATCCACAAGTTCTACGGCTGGACCGGAAATTTCATGGCGCTGACACTCTATGGTGCCGTGACCGTCATCATGGCCTTCCTGATCTTCGCTGAAACCAACCGTCACAAAGACCCGACCGCACTGAACCCGCGGGCAATGGCACGCAACTTTGCCGCGCTGGCAACCGCCCGCCGGTTTGTTGGCTACAGCCTGACCAATACCTTCATCTTTGCCAGCCTGTTCACCTTCATCTCCGGCTCGTCCTTCGTCTATATCGATGTCTATGACATCCCGCCGGAAGACTTCTGGATCTATTTCTCCGCCTGCCCGCTCGGCTATGTCCTGGGCAGCCTGACCTCTGCACGACTGTCACGCAGGGTCGGACCAGACAGTCTGATTCTGGCAGGCGTCCTGTTCGGTACCGTCACGTCGCTGATTGGTATGGCTGCGATGGGGCTGGGTGCTGACGGTCCGGTTACCATTACATTATCTGTTATCGGCGTCTTCGTCGCAGTTGGCATGGTCATGCCGAACAGCATTGCCTCGGCCATTGCCCCCTATCCGAAAATGGCCGGTGCCGCATCCTCGCTGCTGGGACTGGTCCAGATGACTGTCGGTGCAACCGCCGGGATTATTGTCGGCATTACCTTCGACGGCACTGCCTGGCCGATGATGTTTCTGCTCTCGCTGATGAATATCAGCGGCCTGACGGCCTATCTGCTGCTGATCCGGGCGCGCGGTCTCAGCCAGATGCAAGACGTTCCAAAAGACGATCCAGCAGACCCGGTTCCTCCGGCGCCGTAACCACAGGCTCGGATGCCGGTGGTGCGGCTGGCAGCGGCAGGTTTCGCGGCGGCAGCCCCTTGTGAGCAACCATCATGAGATCACGCCACAACTCCGCCGGTAAAGACCCGCCGGTTACCTTGTCCATTTCCCCGCTGTCGCCGGCTCCCATCCAGACGCCGGCAGCATAATCGGCGGTATACCCGACAAACCAGGCATCCCGGAAGGACTGGCTGGTCCCGGACTTGCCCCCCGCAGGGCGGTTGATCCGGGCCTTCTTTCCCGTACCCCGGTCAATCACAGCCCGCAGCATAGCATGCATGTCCGCAACCTGACGGCCATTCACGGCCGCGCTCCAGCCGGTCACCGGCCGACGGTAAAGCGTTTCTCCATCCCGGCTTCTGATCTCGCGAATGCCATAAGGCAGAACCGTGCCACCCGCATTTGCGAAGACGGCATAGGCCGTTGTCAGTTCCAGCAGGCTGGCATCTGCGGTCCCCAGCGAAATCGTCGCATCACGCGGGAAATCAGAGACGAAGCCCAGTCGCCGGGCAACTTCGACAACACGGTCATGACCGACCCGTTTGTACAGCCGCGCCGTTGGTACGTTCAGGGAATCTGCCAGCGCATCTGTCAGGCTGACCGGTCCGCGAAATCTGCGGTCAAAATTCCGGGGTGCCCAGGTGCCCAGCGTGAAGGGTCTGTCTTCAACCCTGTCTCCCGGTGACATACCTGATTCCAGCGCCGCCAGAAAAACCACCGGCTTGAAAGCCGACCCCGGCTGCCGCCGTGCCTGAACAGCCATATTATACTGACTGCGGGCATAGGAGGGGCCACCGACCATGGCGGCAATCGCCCCATCCGGACGCAAGATCACGACCGCTCCGCTGCTGATGCCGCGGGCCTTGCCCTCTTTCTTCAAAGCCCCGGCCAGCATCTGTTCGGCAACGCGCTGCAATTCCGGCTCAATCGTCGTGATAACTGTCAGATCCTTGCCACCGACCGGGGCAAAGGCAGGCGCGCGGTCCATCACCCAGTCCGCAAAGTGCCGGGCAAGCCCGCCCGGATCACCACTGCTGGCCACACCCTGACCGGAAGCCGCCTTGCCGGCGGTTGCCGGATCGATGAACCCGGCATTGACCATATTGTCGAGCACGACAGCTGTGCGCTCCCGCGATGCGGTCTCACTGGCGGCCGGATTGTAACGACTGGGTGCTTTCAGCATCCCGGCAATCGCTGCACCTTCATACAGGCTGAGCCTTGTCGCCGGTTTATTGAAATACCGGCGGGCCGCAGCATCCACCCCATAGACACCCGTGCCAAGATAGACCCGGTTCAGATAGATCGTGAGGATCTGGTCCTTGGTAAATTTATGTTCCAGCCAGACCGACAACATGACCTCCTGCACCTTGCGCTTGATCGTGCGCTCTGGTGAGAGGAACAGGTTCTTGGCAAGCTGCTGGGTCAGGGTACTGCCGCCCTGCCGTACCCGCCCGGACGACAGATTTGTCACCATCGCACGGGCTATCCCGATGGGATCGACACCGAAATGGTCATAAAAACGCCTGTCCTCGGTTGCGATGACAGCCTGCTTCAGATGTGCAGGCAATTCATGCGCCTGCACCGGCAGACCGAAAACATCACCGAACGACACGATACGGCTGCCATCTCCGGCCAGCACCGTCACAGCCGGACGGCGACCTTCAGCCACTGCCTCATCAATGTCCGGCAAATCCCAGCCATACCAGACCAGCGCACCGCCAACAGCAACCGATCCCCAGATCATTGCCACCAGCGTCCAGCTTGCCAGCAGGCCAATGACCGAACGGCGTTTTCTGGCAGCCGGCTGCTTTCTGGGTTTTCGTCTGGTTTTCTCCGCTGTCTCAGCGCCGGAGGCACGACTCTTCTTCGTTTCGGCAGGTTTACGCCGTGCCGAAGTTTTTCTGGTTCGGGAACCCGGTTTTTTTGACTTCTCCGCCATTCTCCCAATCTAAAGGAAAGGTTTTAGGAGCAGGTTAACAAGCCGGGCCGTTGTTTTGCCGTAATCCACGGGCATATGAGCTGAAGTTAAAAAGGACAGACAACATGCGTCACACACTCACCGCAGCCATCCTCGCCCTGTCACTGGCGGGAAGCACCGCATTCGCAGCTGACAAGCCGACACCGGAGCAACTGCTGGAAGACGGTGCCAGCAAAATCCTGAGTGCAATTCAGTTATTGCTGCTGGCAATCCCGCAATATGAAGCTCCGGTCATTCTCGATAACGGAGATATCCTGATTCGCCGCGTCCCCCGGGAGCCGGAAGCAACCAGCCCGGAAGACAAGCCAAAGGGCAAGGAAATCTGAGACAACGCCGAACCCGGACATGTCACCCGGTCATGCCGCAGGAGCCATTCATATGCCCCGGGTGACACCGCCGTCGATATCAACTGCAGCGCCCTGCATGTAAGCGGACCGGGGTGAGCAGAGCCATGCTGTCAGCTGGCCGATTTCTTCCGGCTGACCAAAACGCGGGATACCGGTTTTCTGCAGCATCTCGGATTCCAGTTCTGCCCGGCTGCGGCCCGTTTCTGCACTGACCGCATCCAGCCGGTCGGTCAGACGGGTCGTCTTGATGTAGCCGGGATGAATGGCATTGACCTTCACCCTGTCACTCACCCCCCGGTCAGCCAGTGCCTTGGTGAAGTTCAGGATGGCCGAATTGACAGAACCGCCGATGGTGAAATCACGCGACGGGGTTTTCGCGCCAATTCCGATAATGTTCACAATTGACCCCTGACTGGCCATGAGATGCGGCCATGCTGCCCGGCAGGAGCGCATGCAGGCATAGAATTTCAGCGCAAACCCGTCCGCAAAGTCCTGATCTGTCAGTTGCAGAAAATCACCCCGTTTGGTCGCGCCCGCGTTGTTAACCAGAATATCGACAGCCCCGAACCGGTCGATGCTCCGGGCAATCATCTCTGCCGGAGCCTCCGGGTCCGTGAGATCGAGGGGCGCTACCAGTGCCTCGCCGCCCAGCTCGGAAATCCGGCCCGCCACCCGTTCGAGATTGGCTTTATTCCGCGCTGCGAGGACAACCCGCACACCTTCACGGGCCAGTTCTACGGCGATGGCTTCGCCGATTCCCTGACTGGCACCGGTAACAACAGCGGTCTTGCCGCCAAGTTCGAGGTCCATAACTGTTTCCCTGAATTGATGATTTGGGCATAACAGTAAATGTCATCCGCCACACAAAAAAGCCGGGACTGACCGGAGCCACATAATGAAGCATATTCTGACCTGCCTGCTGATCCTTCTGCCCCTGTCGGCCCACGCTGACTTTGACCGGGATCGCAAGCTAGAAACCGAACGGTTCATCATCGCCCTGAATGCCTGTGCCGAAGATAAAGAAGTGGAATGTGCGGCGCAGTTCTTTGAAGCCTGCGGCGAACGTCAGAACTGGACCACTGTCGGCATGCAGATTTGTTCAGCCGCCCAGCATGCGCACTGGCAGAGCGAGATGGAGCTTGTCTGGCGCCAGATTGAGCGCCGCAGCGGCGGCAAATTCAGGGACCACATGCTGGATGCACAGAAGACATGGAATGCCTGGCGGGATGCGCGCTGCCACGCCTACAGATTTTTTGAGGGTACGATGTTCCGGCCGGTCGCCACGGATTGCTGGGCAGAGACAACCTTCGACCGGTTGCAGGATCTCCGGACAATTCTGGATGCCGGGCCACTGGCGAGCGAGCCTATCCTGATGGATCTGGATTGCGACAGCGTTGCCGACGAAGTGATGTCACTGCCTGTCGAAGATAACCAGATCAGCATCATCTATTATCCCGGCACACGGGATGAGCGGATGCTTGCCGTACAGATACCCGTCGCAGATAACCGTCAGGATGCCTTGTGCAGCCGCTGGCTCGATCTGGAAAAAGTTGTAACGGACGGGAAGAAATGCCCGATCCTGCGGATCGATGACGGATTCTGCGACGCCATGTATGTGTCACGCGACACCGCAACAAACCAGTGGCTGATCGACCGGAACTGAGTAGCCGTCAGGAAAACGCCTTGAAGGCAATCAGGGTGAAAGTATCCCTGACACCTGAAATTTTCTGGATGTTCTCGGTCACGAAATGCCCGATATCCGCATCGTCATCCAGATAGCACTTTATCATCAGGTCATATTTACCGGAGGTCGAATGGACTTCCGAGACCTGCTCGACATCCTGCACACAGGTATCCGCAACATCATAGGCGCGGCCCAGTTCACATTTGATCTGAACGAAGATGGTTTTCATGGTCATCGGTCTCCGGAATTGTCTGCTGCGGAGTCTAGCCTAACGTTTCACCGGACGCATCAGGAATGCGGGCATGTGATCCCCGAGGCCCACCGGTGCATCGTCATTATCGTCAGACGACTTCTTCTTTGCCGGTGCACGGCGGGGTTTCGCAGGCTTCTTTTCCTCAGTCGCCGGCTTCGCAGCCTTTTCCGCAGTATCCTGCGTTTCGGGCTTATCCGTACCACTGTCATCTGATTTCGAAGCCGCTTTGCGGCGACGAGGAGCGCGCTTTGGCTTTTCCTGCGTTTCGCTGTCTGGTGCGGCTTCCGTTTTGACGTCAGCCTTTTCCTGCGACCTGGCCGGAGCCTTTGCGGCCGGTTTCCGGCGTCCGCGACCACGTCCCCGGCCACCTTCTTCCGGATCACCCAGTTCGGAGCTTGCAACACCCGTTGCCTCAATCCGCGGGATCGGCTTGCCCATCAGTTTCTCGACAGATGCTACCGCACGGGCATCATCCGGCGTGGCCAGCGTGAAGGCCCGGCCTTCCATTCCTGCACGGCCGGTCCGGCCAATGCGGTGAATGTAATCTTCGGCGTTGATCGGAACGTCGAAATTGAAGACATGGCTAAGCGCAGAGATATCGAGGCCGCGTGCTGCAACATCAGAACAGACCAGCAGTCTGATCTCGTTGTTCTTGAAGCGTGCCAGCGTATCCATACGGGCTGGCTGCGACATATCGCCATGCAGCGCCCCGACATCATAACCATGACGTTTCAGGGAAGATTCCAGCGCCGCGATGTCACGTTTCCGGTTACAGAAAATCAGCGCATTCTTGACGGATTCCTGTTCCAGCAGGGCACGCAACGCCTCACGCTTCAGCTTGTCTTCCGTGATGATCAGTCCCTGTGTCACCGTCTCCGCCGCACTGGCAGGCGGTGCAACCGAGATTTCTTTCGGATTCATCAGGAACTTGTCAGCCAGCTTCTTGATGTCCGGTGCCATGGTGGCAGAGAAAAACAGGGTCTGGCGGATTTTCGGTATCAGCGACACGATACGCTCGACATCAGGGATGAACCCCATGTCCAGCATCCGGTCAGCTTCATCAATCACCAGAATCTTGATGTCTGACAACAGCAGGCTGCCGCGTTCAAACTGATCCAGCAGACGGCCCGGTGTCGCGATAAGCACATCAGCACCACGGTCGATAACACGCTGCTGTTCATCGAAGCTTACGCCGCCGATAAGCAGAGCCTTGTTCAGATTGTGATTCTTACCGTACTTGTCGAAATTTTCAGCGACCTGCTGGGCAATTTCACGGGTTGGGGTAATGATCAGCGAGCGTGGCATACGGGCACGGGCCCGGCCTGTCGCAAGAATTTCGATCATGGGCAGGGTAAAGGAAGCTGTTTTCCCCGTGCCGGTTTGTGCGCACCCCAATACGTCGCGCCCCATCAGAACTACCGGAATTGCCTGTGCCTGGATCGGCGTTGGCTCGGTGTAGCCCGCATCGCGGACTGCGTTCAGGAGGTCGTCGCTGAGGCCGAGATCTTCAAAAGCCATGCATGTCTCTCGGCTGATGCGTGAGGCAGACCCTCACGCTGAATGTGGCGGACTATATGGTGTTGTGCGATCAAGTCAACTATCGCGACAGGTCTGGAATGGAGCGTAAGGTCGCGATAGGCTAGCCTGCAACGTCAGGGGGATAATCATGCTATTGCAGCGCGACGAGTCTGTATTGCTCGTAATTGATGTTCAGGAGCGGCTGTTACCGGCGATGAATGATCCCCGGATGGTGGTCGAACACAGCGGTATGCTGCTGCAGGCTGCCACTGAACTGGCCATCCCGATCATGGTATCAGAGCAATATCCGAAGGGACTGGGACTGACGGTCTCGCCGCTTCGGGATCTGGCGGCAGGCGGCCATATTTTCGAGAAAATGGCCTTCTCCTGTGCTGACGAAGCCGACATCATCAAGCATCTGAGAAGCCTTGGCCGGCGGCAATTGGTGCTCTGTGGCATAGAGGCCCATGTCTGCGTCCTGCAAACCGCCCTTGGTCTCCGGCGGGAAGGCTATGATGTCTTCGTTGCCGAGGATGCAATTTCCTCACGGGCACCGGAAAACATGGCTGCCGGGCGGCGACGGATGGCCGCAAACAATATCGAGATGGTGAGCACGGAGATGGTGATCTTCGAATGGCTGCAGGTGGCTGGCACACCAGAATTCAAAACCTTGTCAAAGTTGATCAAATGAGCCAGCGCGAACGACTTCTTCTTCTGCCGGGATTGCTGTGCGATCCGATTCTCTGGACCCATCAGTCCGAACATCTGGCCGATCTGGCCGACATCACCATCGCCGACCTGACATCACAGGAAAGCGTGGCCGACATGGCAGCGGATGCCATTGCCGCCATGCCTGACGGTCCGTTCGCTCTGGCCGGCCTGTCCATGGGGGGCTATGTCGCGCAGGAGGTCATGCGGCAGGCCGGAGACCGCGTCACCCGGCTGGCCTTGCTGGACACCTCCTCCCGTCCGGATTCTGAAGAACAGACCCGCCGTCGCAAGGGCCTGATTTCGCTGGCGAAGACCGGCAAGTTCAAAGGGGTAACACCCAAACTGCTGCCGTTGCTGATCCATCCTGACCGGATGGAAGACGATGCGCTGACCGGGGCCATCATGGAAATGTCCGGCAATGTTGGCCGCGATGCGTTCCTGCGCCAGCAGATCGCCATCCTGAACCGGCCAGACAGCCGCCCGGATCTCGCGAAAATCACCTGCCCTACCCTGATTCTCTGCGGTCGGCAGGACGCCCTGACAACACTGGAAATGCATGAGGAAATGGCCGCCGGTGTAACCGGCTCAAAGCTGGTCGTGGTCGAGGACAGCGGACATATGTCGACCATGGAGCAGCCACATGCGGTCACCGCCGTCATGCGGTACTGGCTGCAAAGCTGAAGACTTCACGATGACATCTCCGGAGAGACTGAAATGACAGAGAATGTGACCGGCGATCTGGGCGCCATTATCGAACGGCTGGACGCAACCGGACGGCTTATCCGTGTCTCGTCAGAGGTTGATCCGAATCTGGAACTGGCGGGCATTGCCGCAAAATTTGAAGGCGGGCCGGCGGCGGTTCTGTTTGAGAAAGTCAAAGGTCATGACTATCCGGTTTTCACCGGTCTCTACTGGTCGCGGGAACTGCTGGCCGACCTGATGGGACAGGAAGCCCTGAAACTGCCGCAGCATGTTTCCGGCTGTATCCGGAAATGGCAGGGGGATCCGGTCGTGCCGGAGGTCGTGAAGGACGGCCCCGTGCTGGAGGTCACTGAAAACGATGTCGATCTTGACCGCATCCCGTTGCCTGTACATGCCGCGAAGGATGGCGGTCCCTATTTCGACGCAGGTGTCGTGATCTGCCGTGACCCGGACACCGGAGTCCGCAATGCCTCCATTCAGCGTTTCATGCAGGTCGACAAGCAGACCCTGACTGTGAACATCGATTCAGGACGGCATCTTGAGCTCTATCTCAACAAGGCAAAGGCACGGGGCGAGAACCTGACCATCACCATCAATTGCGGTGTTGGCCCCGGCCTGCATTTTGCCGCCGCCACACCTTCGGAGGCCGCGCCGCCAGACACGGATGAACTGGGCATCGCCTCGGAGTTTCAGGGTAGTCCCCTGCAACTTGTCCCCGGCACGATTTCCGGCACCGAAATGGTCGCCAATGCCATGTGGGCGCTGGAATGCGAGATGGTCCCGGATGAGACCGGCGAGGAAGGTCCGTTTGCGGAAGTGACCGGTTATTACGCCAGACGCGCCCCCCGTGCCGTCGCCCATGTAAAGGCCATCCACCGGCGTGCCAGCCCGGTATTCCAGACCATCCTCAGCGGTGTCGAAGTCTGGAACTCTGTCGGATTGCTGGGCGAAGCCAACGTGCTGGCGACCCTGCAAAAGCAGGTGCCGGGCGTTCTCGATGTCTATTTCACCCATGGCGGCTGCGGGTTTTATCACTGCGTCGTCCAGATGACCCAGAAACGGACGGGCTGGTCAAAACAGGCCATCCTCGCCACCTTCGCCGCCTTCCCGCCGCTGAAGATGGTCACTGTGGTGGATGAGGATGTCGATATCCGTAATCCGATGGATGTGGAATGGGCCATGGCGACCCGCCTTGACCCGGCAAAAGGTATCATCACCATCGACAATATCTTCGGCCACGGCCTGAACCCGACCTTCCCGGATTATCTCGGCTCGAAAGTCGGTTTTGACTGCACCCGCCCGCATCCGCACAGCTACGAATTCGACCGGGCGAGTTATGCGGAAGTTGATCTGGACCGGCACCAGATCGTGATGCCGGAGAAAAGGTAATTCAGGCTCAAAAGAACAGTTTCAGCGGTCAGGGACATCCTGTGGATCGCGTAAGCTTTCTGAAAGCACTGAGTTTTTCTTTGTCCGGATAAAGGATTTCATGTGCCTTGTACATTGCAGCAGCACTCATGCATTCGTCAGCCATGAGCAGCGTGCTGCCTGGCTCGGCCTGAAACAGATTTTTCAGCCTGAGATTCTCTGCGGCCGCTTCCCGAAATTTGCCAGAATCAAACGGAACTTCCCCACTATCCATGTCCTGCAGAAGCTTCTGTGTTTCAAATAATTGCCTGTGGTGGAAAGCAACCCTGCCCTGCTCGACCATCATTAATGCCATCAGGAAGCCCGAGGTGTTTCTGACAGAACCGAAGTAATACACCGGCGCCGGGAATTCCTTGCCATCCTCGGTCCAGTAATAAGCAAGCCGTCCCGGTAAGGCCGCAGTCGATTTTCGTTCCTTGGAAGGGGGATCGTAAACAACCTTTTTTATAAGGCCGGTATGATTCCAGTCCGCATCAGGCAGTTTCCCGACCATGTCGATACCCGCCTTCATGTAGCGGAAAAATTTATCGCTGTTCCGGAATTTATAGGTCGTCCCGACAAGCGTGACACCCTTATAAACAATTGTCTTTCCGGCGGGCGGATATACCTGCTCCTCAGCGATGGAAACCTGAATGGTACCGGCGATTAAGAACGCCGACAAAACCAGATGGCAGACCTTCATTCAACGCCTCCTTTACACAACAAAAACACGTTACTTACCGGACTACACAATTAATAAGATGATAAATCAACCTTCACTCTGGGCATCAGGTCAGAAATCAGAAGACTGCCCCGGCGTAAAACTTCATCATTAATGAGACCTTTTCCCGCTTACTTCAATAAAACTGAAGGAAGTCACAAACATTGGGGAAAACAAGGGTTTGGTAGGGCCAAAAAATGTCTGAACTGGCCCATTTGGGGTAGCGTTTTATAGGATTCTGGCGCTATCTATTCGCCCGGCCAGCCACTATGTCATGGCCATCGGGATAAATTTTCAGACCGGCATGCGCCCCCGGTTGGCCCAATCGGGACCGGCGCAATGTCTTAACTTCAGGGGCAGGAGGAACGCTCACCATGAAGATGACCACAGAAGAAGCTTTCGTCAAAGTTCTGCAGATGCATGGCATTCAGCATGGCTTTGGTATCATCGGCTCGGCCTTCATGCCGATCTCGGACCTGTTTCCGAAAGCCGGCATCAAGTTCTGGGACGTTGCCCATGAAACCAACGGTGGCCTGATCTGCGATGGCTACACCCGTACAACCGGCAAGGTCGCGATGGCGATTGCCCAGAACGGTCCCGGCATCACCGGATTCGTAACCGCCATCAAGACCGCCTACTGGAACCACACACCGATGTTGCTGGTCACGCCGCAGGCGGCCAACAAGACCATCGGTCAGGGCGGTTTCCAGGAAGTCGAACAGATGGCGCTGTTCCGCGACATGGTCTGCTATCAGGAAGAAGTTCGCGACGCCTCGCGTGTTGCTGAAGTCCTGAACCGCGTCATTGAAAAAGCCATTCGTGGTTCCGCACCGGCGCAAATCAACGTGCCCCGTGACTTCTGGACCCAGGTCATCGATATCGAACTGCCGCAGATCGTTCGTCTTGAGCGCCCTGCCGGTGGTGAAAAGGCTGTCGCCGAGGCAGCCAAGCTGCTTTCCGAAGCCAAGTTCCCGGTCATTCTGTCCGGCGCCGGTGTGGTGCTGGCGAATGCCATTCCGGAAACCAAGGCACTGGCCGAGCGTCTCGACTCGCCGGTCTGCTGTGGCTATCAGCATAATGACAGCTTCCCGGGCAGCCATCCGATGGCTGTCGGTCCGCTCGGCTATAACGGCTCGAAGGCAGCGATGGAACTGATCTCCAAGGCTGATGTCGTGCTGGCTCTCGGCACCCGCCTGAACCCGTTCTCGACCCTGCCCGGCTACGGCATTGATTACTGGCCGAAAGACGCTGCCATCATTCAGGTCGACATGAACTCCGACCGGATTGGCCTCGCCAAGAAAGTCTCTGTCGCCATCTGCGGTGACGCCAAGAAGGTTGCCAGCCAGATCCTTGGCCAGCTTTCCCCGACGGCCGGTGATGCCGGTCGTGATGACCGCAAGGCGCTGGTCCATCAGACCAAGTCTGCCTGGCTCCAGACCCTGTCCTCCATGGATCACGAAGACGACGATCCGGGCACGACCTGGAATGCCGATTCCCGCTCACGCGAGCCGGATCGCATGTCACCCCGCATGGCCTGGCGTGCCATTCAGGCCGCCCTGCCGAAGAATGCGATCATCTCGTCCGATATCGGCAATAACTGCGCCATCGGTAACGCCTACCCGACCTTCGAAGAACCCCGTAAATATCTCGCACCGGGCCTGTTCGGCCCCTGCGGTTACGGATTCCCGTCCATCGTCGGTGCCAAGATCGGCTGCCCGGACGTGCCGGTTGTCGGCTTTGCCGGTGACGGTGCCTTCGGTATCTCGATGAACGAAATGGGTTCGATCGGCCGCGACGACTGGCCAGCCATCACCATGGTCATCTTCCGCAACTACCAGTGGGGTGCGGAAAAGCGCAACACGACGCTGTGGTATTCCAACAACTTCGTCGGAACCGAACTGAACCTGAACCTGTCCTATGCCAAGGTTGCTGAAGGCTGTGGTCTCAAGGGTGTTACCGTGACGACGATGGAAGAAGTCACCGCCGCCCTGAAGACAGCCGTTGACGAGCAGATGAACAAGGGTGTCACCACCTTCATCGAAGTCATCCTCAATCAGGAACTGGGCGAGCCGTTCCGCCGTGACGCCATGAAGGCCCCGGTTGAAGTTGCCGGCATCGACCCGAACGACATGCGCCCGCAGCAGGTCGGCTAACCGCTGACCCTCTGACGGCTGACATCAAAGCCCGCGTCTCCCATATGGAGGCGCGGGCTTTTCTTTAGGTTGGGGAATCAGAGAATACTGACGTTACGACCGGATCCCGTCTTCCGACGGGATGACATGATTATGATATATGCTTCTGTTCGCTCTGATGGTTGCCTCAGCGATTCTCACTATCTGATTTGCTACCGCAGGCTTGGGAGTGTGCTTTGGCTGCTCTAATATGCAGCCGACATGAACGGAGACAACCCGCATGCCTGACTATCTCGACGACCTCTCTGCCTTCCTTGAAAATACCGGCTTTGACGACCTGCCTGCCCCCGTGCTGGAGCGGGCGCGGTTTGTCATTGCCGATTGTGTTGCTGCCATCACCGGCGGGGCCGCGGAACCGGAAATGCAGCGGCTGGTTGCCCGAATGGCCGGAAATGGTGGCGGGTCTTCGACGGTACTGGGGGCGGGTTTGCGGGTTGAGGCTTCCCGGGCTGCTTTTCTGAACGGCACCGCCGGGACTTTTCTGGAAATGGACGAAGGCAATCAGTTCAGCCGCGGCCATCCGGGCATCCATGTGGTGCCGGCGGCGCTGGCGCTTGCCGAGGCAATGGGACGCAATGGCCGCGATGTCCTGCTGGCGGTCATCCTCGGCTATGAAGTCGGAGCGCGGATCGGCATGGCCGCAAAGATACGCCCTTCCATGCATCCTCATGGTACATGGGGAACCACGGGTGCGGCTGTTGCCGTGGCAAAAATGATGCGGGCCGATGCCAGACAGTTCCGGGAAATCATCAATATTTCCTCGTCTCTGGGCCTCACGACCAGTCGCCAAACCATGTTGCAGGGCGGTACGGTACGGAACAGCTTTTCCGGCTTTTCAGGCCAGATCGGGCTGATGTGCTGGGACATGCTGCAATCCGGATTCACAGGAGAACATGACGGCCTGTCATCTGTCTGGGGCAAAGTCATTTCGGAAAGCTTCAATCCCGGTGAAATGACAGAGGAACTGGGTGAGCGCTGGGAAATCACCCGCAATTATTTCAAACGCCATGCCTGCTGCCGGTATAATCACGGGGCACTGGATGCGCTGGCAAAGCTTGGTATGAAACAGCGATTACAGGCGGATGAAATCGCCCGGGTCGATGTCGAGACCTATTCGCTGGCAGTGGAACTGGATGATCAGAATCCGCAAAACACACTGGCCGGAAAATTCTCTGTGCCCTTTGCCATCGCGACCACCATCATTCACGGCTCCTCCGGCGTTGGCAGCTTCACCTGGGAGGCCATTCGCCGTGACGATATTCAGGAACTCGCAGACCGGGTGATCGTCCGTGAGGACAGGAACCTGACAGCCATGATGCCGGATTTCCGGCCGGCAAGGGTCACAATTACCTTTACCGATGGCACGACCGCCACGGCCGAGACAAAAACCAACCGTGGGGACAGTGAAGACCCCTATGATGAGGCGGAACTGACCGAAAAATACTACGAACTGACGTCGCGCCTGCTTACCCCGGATGTTGCCCGGAATCTTCATGACGGCATTATGGATATCGAAAATATCCCTGATATCCGCGACCTGTTGCGCCCGTTATCATGAGTCCGGCTGTCGTCGATGAAGCGCAGGCACCGCTGAGACTAAGGCAGAACCAGATATGAAACTAATTGCCTACCCCACACAGCCAGCGGCCCTGACACCTGAAATCCGGCCCGCGCCATCAAGCCGGGTCTGGATGGATGAACTGCCCGCGGCCTATGGCTATCGCTGTCTGCCGCTGACCATTGCCAATTCCCATGGCTGGGAAATCACCTGCCCGGAAGGGTTCGAAGCCGTGTGGAACGGCAGAACCGGCAAGGATGCCATCACCCTGCGGTTTGACGGTGTCGGCGGAAATTCACATTTTGTCATCAGCCATTTCGGCTCCGGCGTGCTGACCTTTCATACAGGTTATCTGTTCCGGACCGATCCCGGCCTCAATCTCTGGGCCAGCGGCCCGCCAAATGCGCCGAAAGATGCCCTGCAACCACTGACCGGCATGATAGAGACCGACTGGGCACCCTATACCTTCACGATGAACTGGATATTTACCCGGGCCAACCATCCGGTCCGGTTTGAGAAAGGTGACCCCTTCTGCTTTTTCTTTCCCGTCAGTCGCGGGATTGTTGATGCGACCGAGCCGGAAATCCGCAATCTGGAGGATGATCCGGAAGCCCGGAAACAATATGAACACTGGAATCAGTCCCGTCGTGGTTTCCTCGACGAACTGCCTAAAGAAGGCAGCAATGCCCATGCCGAGCGCTGGCAGAAAGGCTATTACCGTGGCCTGCAACCGGATGGCGCAAAAGCCGAAGTCGGCCACCAGACAAAAATTCACGCCCGGCCGTTCCGGCGGACAGAATAGGCAGGACGACCTCTCACGAAACGGGCAGACCCGAATTCTGTTCACAGAACAGATGACGACAGCGGATCAGACCTGTATAGGCTGGCGGGAAATATCCCGCCTAACGCTCCGGAGCCCCCGATATGGACTTTGTCCTGACACTGATCACCGACCCGGCAAAACCCTGCCTGTCACAGGAACTTGTCGACAGGGTGCGTCAGGAACTGACCGGACAGGGCGCAGATGTCGGACCCGCTGACTGGCTGCATCAGAACATCGCCTGCGATATCGGCTTTTCCCGGTTCGCACCCGGCCGGGCGGAAACGACGGCCCGGCAGGCATTACAGCAGGCACCTGTCGACGCCATTGCCCAGTCAGTCTGGGATCGACGGAAAAAGCTTCTGGTCGCAGATATGGATTCCACGATCATTACCGGCGAAACCCTCGACGAACTCGCGGCGCTGGCCGGGGTTGGTGAGGCCATCGCAGAGATCACCCGCCGCGCCATGAACGGCAAACTGGGCTTCGCCGACGCCCTGCGGGAACGGGTATCGATGCTGGACGGCATTGATGCGGGACTGATGGCAGAGACCTACAAGTCGCTGGAACTGATGCCGGGGGCCGCGACCCTGATTGCCACCATGCGACATCACGGTGCCTATACCGCACTGGTTTCCGGCGGTTTCACCTACTTTACCCGCCGGATAAAGGAACGCCTCGGCTTTGACTATCATGAAGCCAATATCCTTGATGTTCAGGATGGCCTGCTGACCGGGCGTGTCATGGAACCGATCCTGTCACCGGACCGCAAGCTGCAGGCCCTGAACCAGATGGCGGTCGCCAGCGGGCTGGACCCGGAACTGACAATGGCCGTCGGCGATGGTGCAAATGACATCAAGATGCTGGCCGCCGCCGGAATTGGCATTGCCTATCGCGCAAAACCGCTGGTCCGTGATACGATCCGCGCCAAGGTTGACCATTCCGACCTGACGGCCCTGCTCTACGTTCAGGGCTATCGTCAGGCCGAGATCATCACATCCGGGCAAAGTTGAATGATGAGCACAGAACCGTCCGAACCGCTGCTGACCATCGAATTGCGCTATCTCATCGGCCTTATCGCCATTGTCGCCGCCCTGTTCACCGGCTCTGTCGTGGAAGCCCATGAAGGTGGCACTGCCGCTGATGGACTGATCGCCGGGCTGGTGCATCCCCTGTTCGGACTGGACCACCTGGTCGCCATGGTCGCCGTTGGTCTATGGGGCGCATTGCTGGGTGCACCCGCGCTCTGGCTGCTGCCGGTGATCTTTCCTGTCATTATGGCAATGGCCGCGCTTACCGGGATGGCTGGCTTGTTCCTGCCCGGCGAAAACATCGGAATTGCCCTGTCTATCCTCATCATCGGCGGCGCCATCGCCCTGGCAAAGCGGGTACCTCACTGGATTGCCGCCATCATTGTCGCAATTTTTGCCGTCATCCATGGCCATGCTCACGGCATGGAACTGCCGGATGCGGCAAACCCCTTTGCCTTTGCCGCCGGATTTGTCCTGACCACCGGGCTGCTGCATCTCTGCGGCATGGGCCTTGGCCTGCTGCTGCTGGCACCGAACGGTCTGCTGGCGGTGCGGAGCATCGGCGGCTTTATCGCCGCCATCGGCATCTATTTCCTCTCCGTGACCGTGTGACGCGGCACAGCCTGATCGCCATCCCTGCCCTGCTGGTACTGGTGCTGCTTCCGGCAACAGCCTCTGCCCATCCGGTTACAGAGGGTCTCGACCCGTTTTCCGCCGGGCTGCTGCATCCCGTCCTCGCTCCGAACCAGATCATGCTGTTGCTGGCGCTTGGCCTGTGGGCCGGTCAGCAGGGCAGGCAGCATCTTCACTGGTCGACGGGCCTGCTGCTGGCAGGGCTATTATCCGGTGGCACCGTTGCCGTGCTGGACGAACAGGCCACCCTGTTTCCCTATCTGCCCTACCTCGTTCTGTCTTCTGCCCTTGCCTTGCTGACGGCGCTGAAACTTCGCCTGCCAGTTATCATCTGCGCCGCAGCCGCCTTACTGGCGGGCGGACTGACCGGACATGAAACTGTCCTCCATGCACGGCTGACAGGTGACGGGACTATCGGAATCGTTGCGGCCAGTCTCGCCATCCTGCTGATTTGCTTCAATACGGGATGGCTGACCACCAGGGCGGGGAAGTTCTGGATGCAGATCGCCCTCCGCATCCTTGCGGGCTGGCTGACCGCCCTGTCCCTGATGATGCTGGGACTTGTGGTACTTCAGACGCCCTGACAGGCCACACGATCCGGCATCTGGTTCAGGATCACAGATTACCGCCCGGCAACCGCTTTCAGGAACAGGCGGATCTTCTCCGGGTTCTTGCGTCCGGGCTTGTCTTCAACACCGGAGGAAACATCGACATCCGTTGCACGGGTTTGCCGGATTGCCGACGCAACATTATCCGCATCAAGCCCGCCAGCCAGCATCCACCGGCCCGGCCAGTCCGCACTGGTCAGCAGCGACCAGTCGAAACTTTCCGCATTACCGCCGGGCAGGGCATCATCGCGCTTCGGTGGTTTCGCATCGAACAGAATCCGGTCTGCCACCGGCAGATAGGCACGGGCAGCCCGGATATCTTCACCGGTCGAGACGCCGCAGGCTTTCATCACCGGCTTACCAAAACGGGACTTCACCTCGGCCACCCGGTCCGGGGTTTCCCTGCCATGCAGCTGGATCATGTCGAGCGGCACCGCATCCAGCGTTTCCTTCAGCAGATCATCTTCTGGGTTCACGAACAGACCGACCCGGATCACCCCCGTTCCGGCCGCCCGGGCAAGGTCAGCCGCCAGCGGCAGCTTCAGACTGCGCGGCGATGGCGGAAAGAAAACAAAACCGACATAGGCCGCACCGCCATCAACCGCCGCGCGGACCGAGGCCACATCATTCAGACCACATATTTTTGTAGTTGTTTCCACGAAGTGCTTAGGCAGCTTCCGCTTCTAAATCAACCAAGTTCATATCTGCAACGATTTTCAGCAATGCATCCAAAGGGGTCTTAAACTGCCTTGGGTCTGGCATAGTGATTGGCCGCCCAATCACTAGATAATCAGCACCTGCTCTTAAGGCATCACTAGGCTTCATTGTCCTTTTTTGATCATCACCTTGAACCCAAGGAGGACGCAATCCGGGGACAATAGTTTTAAAATCTTTTCCAAAGTTACTTTTCACTTTTTCCACTTCAAGCCCAGAACAAACGACCCCATCAAGCCCTGCTTCCTTAGCTTGACCAGCCAAGATCAAGACCTTTTCTTCCGCAGTCATATCAACTCCGATGCTCTTGAAATGCTGATCATCAAGGCTCGTTAGCACCGTCACGCCTATCACTAACGGAGGCGTAATTCCCATTTTATCTGCAACTTCATCTGCCGTTTCTTTAGCTCTCTTCATCATTTCATAGCCGCCCTGGCAATGAACATTTAGCATAAACGGCTTACAACGCATGGAGGAACGGATCGCACCTGCTACGGTGTTCGGAATATCATGGAACTTCAAATCCAGAAAAATTGGGAGATTTTTCTCTCTAAGTTCCAGCACTCGATCAGGACCGCAATTTACGAAAAATTCCAACCCAATCTTGAGACCACCGATTTCTCCGCCGATTGAATTAGAAACTTCAACAGCTTTGTCAAAGTCACCAGTATCAAGTGCGCAAAAAATCTTTTTGGCATTATGCGCTCTCATTACGAACCCCCGTTCATATCTCAAAACAACTCGAATCGAATTGAATCATCTCACAATTCGGATCACAACACTTAAGAAATCGCTAAAATCAAAACAAAAAAATATGCCCAAACGAAGTTGCGCATATTAGTTTTTTTTCTAAGTATTTGATATTAAACAATTTTCAAACTTAAGGGAGCGCAACATATCATTGAATCATAAATGTTCAAGAAAATTAAGTTAACAACTTACCCCCATAATTCACACAATCCACCAACGAGAACACGTTCGTGAGGTAGGATCGTCATGAAATCATCTCCAGCCATTCGTCTTCGGTCAATATGGTGACGCCCAGTTCGGCGGCTTTCTTCGCTTTCGATCCTGCATCTGCCCCGACCACCACATAATCCGTCTTCTTTGAGACCGACCCGGCAACTTTCGCGCCCAGCGTCTCAGCCCGTGACTTGGCTTCGGAGCGCGTCATCTTCTCCAGCGTGCCGGTGAAGACAACTGTTTTCCCCGACACATTCGAGGAAACCGCCGCAGGTGCCACATAAGGCTGGATATCAAGAAGTTCCGTCAGCCTGTCGAGCAGATCACGATTATGCTGTTCGGCGAAGAAGCCGATGATATCCGCCGCCATGACCTTGCCGATCTGATCGATGTTGAGAAGCTGGGCGTAATCATCGCTGGCTTCATCCCCGGCCCTGTCCATCGCCGACCGCAAATCATCAAGCGAGCCATAATTACGGGCCAGCAACTTTGCCGTGGCCTGACCGACCTGCCGGATGCCCAGACCAAAAATAAAGCGATCCAGCGGGATACTCCGACGGTCATCAATCGCCTTGAACAGGTTTTCTGCCGAGGTGCGGCCCCATCCTTCACGCTTGGACAGCGGCGTCAGGGATCGCTTGTCACGTTCTGCCAGCGTGAAGATATCCGCCGGGTTCATGACCATCCCGTCGCGATAGAAGGAATCAATGGTCTTGCCGCCAAAGCCTTCAATATCAAAGGCGTCACGGGACACGAAATGCTTCAGCCGTTCAACCGCCTGCGCCGGACAGACCAGTCCCCCGGTGCAGCGTGTTACCGCCTCGCCCGGCTCCCGCATCGCCTGCGATCCGCATTCCGGGCAAAGTTCCGGGAAGCTGTATCGCTCCGGGCTGCTTTCCGGACTGCGCACCGCCTCAACCACCTGCGGAATGACATCGCCGGCACGCTGAATCGTGACCAGGTCACCGACATGGATATCCTTGCGCTCGATCTCGTCCGCATTATGCAGGGTGGCATTGCTGACCACGACGCCACCAACCGTCACCGGTTTCAGCCGTGCAACCGGCGTCAGCGCGCCGGTTCGGCCAACCTGAATGTCGATGGATTCAATAATCGTCTGCGCTTTCTCTGCCGGGAATTTATGCGCGATTGCCCAGCGCGGGGCACGGCTGACCATGCCGAGGCGGGACTGCCAGTCCAGCCGGTTGACCTTGTAGACAATGCCGTCGATGTCGTAACCAAGGGTGGCCCGGCGTGCCATGATGTCGCGATAGAAATCCATCGCTTCGCTGACACTCCTGACGATCCGGGTTTCCGGATTGACCGTAAAGCCCCATTCCCGGAACCGGTCAAGCGCGCCACCATGCGTATCCGCCAGTGGTTCTGCCACCTCACCCCAGGAATAGGCGAAAAATTTCAGCGCCCGGGATCGGGTAATCTCCGGATCCTTCTGGCGGAGTGATCCCGCCGCTGCATTGCGCGGATTGGCAAAAATCTTGGAGCCGGCTTCTTCCTGACGCTTGTTCAGCGCCGCAAAATCCTCGCCGTTCATATAAACTTCGCCGCGAACTTCAACGATATCCGGCGCACCCGAAATCCTGTCCGGAATCTCATTCAGGGTTTCCAGATTCCGCGTGATATCCTCACCGACGCTGCCGTCCCCCCGCGTTGCGCCCTGCACAAAACGACCATTCTCATAACGCAGCGAGGCACTCAGCCCGTCAATTTTCGGCTCCGCCGTCACCTCGACTGCATCCTCCGGACCAAGCCCGAGGAAACGCCGGACACGGGCAAAGAACTCCGTCAGGTCTTCTTCTGAGAAAGCGTTCGAGAGCGACAGCATCGGAACGGAATGGGTAACTTTGGCGAACCCTGCTGCCGGTGCCGCCCCTACGGTCTGGGTCGGGCTTTCCGGGTCAGCCAGTTCCGGAAAGGCTGCTTCCAGTTCCTGCAACCGCCGGAACTTCGCATCATATTCCGCATCGCTCGCCGGGGAATCATCATCCTGATAATAGGCGCGGTTAAGCTGCTCGACTTCCGCACGTAATGTGGTGATTTCGGCAATTGCATCGTCGGGAGACAAACCTCCGACCGATGTTTCGTCACTCATGTCGCGGCTCCTGTCAGCAGGCTGTTCGCCGCAGCACGTGCAGCCTCCGTTACATTCGCACCAGCCAGCATACGGGCAATCTCCTCAGCACGTTCTTCCGGAGTCAGACGACTGACCGATGTGACAGTCCCGGTCGGCAGGTCTGTCTTCGCAACCCGCAGATGCCAGGCCCCGCGAGCGGCGACCTGCGGCGAGTGGGTCACCACCATCACCTGCACCTTGGCAGACAATCGTGCCAGGCGTTCGCCGACGGCATCTGCGACAGCACCGCCAACACCGGAATCCACTTCATCAAAGATCAGCGTGCCGATGCCATCTGTCTCCGCCAGTGACACTTTCAGCGCCAGCATGAAGCGGGACAACTCCCCGCCCGATGCGATCTTGCCCAGCGGGCCCGGCGTCGCCCCGGGATTGGTCGCTACCAGAAAGGCAACCCGGTCCATACCGTTTTCATTCCACTGCGCCTCATCCAGCGCGGTCAGCGTACTGTGGAAGGACGCCCGGTCGAGTTTCAGCGGGACCAGTTCCGCATTCACAGCCGCATCAAGTTTAGCCGCTGTCTTCTGTCGTGAGGATTGTAGTTTCTCCGCCGCATCGCGGTAGGCCTTGCGTGCAGCATCTGCGGCGACCGTCAGTTCGGCGATCTGTTCATCACCCGCATCAATGGCTGTCAGCCGTTCTGCCATCCGGTCCCGCAGCAGCGGCAACTCGTCAACCGCGACCGAATGTTTCCGGGCCGCCGCACGCAGGGCAAACAGCCGTTCCTCAACAGATTCCAGCGCTGCCGGATCAAGTTCCACCTCTGCAGAAGCCCGCTCCAGCGCCATGATGGCGTCGGCACAGGCATCTGCCGCCCGCGACAGCCCGTCCAGTACCGGATCCAGTGCAGCACCTGCCTGCTCTCGCGCCCGCTCAACCGCACGCAATGCCGAGCGCAAACGATAGTCGATACCCCGGTCATGATTCAGTTCAGCAAAGGCGCCGTTCAGATTCTCGACAATCTTCTCGCCATGCATCAGCACCTGACGTCGTTTGCCGAGTTCCTCTTCCTCTCCCGCCTCGCAATGCAGCTTGTCGAGTTCCGCCAGAGCATGCCGGAGATAATCCTCATCCGCCTTGGCTGCTTCAGCAGCTTCCGTCGCCTCTTTCAGGGCACGGGCCGCCTTCTGCCAGTCACGCCACGTTCCGGCGGTTGAGCGCACAAGCATGTCATGGCCCGCAAAGGAATCCAGCAAGGCCATATGGTTCGCAGGGTTCAGCAGACCATATTGCTCGAACTGTCCGTGGACTTCTGCCAGCACATCACCGATCTGGCGCAGCAGTCGCACACCCACTGCCTGATCGTTGATATAGGCCCGGCTGCGCCCGTCTGAACCGACAACCCGGCGCAGAATCAGGGGCAGGTCATCCGGCAGGTCATTGCTGCGCAACAACTCAAGTGCCGGATGGTCATCGGTCAGATCAAACTCAGCGGTAACGCTGGCCTGATCCGCACCGCGCCGGACCAGGCCGGATTCAGCACGAAGACCCAGCGCCAGCCCCAGCGAGTCCAGCAGGATGGACTTACCTGCGCCGGTCTCACCGGTCAGTACACAGAGACCCGAACCAAACAGCAGATCAAGCTGTTCGATCAGGACCACATTGCGAATGGAGAGTGAAGACAGCATGGCGGGTCAGTACCAGCGCCCGGTCAGTTGAACCATCCGCCCGGATTATACCAGGGTACAGATTTCTCCCCCGATTTCTTTGCATCCGTATCCTTGGCTTCAACAGTTTTGGTCGGTTCTGCCGGGTCCGCGGGATCAGCGGGATCAGCAGGCTCTGCCGTCTTTGACTTGCTCGTAATACCCAGATTTTCCGGCGGCAGGACATCGCGATTCTGTGCCACACGCGGCTTTGCTGCCGGGGTGAACCAGGTGACCGGATTATACCAGCTGCCATCGTCGGCCTTGGCCTGCTGGCCGGCCGGCTGCGCCGTGCTGTCGCCCGACACTGCCGGGTCTCCCAACAGGGCAAAGCTTTCCTGATACCAGTCACTGCCCGGGAAATTATGCCCGAGCACCGCAGCAGACTTCCGCGCTTCCTCAATCAGCCCGAGCGCCAGATAAGCCTCCGTCATACGCGCCAAAGCTTCCGGCACATGCGTGGTGGTCTGATAATTCTGCAGGACAGCCCGGAAACGGTTGATGGCTGCCGGATAATGATGACGTGTCTGATAAAACCGGCCAACTTCCATTTCCTTGCCGGCAAGGTGGTCCAGCGTCAGATCGACCTTGATCTTCGCATCACGCCCATACCGGCTGTCCGGGAATCGGTTCACCACTTCTTCCAGCGCATCCAGCGCCAGACGGGTCATCTTCTGATCACGTTCGATATCGGAAATCTGTTCGTAGTAGCTGAGTGCCTTCAGATAATAGGCATAACCGATATCCCGGTTACCGGGATGCAGCTGAATGAACCGGTCCAGCGCAATGATGGCGCTGTCATACTCGTCATCCTGATAATAGGCATAGGCCGACATCAGCTGTGCCTTGGTCGCCCAGACGGAATAGGGATGCTGCCGCTCAACCTCGTCGAACTGTTTTGCGGCTTCCTTGAACTCTTCATTGTTCAGGGAGCCAAGCGCCGTGTTGTAGAGTTCCTCCACAGGCTTTTCGACATATTCGGGCTTGTCAGAACTGCAGGCTGCCACACCAAACAGGAGCGCTGCCGCAAGGGGCGCGATGAGCCGTTGAGTATTCATTTCATTCGTCCGCAAAAAATGCCGGAGATCACAGGCTCCAATATCGTTCACCATGCCCTGTGGCGCAAGTGGAGGCAGGGAATTGTTGCCCCGGCGAAACATCACCGGCATGGCTGCAATTTTGGGATATGCTATTCAGCCCGGCTTTTCAGGCTATTCCCGCACCGACAGGGCATCCGCCCGTACGCAAAGCGCCGGACAGCAATATGCGGTCCGTGGTTTTCTGAAAATCTGGGGGCGTTATGCGGAAAACGCGAAAACTTATTCAGCAGCCTTGCGTTCAACGGCATAGTCGGAAGAACCGGCCAGCGGGACATATTCCCAGGCTTCCGGATCAGCAAACAGGGCACGAAGCAGGCTGTTGTTCAGCGCATGTCCGGCACGCACACCGTGGAAGCGACCGAGGATCGGCGCCCCTGCAAGGTAGAGATCGCCGACGGAGTCGAGAATTTTGTGACGAACGAACTCGTCGTCGAAGCGCAGACCGTCGTCATTCATGACGCCGTTCTTGTCGACCACGATCGCATTTTCCAGTGAACCGCCACGGGCCAGACCAAGTTTCTGCAGATGCTCGACCTCATGCAGGAAACCGAATGTGCGGGCACGGCTGATCTGGGATTTGAAGGCGCCGTTGACGAAGGTCAGGCCACGGCTCTGGCGACCGATGGCGGCATGATCAAAATCAATCTCGAAATTCAGTTCAAACCGGTCTGCTGGTTCCAGGCGGGCCAGTTTGCCATCCTGTTCAATCTCGATGGTCTTGAGGACCTTGATGGCGCGGCGTTCTGACGACAGCAACTGCACGCCGGTCTGGTCGATCAGTTGAACGAAAGCTTCGGAGCTGCCATCCATGATCGGAACTTCCGGGCCGTCGAGTTCAATACGGAGATTATCAATACGACAGCCGGCAAGCGCGGCCATGAGATGTTCAACCGTACCAACATCGACACCTTCATCGCCGGTGATACGGGTGCAGAGCATGGTGTCGGTAACACGGTCCCAGAGAGCCGGGACTTCGGCATTGTCGAGATCGGTACGAACAAAGATGATGCCACTGTCAGCCGCGGCGGGTGCCAGTGTCATGCGAACCGGATGGCCGGAATGCAGGCCAACGCCCGCGACCGTTGCTCGGTCAGCGATTGTGGTCTGCAAAACCGGAGCATCACCCGGTGTGAATTCTGTCTGAGGCGCAGGCATCTGAGCCATCGTATTATTATTCCCCGTAACACCCGGTTAATCTGCCGCAGGCACCCCGCAGCGGAGCCTTAAAACGTGAAACGCTCCATCTGCACCCTATGGGGGACGGATGGAGCGCTCAACTCAAACATTGTTTCAGTTTGTAACGTCGTTTACAGCTGGTTAATCAGTTGGCCTGACGCCGCAAAAAGGCTGGAATTTCAAGCAGATCGTCATCAGCACTGGACTTTGACGGACGCTCGCTCGGGGTCATTCCGCTCAGCTTCGGACGCGGGGCTTCCGGGGCCTTCTGTGCCACCGGCTCGGCTGGCGAATCAACCGGCTCCGGACCACGCCGCATCCAGCTCTGTCCCGTCACCTTCGAAAACAGGGACGGACCGGTCTTGCGGGCATCGCCTCCGCTGCCGCCATTCATCATGTCGGCTTCGGCCATCGGATCCGGACGGACCGCAGCAGGCGTTCTGGCAGTTGCCGGGGCCCGTGGAATATATGGGCGTTCCTGCGGAGCGGCAGCCGGTTCAGCAGCAGCTTCGCGGGCAACCGGCTGCGGGGCAGCCTTCGGTGCTTCCTGCATTTCAACCACGGTGTCGTCCACCGATTCGTCGGCTGCTACTTCTTCCACGTCACTGTCACGCATGCTGTGTTCAATCGCCGCAAGCAGCGGCTCCTGAGTGACCACATCAACTTCGTCTTCCGGCTCTTCAACGGTCTGCGTGACACGCGGCGGGTTTGTCATGGTGTTGATCAGCACCGGGCGCGGGCGTTCAGCCGCTTCCGAGTCGATACCTGTTGCCACAACAGAGATACGCATCTTGCCTTCCATGTCCGGATCGAACGTCGCACCGAAAGTGATACGGGCATTCGGGTCAACTTCTTCACGGATACGGTTGGCAGCTTCGTCAACTTCCAGCAGCGCCAGATCCGGGCCACCGGTGATGTTGATCAGCACACCGCGGGCACCCTTCATGGAGGTGTCATCAAGCAGCGGGTTGCAAAGCGCCTTCTCGGCACATTCGCGGGCGCGGTTTTCGCCTTCGGCTTCGCCGGTGCCCATCATCGCCTTGCCCATCTCGCTCATCACGGTGCGGATGTCAGCAAAGTCGAGGTTGATCAGGCCCGGACGAACCATCAGATCGGTTACGCCACGAACCCCGGACTGCAACACTTCGTCAGCCATGAAGAAGGCATCGGTGAAGGTGGTCTTGTCGTTCGCAACCCGGAACAGGTTCTGGTTGGGAATGATGATCAGGGTATCGACATACTGGGTCAGTTCATCAATGCCGCTGTCAGCAAGCTTCATGCGGTGAGTGCCTTCAAAATGGAAAGGCTTGGTCACCACGCCGACCGTCAGGATGCCCTGTTCGCGGGCGGCCCGTGCGATCACCGGTGCGGCACCCGTTCCCGTACCACCACCCATACCGGCGGTGATGAAGACCATGTTTGATCCCTGAATATGATCGACGATTTCCTCAATCGATTCTTCGGCTGCCATCTGTCCGATTTCCGGACGGGCGCCTGCCCCCAGACCGTGCGTCACGGAGACGCCGAGCTGAATGCGACGATCGGTCCGGGCCTGGGCCATGGCCTGAGCATCGGTATTCGCGACAACGAATTCGACCCCCTCAAGCTCCGATTCGATCATGTTGTTGACAGCATTGCCACCTGCGCCGCCGACGCCGATGACAGTTATACGGGGCCTCAGATGGGCTTCCACTTCCGGGACCGACAGATTGATGGGCATTGCTAACCTCCGTTGGGAAGATTGAGGGTTTGTATTTCCCTACTCTTCGATTCGCTTCAAGACTTTATAGAATGACTTGGTTAATTAAAAGTTTTCGCGCAGCCAAAGTCCAAACTTTCCGAACGCATTACTTGTTTCTCTTTTGGGTTTTCGCTTGAAAGCCCGAATTTCCGGGCGTTCCAGGGACAAGTAACTGATAAGACCGGCACAGGCCGAGAAAGCAGGACCGCTGGCAATTTCGGCCAGGCCCTGCACATGAATCGGCCTTCCGAGTCGCAATTGCTTGTCGAGTATCTGTGACCCGACCTCACGCAGCCCCTGCAACTGGCTGGCACCACCCGTCAGGACAACGCGCCGACCGGCAACCGGTTCCAGACCCGAATCGTGAATCTTGGCGCGGATAATTTCGAAAATCTCTTCAATGCGCGGACGAATGATCCGCCCGAGCATCGACCGGGGCACCTGATTGGTCGCCCGGCCATCATCTTCACCAACCAGCGGCACCTGCAAAATTTCGCGTTCGTCAGACGGCGACGGCAGGGCGCTGCCATAAAGTGTTTTCAGCCGTTCTGCATGACTGATCGTGGTCGACAGACCTCGGGCCACATCATTGGTTACATGGCCGCCACCGACAGAAGCCGAATCGACAAAAACCAGTTCACCGTCAACGAAAACAGAAACGGTGGTACAGCCCGCCCCCATATCGATCAGTGTCACGCCGAGCTGTTTTTCATCATCCGCCAGGCAGGCCAGACCAGCAGCAAGCGGCGACGAGACAAAGGCTTCAATTTCGAGATGGCTGCGCTGGACGCAGGTCGCCAGATTACGGATCGCGCTGCCATTGGCGGTAACCACATGGACATCCACGCCCATCTTGTCACCAAACATGCCACGCGGATCACGAATGCCACCAACGCCGTCGATGTTATAGCCAACCGGAATCGTGTGAATAACCTCACGGTCGAAATCATCATGGTGCAGCCGCCATTCACGCAGCAGGCGATCAACATCGTTGTCACTGATTTCATGACCGGCGACAGAAACCTCCATGCCGTAAAGGCGTGACTCCTGCTGACCACCGGACAGGTTGACCACGACATCGGTTATCCGTTCCCCGGCCATCTGCTCGGCCGCATGGACGGCAGCACAGATTGATTCCTCTGCCGCATCCATATCGACAATGACGCCACCCCGGACACCTGCCGAAAGCTGATGGCCAACTCCGGCAATCTGCTTCACCCCGGTTTCATCAAGCCGGGCGATAATGCAGCAGACCTTGCTGGTACCAACGTCAAGAGCGGCAACGGTGCCGGTACGATGTCTGATAGTCGCCACGTTCAGGATACTTTCACTGCTGAGGTCATGTGTCTTCTCCACCCTTGAGAACCTGTGTCTCCTCGACCACGTCAGAGGCCAGCCGCACGACCAGCCGGTCGGGAGTACGCAGGTCCACGATGCGGACATCGCGGGCCAGAATATTGTGGTCACGCTGTAACGAGGCGAACCAGGCCCAGGCCTTGTCCGGGTCCGTCTCCGGCAGACGTATCTCCACATCACTCGACGGATCACCGATATGCAGGTTCCAGCGCCGTCCGGAAACCAGCACGGCAGCACGAACCCGCTCTGCCATCCGGTTCTCGGTTGCCAGCATTGCCAGCAGGTCACGGGTCCGTTCAGGCGCACCGTCACCCACGACAATCGGCAGATGCGACCAGCCCCCGACATCCTGCCGGTTGATCACGTGACCATCTGTATCAACAAGCGAGAACCGCCCCCGGTTCTGCCAGATCGCCACCGGCGACCGTTCCGCAATCTGAATATGGATGAGGTCCGGCAGGCGGCGTTCAACCACCGCGCTGCGAACCCAGTCGATGGATTCCAGCCGCGCCCGTGCCTGATCAATATCAATGCCCAGAATGGGATCGCCCTGGGTTGCGCCAAGTGCTGCAAACACATCAGCACGCGGTGTACGCAAGCGGCCTTCAACAGTGACCCGGCGCAGCGTCAGACCCGCCGACCCCGTCAGATTGACGCCCGCCAGATGCAGGCGGTCAACCACCTGCTGCGGATAACCCTGCTGCCAGGCCAGAGCCAGACCGCCGGAAACCACACCGGCAGCGACAATTCCGAACCCGCCGCGCAACAGCCAGCCGCGCAGACCAAGCTGCTTTTTTGGCGGCCGGGATTTACGCGCACGGTGAGCTTCCGCGCGGGTCGTTTCCCTGGCTTTATTAGCTTTATCGGTTTTACCGATCAGGCGTCGCATGCAGCGTTCTCCACCATCCAGCTGACAAGTTCTACAAAGTCCGTTCCGGCAAACATGGCCATTTCCGGTACCAGTGATGTTGGCGTCATGCCGGGCTGGGTATTCAATTCGAGGATGAACAACGTGCCGGTTTCCGCGTCATATCGAAAATCCGACCGGCTCACGCCCCGGCACCCCAGCGACTGATGTGCCAACAGAGCCAATCGTTGCACCTCTTTGGTTAAGTCTTCGTCAATCGGAGCCGGAAGAATGTGGGTTGACCCGCCTATTTCGTATTTTGCGTCGTAATCATAGAAGGCGCGGTCTGTCACAACCTCGGTTACAGGCAGCGCACGGTCGCCCATAACCCCGACCGTCAGTTCCCGGCCGGGGACGAAACGCTCTACCATCACCTTTCCTGTATAGGGCCAGTAATTGTCCGAGAAGGTCAGCATGTCATCGCGGGTCATGATGATCTGAACCCCGACACTCGATCCTTCATTGACCGGCTTGATGACGAAAGGCAGTTCGATGGCGATACCTGACATCAGTTCTTCACGGGTGCAGAGCAGGTCTTCGGCTACGGGAATGCCGGCCGCAGCAAACAGATGCTTGGCCATCGGTTTATCCATCGCCAGCGACGACGCCAGAACGCCGGAATGGGTGTAGGGAATCTGCATGAAATTCAGCAGGCCCTGAATATTTCCATCTTCACCATACGGACCGTGCAGCGCGTTAAAGCAGACATCGGGACGGGGCGTCAGAGCCGCCTGCAACTCGGCGATATCGCGACTGACATCAATCGGGCGGACGTTATAGCCCCCCTTTTCCAGTGCCTTGACGCATTCGGCACCACTGGACAGTGACACCTGACGTTCGGCAGAAAATCCGCCCATCAGAACGGCAACAGTCTTGGTCATGACGTCTCCTCCATGGCTGGTTCACCCAGCCGTTTGATTTCCCATTCAAGGGAGTGTCCGGTTGTCTCCAGCACGCGACGGCGCACTTCTTCGCCCAGTGCCTCGATATCTGCTGCACGTGCCTGACCTGTATTCAGCAGAAAATTGCAGTGCTTCTCCGAGACCTGCGCATCACCGATCCGTAATCCCCGGCATCCGGCACGGTCAATCAGCTGCCAGGCTTTTTCGTTCGGCGGATTCTTGAAGGTTGATCCCCCGGTTCGGGTTTTCAGCGGCTGGGCCGCGGCGCGGGTCCGGTCGATCTCGTCCATGGCGGCGCGAATATCTGCTGCCTGCCCCGGCGTTCCGGTCAGCCTCGCCTCTGTGAATATCCAGTCCCCCGGCGCCGAGGAATGGCGATAGGTCAGCCCCATATCCCCGGCGGATATCTCGTGAATACGCCCGCTGCGATCAACGGCCCGGACCGCGACAAGAATGTCTTTGATTTCCCGGCCATAGGCCCCGGCATTCATCCGCAGCGCGCCGCCGATTGTGCCGGGAATTCCGGTCAGGAATTCCAGCCCGGCAAGCCCGGCCTTCGCCGCTGCCAGTGCCACATTGCGATCCGGCGCCGCAGCTCCCGCAATGATGCTGTCCTCCGACACCTGAATGCCGCTGAACCCCTTGCCCAGCCGGATCACGACACCACGAATACCGCCATCGCGGATCAGCAGGTTCGAACCGATTCCCAGCACAGTGACTGCTATCGACGGATCGAGTCCGGACAGAAACGCAGAGAGATCTTCTTCATCTGCCGGACGAAAGGATACGTCGGCTGGCCCACCGGTCCGGAACCAGGTGACCTTCGCAATATCCGCATCAAATTCAAGACGACCCCGGACATCCGGCAGGCTGCCCCGCCAGGCCAGATCTGATGAAGGTGCCGCCGTCATTTGTTTAATCCGTTATCGGGAACTTTCAGCCCGGTAAAACCGCTTCCGCCATGGCAGGCCGGGCCTCGGGAGGTGGTCAGGCAATTTTCCGGAGGATGCTGTCCGCTCACGCGTCACCGGCTTTCAACTCTCCCGGCAAGGCATTGGCCCAGGCACTGATCGACCCGGCACCAAGGCAGACAACCATATCGCCGGGCTTTGCCCGTTCGCGCACCATGCCGGCCAGCGCCTCGGGCCCCTCAAGCGGCACAGCCTGACGATGACCACGAAGTTTCAGACCTTCGACAAGCGCATCCCGGTTGATGTTTTCGATCGGGGCTTCGCCCGCTTCATAAACATTGGCAACGATGACCGTGTCCGCATCATTGAAACAGGTGCAGAAATCTTCAAACAGGTCGCGCAGGCGGGTATAGCGGTGCGGCTGCACCACAGCGATGACGTTACCCTCCGATGCCTCGCGGGCAGCTTTCAGGACTGCGCTGATCTCAACCGGATGATGTCCGTAATCATCAATCACGGTCACCCCGTTCCAGTCGCCGGTGCGGGTAAACCGTCGTTTCACACCCTTGAAACCCAGAAGCGCCTTGCGGATGATCTCTTCCGACAGTCCCATCTCGCAGGCAATCGCAATGGCCGCGAGTGAGTTCTGCACATTATGACGGCCATACATCGGTAGTTGCAGATCGTTCATCTGACGCGGCGGGGTTGCCGCGCGATCAGAAACCGTCACGTCAAACCTGGCACCAGCCGGTCCGATATTGATATTCAGCGCCCGCACGTCAGCCTGCGGGGTCAGGCCGTAGGTGATGATCTTCCGGTCCGAGACACGGGGAATCATGGCCTGCACTTCCGGGTGATCCACACAGAGCGCGGCAAATCCGTAGAACGGAATGTTCGCAACAAAACTGTCGAATGCCCGCTTCAGGGTGTCAAAATCCCCGTAATGGTCGAGATGTTCAGGATCGATATTGGTGACAACAGCAATCGTCGCCGGCAGTTTCAGGAACGAACCGTCACTTTCATCCGCCTCGGCCACCATCCATTCACCTTCACCAACCCGGGCATTGGTGCCATAGGCGTTGATGATGCCGCCGTTGATGACCGTGGGGTCAAGTTCTGCGGCATCCAGCATCGCCGCCACCAGTGAGGTCGTCGTGGTCTTGCCATGGGTACCGCCCACAGCAATCGCCCATTTCAGGCGCATCAGCTCACCCAGCATCTCTGCCCGGCGGACAACCGGAATCAGGGCGGCCCGTGCGGCGACCACTTCCGGATTGTCAGCCTTCACAGCTGTCGAGACGACCACCACCGAGGCGTCCCCGACATTTTCAGCCCGGTGTCCGACATGAACCTCAATCCCCAGCCCGCGCAGCCGCTGTACGTTGGCATTATCGGAAATGTCACTTCCCTTTACCTGATATCCAAGCTGGTTGAGGACTTCGGCAATGCCACTCATGCCGATGCCGCCGATACCGACGAAATGGATGGCGCCAATGGACAGGGGCAGAGTTCTCATGCGGCTTCCTTTTCGCCGTTGGTGCCGATCAGGTCTTCAACCATGTCGGCCAGTCGTTCCGCAGCATCCGGACGGCCGGCACGCGCCGCACAGACTGCGGCCGCCGTCAGGGCGGAGGGTGAATTGAACAGTTCGGAGAGCCGGGCCGTCAGGGCCTCGACCGTGAATCCCGGCTGCGGGATCAGCCAGCCGCCACCCGCTGAATCAAGCGCATGGGCATTCGCTGTCTGATGATCGTCAACCGCATGGGGATAGGGAACCAGTATGGCCGGACGACCGGCCGTCGTAAGCTCGGCCACCGTGGAGGCACCCGCCCGGCAGACCAGCAGGTGAGCATCCGACAGGCGTGCCGGAAGATCATCAAAAAAGGCGGCAATTTCCGACTGAACACCGGTTTCAGCATAAGCCGCCTGCACCTGTTCCAGCAGTTCCGGCCGGGCCTGCTGGGTGACCACAAGACGTTGTTTCAGATCATCGCTCAGGCCACCGATGGCTTTCGGCAGAACTTCACCCAGAATGGCGGCCCCCTGACTGCCGCCAACGACCAGAAGATGCAGCTTGTCCGTCATTGGCGGAAACGGCCTGTCGCGCATTTCAACCACCGCATCACGAACCGGCATCCCGGTATAGACCACCTTGTCGCGCTGATTGGCGGCAATTCGTCGGACCTCTGCAAAGGACGTTGCGATCCGCTTTACCCTTGGGGCCAGCAGGCGGTTTGCCCGGCCCAACACCGCATTCTGTTCGTGAATGGCCGCCAGACGGCCAGATCGCGTTGCCGCAATCATCGCCGGGATCGAGGCATAGCCACCAAATCCCACCACGACAGAAGGCCGGGCCTGTGCCAGCACCTTGCCAGCCTGCAATACGCCGACGGCAAGCTGTGCCGCACCCCGCACGCGCCCCAGAAACCCTGCACCTGCAATTCCGCCGGCGTGAACACGGTGAGTTTCCACATCCGCCAGCGCGCCGCTATAGGCACCCCCCCGGCGGTCGGTCACAAAAATCAGACGATGGCCGCGCCGCATCAATACCCGGGCCAGCGACTCTGCCGGGAACACATGCCCCCCGGTGCCACCGGCGGCGAGAACAACAGGCCCTGTTTTCAAAGTTCTTCTCCGCTGACCCGCCGTCGGGTCAGGGCCAGCACCATGCCCATGCCAATCGCCAGCGCCAGAACCGAAGAACCGCCGTAGGAGATGAAAGGCAGCGTCATGCCCTTGGTCGGCATCAGATGCAGCGATGAGGCCATATTCACCAGCGACTGCAAACCGAACTGGGTCAGCAACCCGGCAGAGGCCAGCAGGATGAACAGGTTCTGTTCGCGCAACACGCGGGCAAAACCGCGCAGCACGATAAAGGCAAACAGCGACACAATCAGAATGCAGGCGATGGTGCCGAACTCTTCCCCCGCCACCGCAAAGACGAAATCCGCATGGGCATCCGGCAGTCGCAGCTTGTACAGCCCCTCACCCGGCCCCTGCCCCAGCAGGCCACCATTGCGAAAACCGTCAAGTGCCGTGGTAATCTGGAATGTGTCTCCGGATTCAGGATTCAGGAAGCGGTCAACCCGGCTTTGTACATGGTCGATGAAAAAGTAGGCGGAAGCCGCCCCGGCAATACCCAGACCGATCAGCCCGACAACCCAGATCATCGACAGGCCGGCCAGGAAAAACTGTGCCATCCAGACCGCCGTAATCACGATGGTCATCCCGACATCCGGCTGTAACAGCAGCACCCCCGCCGTGATGGCATATAGCCCGAAGCAGATCAGATGCCCCGGAAAGTCGCGTTTCAGGCGGCCTTCGGAAAACATCCAGGCCGCAACCACGGCAAAGGCGGGTTTGATGAACTCAGAAGGCTGGATCGAAAACCCGGCAATATTCAGCCAGCGCTGTGCTCCCTTGATTTCAGAACCGACAACAAGACACAGGGCCGCCAGAATCAGTGAAATGACAAAACCAATAGCCGCCATCCGCCGGATATTACGGGGATCGAGCAGCGAGATTGCCACAATCAGGGCAACAGCCATCGGCAGGAACAGGAACTGACGTTTGACGAAATGGAAGCCGCCAAGACCGATACGTTCCGCCACCGGCGGGCTGGCCGTCAGGGTCAGGATCGCGCCGATGGCGACCAGAAACAGCAGAGCGGCCAGTGACCAGCGGTCAACCGTCCACCACCAGCGCCCGACAACCGATGTATCTGTCCGTGCGAGACCACTCATTGCATCCCTCCCGAATATCCATCCAGCGTTTCCCGTTCGCCCGGCAGTTCATCCACCAGATCGCAGAACGTATCACCGCGATGTTCAAAACTTCTGAACTGGTCCCAGGACGCACAGGCCGGTGACAGCAGCACCACGGCACCTGTCTCGCCATCTGCCAGCGCCTGTTCACGGGCATGGGCGACAGCTGTCTCCAGCGTCCCGGAAATTTCGAACGGCACCAGATCACCCAGCGTTCCGGCAAATGCCTCTGCCGATTCACCAATCAGGAAAGCCTTGCGGATACGCGGAAACCAGGGCGCGAGGCTGGTGATACCGCCTTCCTTGGCACGGCCACCCGCAATCCAGTAAATCGTCTGATAACAGCCCAGCGCCTTGGAGGCTGCTTCGGCATTCGTACCCTTGCTGTCATTGATATACAGCACGCCATCAACCAGCCCGGCGATCTCCTGACGGTGGGGCAGCCCCTGAAAAGAGCGCATGCAGGCACCAATGGTCGGCGCCGGAACCCCGGCTGACCGGGCCGTTGCATAGGCAGCAGCCGCATTCTGCCAGTTATGTTTCCCGGGCAGCTGCGGCAGATCATTCAGATTGATCGCCTGCACTTCCTTGCCGTCCATATCGTCATACAGCCAGCCATCGATGACATAAACGCCACCATGAACCCGTTCATTGACGGAAACCGGTATGATCACCTGATCGCCGACAGCCTTCAGTTCGTCATATATGCGGCGGCAGACCGGATCATCGACACCAATGATCGCGGCACGCGGGCTGGTCTGACGATGAAAAACACGGCGTTTGGCAGCGATATAACCTTCCATACCACCATGCCGGTCGAGATGATCTTCACCGATATTCAGCAGAACCGCGAAATCAAAGGTGATCGAGGGAACCAGTTCCAGCTGATAGGACGACATCTCCAGCAGATAAATGCCATTTTCGTCCAGCCGGTTCAGGGATAATGCGGGCTGACCAAGATTGCCGCCAACTTCGCAATCCCGCCCGGAAAGCTGGAGAATATGGCCCAGCAAGGCCGTGGTGGTGGACTTACCGTTTGTCCCGGTGACCCCGATATAGGCTGAATCGCGCATTGCCCGGGCGAGCAGTTCAATATCGCAGACAACTTCCAGCCCGGCTTCACGAAAGCGGGTCACCACCGGATGCGGCTCCGGAAACGTATGCGGAATACCCGGACTCAGCACCAGTGTCGTGAGATCGTCAAGATTGCAGCTATGCAGATCAACCAGCGGAATATCCAGCGCACGCGCCTTCTGCCGGGCATCTTCATTATCGTCCCAGGCCCAGACCTCGGCACCGGATTTCATCAGCGCCTGAGCCGCCGCAATCCCCGATTTGCCTAGTCCGAGCACCGCGACTTCATAGCCGTCAAAGAAGAAGATCGGGATCATGGCTATCTCAGTTTCAGCGTCGCCAGACCGGCAATCGCCAGAATCGAGGCAATGATCCAGAACCGGATGACAATCGTCGGTTCGGCCCAGCCCTTCTTTTCAAAATGATGATGCAGCGGCGCCATGCGGAATACCCGCTTGCCGGTAAGTTTGAATGACATGACCTGAACAATCACCGAAACCGTTTCCAGAACGAACAATCCGCCGATGATAGCCAGAACCAGTTCATGTTTCGTTATCACGCTGATCGCACCCAGCGCCCCGCCCATCGACAGTGATCCGGTATCGCCCATGAACACCATTGCCGGTGGTGCGTTGAACCACAGAAACCCGAGACTGGCACCAACCAGCGCGCCGCAGAACACGGCGAGTTCACCCGCACCGGGCACATAATGGATCTGGAGATAACCGGCAAAGACCGTATTGCCGACCAGATAGGCAATCAGCAGGAAACAGCCTGCGGCAATCATCACCGGCACAATGGCAAGGCCATCGAGACCATCCGTCAGGTTCACCGCGTTCGAGGCACCGACCATGACAAAGATCGCGAAGGGAATGAACAGATAGCCGAGATTGATCAGCACATCCTTGAGAAAGGGTACCGCCAGACCATTCGCCAGCGGAGCCTCGGTAACCGAGGCAATCCAGATTGCCGCCACCAGCGCCACACCGATCTGACCGGTCAGTTTCAGTTTGCCCGGCAGTCCGCCGGACGTGCGTTTCGTGACTTTCAGATAATCATCGGCAAACCCGATCATGCCATAACCGATGGTCACCAGCAGAACCGCCCACACATAAGGGTTGGTCAGGTCGGCCCAGAGCAGGGTTGCCAGCGCCAGCGCCAGCAGAATCAGGAACCCGCCCATGGTTGGCGTGCCCTTCTTTGTCAGCAGATGGCTTTCCGGGCCGTCTTCACGAATCGGCTGTCCCTCCGACTGTTTCGAGCGCAGCAGGGCAATGACACGCGGGCCAAAGATGAAGCTGATAAACAGCGCCGTGACCACCGCGCCGCCGGTCCGGAAGGTGATATAGCGAAACAGGTTGAAGAAGCTGATTTCGTCCGCCAGCGGAAACAGAAGATTATAAAGCATGGCCTGTCAGCCTCCCGTTGCCGCTAACGGCGGGTTCAGATTTTTCAGTAAGTCGATAACGGCAGACATCCGGCTGCCATGGGATCCCTTGACAAGAACCACATCCCCCGGCGCAATCACGCCGGCCAGACGGGGAGCCAGGCTGTGCGAGTCCGGACTGTGTCCGCCACGAATGGTGTCCGGCAAAGCCCGTGAACAGGATCGCATCAGCGGGCCGCAGGTAAAAACCAGATCAATTTCACGGTTTGCCAGTTCATCAGCGAGAGCCCGGTGCTCGCGCTCTGCATGATCGCCAAGTTCCAGCATGTCCCCCAGCACCGCAATCCGCCGGCCATCCGGTCCGGGAACGGCAACCTTCAGCACATCAAACGCGGCACGCATGGACACCGGACTGGCGTTGTAGCTGTCATCAATCAGTTCTGCGGTCCCGTCCGGCAGCGAAATCACACTACGCTGGCCCCGGCCTGCCGGTGGCTGCATTTCTTTCAACGCACCAATGGCCTGCCGGAAATTCAGTGAAAGAGCCTGAATCACAGCCATGATTCCCAGACTGTTCATTGCCCAGTGTGCACCGGCACAGCCGACATCCCAGGTCAGGGGCAAGCCGCTGATGCTGGCTGTCACCCGGCAACTGTCCGGTTTCAGGTCACAATGCAGCAGTTGCAGGGTGGCCCCTCTCTGTCGTCCGAAAGAGATGATATGTCCGGCACCCAGTCGTTCCGCCGCTGCCGCCAGCCGGTCACGATAGCCATCATCCTGATTGATAATGGCCCAGCCATCAGGCTCCAGCCCTTCAAACACTTCCGCCTTGGCATCCGCGATCTCGTCAAGCGAGGCAAAATTACCAATATGATTGGAGGCAATGGTGGTGATCAGGGCAACATGGGGGCGCGCCATACGGCTGAGCGGACCAAGTTCGCCAGCATGATTCATACCCAGTTCCAGCACCGCAAACTGGGTGGATTGCGGCATCCGGGCCAGCGTCAGGGGCAGGCCCCAGTGATTATTGAAACTGCCGGGATTAGCGTGAGTTTCACCATAGCAGGACAGGATGACGCGCAGGGCTTCTTTTGTGCCGGTCTTGCCGACACTGCCGGTTACCGCAATCACCCGGGCATCCGTTCGCGCCCGTGCCGCACGCCCCAGACGCTCAATCGCGCGCAGCGTATCATCAACAATAACCAGCGCCGCATCTGCGGGTACGTCATCCGGACGGGCCGTGACAACTGCCGCAACAGCTCCGGCTGCCAGCGCCGCAGCAACAAAGCTGTGTCCGTCGAAATGCGGCCCGACAATGGCCACGAACAGATCACCCGGTACAACCGTCCGGCTGTCGATGGAAATACCTGACGCAGACCAGTCCTGCCGGTCTGATGTCCCTTCCATAGCAGCGATAGCTGCCGCTGCTGTCCATAATGGTTCCGTCATCTCATCAAACTCCCGTCGATATCCAGCACTGCCTGACGTGCCACCTGTGCGTCGTCAAACGGCAATTTGGTATCGCCGACAATCTGGCCGCTTTCATGACCTTTTCCGGCAATCACAAGGGCATCTTCCGGGCCAAGTGCCTTAATGCAGGTTGCGATTGCTTCAGCGCGATCACCGGTTTCCGTTGCCTCCGGACACCCCTTCAGCACCTCACGACGGATGAAGGCTGCATCCTCCGTGCGGGGGTTATCATCAGTGACAGTCACCTGATCCGCATATTCAGCCGCAGCCTGTCCCATCAGCGGACGTTTGCCGCGATCACGGTCACCACCGGCGCCGAACAGCACATTCAGCGATCCGCCGACATGCGGACGAATCGCCATCAGCACAGTCTTCAGGGCATCCGGTGTATGGGCAAAATCAACAAAAACCGATCCACCATTCGGGCGACGCGCAACCAGTTGCATCCGGCCCGGCGCACCTTGCAGTTTTGACGCAGCCTCTATGACAGCAGCCCGGTCGATGTTTTCTTCTGCCAGAACCAGTCCCAGGGCCGCACACAGATTATAGGCCTGAAACCCGCCGATCAGCCCCAGCGACAGGTCATGTTCTGCCCCGTTGATCACCAGACGGACCGCCAGACCATCCGCCAGCGGCACCAGTTCCGCAATCTCGATTGAGCCACCATTAACGCCGTAGGACAGAATTCTGCAACGCCCGCCGATCCGTTCTTCAAGCTGGCTGAAACAGGGGTCGTCTGCATTCAGGACCGCCACACCATCATCTGTCAGAACTTCGGTAAACAGCCGCGCCTTTGCCGCAAGATAGGCATCCATAGTGCCGTGATAATCGAGATGATCGCGGGACAGGTTGGTAAAGGCAGCAGCTTTCAGTGCCACCCCGTCAACGCGGAACTGGTCCAGACCGTGGCTCGATGCCTCCAGCGCCGTATGGGTAACACCGGTTTCTGCAAGCTGAGCCAGCAGGCCATGCAGCATCACGGGATCAGGTGTTGTCAGGCTTTCTTCCAGCCGGACATCCGGGGAATGCATGCCGAGCGTACCGATACTGGCAGCCCGACGGCCCAGCATGGACCATATCTGACGGGTAAAAACAGCGACCGATGTCTTGCCGTTCGTACCGGTCACCGCCACACAATGTTCCGGCTGCGCACCATAAAATGCTGCCGCGGTGCGGGCAAATAACCGGCGGGGTTCCGCATCACCGATCAGCGTAACACCATCAACCGGGCTGCTCAGACGATAATCGGAAGTGGTAAGAATAGCGCTGGCGCCACTGGCAATGGCCTGCGGAATGAAATCGCGCCCGTCACGGACACTGCCCGGCAGGGCCGCAAACAGAAAGCCCGGACGCACCTCGCGGGAGTCAGCCGTCAGGCCGATGATCTCCGCAGCAGCGGCAGCACCGGCCTGCACCATTTCTGTTCCTGTTTTTGCCGCGAGATCAGTAAGACGCAAGTTTCAGCATTCCTCCGGGCTCAATGGCGGGCAGTGCCACAGCCTGCAGCACTGTCGGTTCGGTTTCATCAACCGGAGGCATGGCATAGAGATGTGCCAGCTTGCGGATCACGGCACCGACCACGGGGGCCGCAACCCAGCCCCCCGTTGCATAACCAAAGGTGGCTTTCGTACCTTTCGGTTCATCCAGCATTGCCAGCACCACATAACGCGGATCCTGCATCGGGAAGGCGGCAATGAACGAGGACATCAGTGCCTTGCGCTTGTAGCGCCCGTTCACCTGCTTTTCAGCCGTTCCCGTTTTGCCACCGACCATATAGCCGGGAACGATTGCCTTCTTGCCGGTACCTTCCATAACCACTGCCCGCATCAATGCCCGCATGGCATCCGACGTTGAGGGCTTGATGACCCTGGTACCCGCAACCACCCCGGATCCGGAGTTTCGCGCCAGCAGGGTAGCGTCACGATAGATACCGCCATTGATCAAGGTCGAAATACCGTTCGCAAGCTGCACCGGACTTACGGCGATTCCATGACCGAAACTGATCGTCAATGTGTTGATATCGCGCCAGGGCGACGGAATCAGAGGCGCGCCGACTTCCGGAATTTCCAGCGCCGCCGGCTTCAGCATCCCGACCTTGCCCAGAAAATCGCGCTGGGTTTGCGTGCCAACAAACTTCGCCATCCGGGCCGAACCGACATTCGATGAATAGACCAGAATTTCAGGAACAGTCAGCCAGCGGTTCTTGGCGTGATAGTCAGAGATCTGGAAGCGGGCGACCTTCAGCGGATGCCGCGCATCAAAGGCATTCGACAGATTGACCCGGCCGCTATCCAGCGCCATCGCCGTATTCAGCAGCTTGAAGGTCGATCCCATCTCATAGACGCCGAGACTGCCGCGGTTGAAGATCGCTTCTTCCGTCGCCGTTTCGATATTGTTCGGATCGAAATCAGGCAGCGAAGACATGCCGATCAACTCGCCGGTCCGTACATCCATCACCAGACCCGCCGCACCGATGGCACTGAATTCGGTCATCGCCTTGTAGAGTTCTTCACGCAGCATGTTCTGCACCCGAACATCCAGCGACAGTTTCAGCGGCTTGTTACTGCCCCGCAGGTCGTCATCAAACCGCTTTTCGATTCCGGCCAGTCCGTTGTTGTCGATATCGGTCAGGCCAATGACATGGCTGACCAGGCGGCCATGCGGGTAAACCCGCGCTTCGGCATCTTCGAAATTCAGACCGGGAACGCCCAGCCGGTTGACCTCGACCACCTGTGCCGGCGTCAGGTCACGATGCAGATAGATAAAGGCCCGGCCCGATGCCAGGCGCTTGCGGGTGCCCGGCACATCAAGATCCGGAATGATACCGGCAAGCTGGCGGGCAATGACCGGCGCTTCGTCGGGCGCAATGATTCGGGCGTCCGCAAACAGCGCACGTGTCGGCAGGTTGGTCGCCAGCACAACACCGTTACGGTCGACAATATCCGCCCGCGCAAACCGGTCAGGATCAACATCCCAGATCGTTGCCGTATTGCGTTCCGGCGTCGTACCGAGAACCCCCACTTCGATCAGACGGCCGGCAACAACTAAAAAGGCCATCGCAAACAGCAGGCCGCCGACAACAAGCCGGTTACGGCCCGTCTCCATAGCCTGCTTCGCATCCCCTTCAATCCGCAGGCGGGTGCGTCGTTCAGGCCCGTCATAGGCATTGCTTTCCGTCACTTTCCGACCGGCGATCTGTGAACGGGTCATGGCAGAATTTCCTCATTTATCGTCTGGCCGGGACCGGCCTCGGGTTCGGGAACGGGACGCATCGGCAAATCTTCAAGACGGACAATCTGTTCCGTCGTCATTTCTGTCAGGCCAAGATAGCGTTCCGTCAGCTGGCGCAGCTTCACCGGCTGATTCAGGTAGCTCCATTCGGCCTTCAGTACATGAACGGCACGTTCTTCCGCCCTGATTCCGGCTTTCAGACCGGCAAGTTCCTCCTCCAGGCTCTGGACACGGGCCTTGATGACAATCATCGCGCCGCCAAGAACAATGGCAGCGAACAGCCAGACGAGGGCACCGCGACTGATCATGCCGTGGCCTCCCGGACAGGAGCATCGGTACGTTCGGCAATGCGCAGGCGGGCAGAACGGGCCCGGGGATTGCGCCGGGTCTCATCATCGCCGGGCACAATCGCCTTCCGGCTGACCAGTCTGAAACTCGGCGCACGGCGTGACACCGGCGCCGGCAGATGACGGGAGCCTGCATTCTCACTTGAACGGTCACGCAGAAAATGTTTCACGCGACGGTCTTCCAGTGAATGAAAAGAGACGATTGCAAGCCGTCCGCCAGGCTTCAGAAGACGTTCCGCCGCAAGCAACCCGCGATCCAGTTCACCCAGTTCGTCATTCACGGCAATCCGCAATCCCTGAAAAGTCCGCGTGGCCGGGTCAATGCCATCTTTCGACGCACGAACAACAGACCGCACGACACTTGCCAGATCACCCGTCGTCTCGAACTTGCGTTCCCTGCGGCGGGCAACGATGGCACTGGCGACGCGGCGGGATGCCTTTTCCTCACCAAATTCATAGATGATCCGGGCCAGATCTTTTTCACCCGTCAGATTGACGATGTCGGCCGCAGTCTCGCCATCACTCGACATCCGCATGTCCAGCGGTCCGTTCTGCCGGAAGGAAAAGCCCCGGTCAGCCTCATCGATCTGCATGGAGGAAACACCGATATCCAGCGCGATTCCGTCAACACTCGCCGGTGCCAGATGCTCACCCATGGTGCTGAAACAGGCATGAACGAGGTTCAGCCTTCCCGCCGAGTCCGCCACAATGTCCTGTCCGCCCGCAATCGCTGCCGGATCACGGTCGAAGGCGACAACCCGGCAATCCGCCGCAGACAGGATAGCTTTTGTATAGCCACCATATCCGAAAGTGCCGTCGACATAGACTCCGCCCCCAATGACCGCAAGCCCCTGAACCACCTCTGACAGCAGAACAGGAATATGTTTGTCGGATGGCGTGCTCATGACGAAGACCGTTGCGGCAGTGTCGCTCCGTTGGTTCTGATGCGATTGATTGCCGCATCCCGCGCCGCCTGGCCGGCCGATGGTTCCCAGATCAGGAAGCGGTCGCCCTGACCGACGAACATTGCTGAATCTGTCAGCCCGATTGCCTCGCGCATGTCGCGCGGCAGCGTGACCCGGCCTTCCGGATCGAACGACAGCGGCAGGGCCTGACCGATGGTCAGCAGCGCAAAATCCGCCTGCGTTTCGGAATACATGTCGAGACCGTCGATGCGGTCCTGCAACCGGTCGAGATACCCCTCGCCACAACCTTCGATCGCCGGCTGCTGGAAGGATGGAAAAATGTAGATGAGATCGGAACCCTGGGCATCGAAATAGGCACGGAAGGGTTTCGGCACCGAAACCCGCCCCTTGCTGTCGATCTTGTTCTCGTAGCTGCCGGCCAACCGTTTCATGGTGCCTTGCTGCTCCCCGGGTTTTCCTGCGCAACAGTCCGTCGCCAGACCCTGCACAATCCTTTACACGCCCTGTTCTGGGCGCTGTTGGGATATCATGGGAAATTTTGGGAGTCAATGGGAACACACCTGAATTACTTGCAAACCGGGCATTTCGACTTGCCTATCATTCATACAATATATTGATGTTTCGTTTACTGACTCACACCCGGAGCAGTATTTCTTGGTTAAACAAGTATTAATATTCTCTTTATGTTCGCTCCCCCTCTAAAAAAGCACATCGCCATCTCTTCCGGATCAGACAGAAAACACGGCCCGTTACCGGACAAGGGGATGGTGAAGACCGGCGTCACTGTTGTAGGGTCTGCGGACAGTTCCATGATACAGGCGAGGCAGTGATCCAATGGCTTTTCTATTTCTCTCGAACAGCGACAAGGTGAATATCTGGCGGTCGGAACTGATACGCCTCTGCCCGGACATGGATTTCCGGATCTGGCCTGATGTCGGCAACCCCGAGGACATCGAATTCGCCCTGATCTGGTCACCGCCTGAAGGGGAACTGGCGAAATTTCCAAACCTCAAGGTCGCCTGCTCCCTCGGTGCCGGGGTCGACCACCTGTTCAAGCCGGGCATGATTCCGGAGCATGTTTCGATTGTCCGGCTGGTTGACGAGACGATGGGCACCCAGATGCGCGAATGGATTGCCTATGCGGTGCTGCGCCTGCACCGGGAAATGCCGGTTTTCGACCACCAACAGCGCGAGGGGCTGTGGAAATCCCACCCGAACCCGGACACCAGCAAAACCAAAGTCGGCATTCTGGGCATCGGTGAACTTGGCCGGATGGCCGGGCAGGCACTCCGGGCTTTTGACTTCCCGGTGATGGGATGGAGCCGCTCACCAAAGCAGATCGAAGGGATCGAATGTTTTCACGGACCTGACGGCCTGACCGAAATGCTGCGCCAGACCAACATTGCCGTCTGTCTGCTGCCGCTGACACCCGAGACAAGAGGTATTCTGAACGCCGAACGTTTCGCGCTGATGCCCAGAGGCGCCTCGGTCATCAATGCTGCACGCGGTGCCCATATTGATGACGACGCCCTGCTTGCGGCACTCGACAGCGGCCAGATTGCCTTCGCCATGATGGATGTCTTCCAGACCGAACCCCTGCCCGCAGATCATCGCTACTGGAACCATCCGCGTGTCACCATCACCCCCCATGCGGCCAGCCTGACCCCGCCCTATACCAGCGCCCCGCAGGTTGCCGAGAATTACCGCCGGATGCTGGCTGGCGAACCCCTGATGAACGTCGTCGACCGCAAGCAGGGATACTGACCCTTGTTCGCAGACCCCTCGGTCCTGCCCATTGTCGGCGCGGTGTTTCTGCTGGCCGGTTTCGTCAAAGGTGTGACCGGGATGGGATTACCCACCACATCGCTGACGCTGCTGACGATCGTCTTCGGCATGAAGGACGCGTTGCAGCTGATGCTGATCCCGTCGATCCTGACGAATTTCTGGCAGGCCGCCATAGGTGGCTACTTCATCGAAACACTGAAACGCTTCTGGCTGTTTTTCATCATCGGTATTGCCTGCATCATATTCGCCACCGGCTTTCTCGCGGGTGACGACATCACGATCTTCACCCTGCTGCTCAGTGCGACCCTGATTGTCTATGCGGCCTATGGGCTGATTTCGCGCAGCCCGACAATCTCACCGGAAACGGGCCGTATCGCCGCGCCCTTTGTCGGTGGTATCACCGGTATTCTGACCGGCCTGACAGGCTCCACCGTCGTCCCGGCCGTCCCCTATTTTCAGGCGCTGGGCATGAACCGGGACATGCTGATCCAGACCATGGGAATCTGGTTCTCGATCTCCCTTGTCTCGCTGGGCACCGGATTGCAACGGGTTGGTATGCTGGACCAGCAGATGATGGTTCTGTCGGCAACCGGCTGCATCCCCGCCTTTGGCGGCATGATGATCGGTCAGGCCCTGCGCAAACGCATGTCTGACCGGATATTCAAACAGGTCTTCTTCTGGATGCTGGCAATCATGGGAATCTATATCGCCTGGCGCACAATCGGCATCTGACCCGTCAATGTATGGTCGTGCTTGCCGCCGGGCGTTCCCGGGACAGCCAGCCGCCGGCCAGAAATGTGTCATTGCCCGCCTCACCCGTTCCGTTGGCAAAGGCCGTATGAAGCTGAAGGGCAGCTTCTGACAAATCACGCGCGGCCTCCGAATGAACAAGCCCGGCTGCGGTTTCCATCGCCCCCATACTGTCGCCCGATCCGGCCTTGCGCAGCAGCAGCAGCATCACACCTTCGTCCATACCGACAAAACCACAGGGTATTGGCCGGAACGTCACAGACCGGACGGCCTGCCGATTGATGACCTTGACGAAGCGCTCTACCCCAACCAGCACCCGCCGGGCATTCGCCTCGCCCATTCTGCCACAAAGGTCATTCCAGGCCTGTTGCCAGACCCCGGTGTCATTGTTGCTCAGGCCGGTCAGCCACTGGCGCAGCAGCCGCAACAGCAACCTTGTCTGGTCATTCAGTTCTTCTGTCGTGGAAAGCACGCCGGTCATGGCGGGTCTGTTCGCTAAAGACGTCATCCGGTTCCTGCCCGTCAGGTTGATCAGACCGGCAGGTTATTCATATTAATAATTATTCGCAACAACTAATCACAGAGATATAAAATCCAACCGGCCTATAGCCGGGAGAACATCCTCACTGATGATGTAGCAGGTGGCCGGCCGACAGGCTTAGTTTGCCGCCGGGAGGTTCCGGGCATCTGCGGCGCGGACGATGAGGTCCCCGAACTCCCGCAGGTAAACCGACCCTTTGACCGTCCGCTGGACCAGCACATTACGCCGGTCATCCGCATCGACCTTGCGTCGAACCAGCCCCAGTTCCCCCAGCCGGTCAAGTGCTCGGGTTACGGCAGGCTTCGAGACGTTCAGCGCGGCAGACAAACCACGCACCGTATGCGGAGCCGGGGTCAGGTAAACCGCCAGCATTACCGCCATCTGGCGGGCTGAAAGGTCCGGTCCGGACTGGCGGACACTCTCCGTCAGGGCGCCACGCCAAATATCCAGCGCTTCAAATGCCTGCAGGTGAAGTCCCATCATCGCCCCGATCATTACGAATACGAATCATTTTTACGAGTCGCGCGGAAGCGACGCAACTAGAAAATGGTTAACGATGAAGAGTTAGCCAGAAATTCTATGCAGTAAAACGTTTCGATATTGCATTGAATACTGCGCGCGCACCTTGTGCTTCACCGCCTTCAGGCCGTCCCGGTTTGGCCGACAGATTCCAGGCCATCACATCGATATGTCCCCAGGGAATGTCCTCAGCAACGAAATGCTCAAGGAACAGTGCTGCCGTGATCGACCCGCCATAGGGAGAACCGGTGGAATTCGTGATGTCCGCCACCTTGCTTTCAATCATCCGTCCGTATGGCTTCCACAGCGGCATTCGCCAGAGCGGATCACCGGTCCGGTCGGCGCCAGCAAGCACATCAGCCGCCAGCCCGTCATCATTGCAGAACAGACCCGGAAGTTCCGTCCCCAGCGCCACACGCGCCGCACCGGTCAGGGTCGCAAAATCCATGATCATCGCCGGGCTTTCCTCTGATGCCAGTGCCAGTGCATCCGCGAGGACAACACGGCCTTCCGCATCCGTATTCCCCACTTCCACGGTCAGGCCTTTCCGCGTCGGCACCACGTCCATCGGGCGATAGGCATTGCCGGAGATATTATTCTCGACAGCCGGAATCAGCACCCGCAGGCGAACCGGCAGGCCGGCGGCCATGATCATATGGGCGATCCCCAGAACATGGGCCGAGCCACCCATATCCTTCTTCATCATGGTCATGCCGCCGCCGGTCTTGATGTTCAGGCCGCCCGTATCAAAACAGACCCCCTTGCCGACCAGCGTGACCTTTGGTGCAGACTCATCTCCCCAGGTCAGGTCAATCAGGCACGGCTCCTTTGCGGCGGCGCGTCCGACCATGTGAATGGCCGGGAAGTTTTCTTTCAGCAGATCTTCCCCAACCACACAGCGGAAGGCAGCGCCAAACCGTTCTGCCAGTGCTTCTGCTGCCGCTGCCAGTTCCGGCGGGCCCATGTCTTCAGCCGGTGTATTGATGAGAGTCCGGATCAGATGCACAGCTTCTGCTGTTCCCTCCACCGCTTTCCGGTTGGCCGCCTCTGGCCAGACCAGTTCCGCCGGCTGACGATCTGCCTTCTTGTAGCGGTCAAACCGATAGGCCCCAAGCGCCCAGCCCAGTGCCGCCGCATCGCACAGTTCCGGATTGTCACTGGCCAGATGATAGCTGCGGGCCGGCAGTTCATAGGGCAGACTGCCGAAAGCCCAGGGCGTTATGGTTTTGCCGACACCGATCAGAACCTGCGCGATGCCACCGTCCGCACCGGACAGAATAGCGGACTGCCCGTCTTTCGCCTTGTAGCCGATATCCTGCAACCAGCGCTGCACCGGTGCCGGCTGCGTCAACAGCCAGGCATCATAACCATCGGTCATCACCGGAACTACCGGCAGGCTGGCATCAACAGGATCGATCAGGGCAAGTGACATGGGTGGCCTCAAATGAGAAATTGATGGAATGTTCCGGTGATGCTATCGCTCAAAGCCATCATGGCAACACCAACTCTCATCCTCGGCAACAAAGCCTACTCTTCCTGGTCCCTGCGGGGCTGGCTGGCGCTGACCGCTGTCGGCTGTGATTTCAGTGAAGTGGTCATTCCGTTACGGCAAAGTGATACCCGCGCGCGTATTCTCGAACATTCTCCGACCGGCAAGGTACCTGCGCTGGTGCTGGCGGATCTGGTGATTTCAGAAAGTCTGGCGATTTGCGAATGGGCCGCCGAAACCTTTCCCGAAGCAGGTCTCTGGCCCGCTGATCCGAAAGCCCGCGCCATGGCCCGTTCTGCGGCCAGCGAAATGCATGCCGGTTTTGCCGCCTTGCGCAAAGCCGTGCCGATGACCGTGCTGGGCAGACATCCCGATTTTACACCCGATGCAGAAGTCGCCGCTGACATCCGGCGAATCAGCGAACTCTGGCAGGCTTCCCGTGAACGCTTTGGCAGTGACGGGCCGTGGCTGTTCGGCAGCTATTCAGTTGCGGACATCATGTTTGCCCCTGTCGCCATCCGCTTTGCTACCGCCGGGATCGAACTTGATCCGGTCTCTGCCGCCTGGCGTGACACCATGCTGAACCGCCCGGACATGCAGCGATGGATTCGGGAAGGCCGGGCAGAAACCTGGCGGCTTCCGGAAATCGATACGGAATTCAGCGCGGACTGGGACTGATACAGCTGCTCTGCACCTGCTCCCGCAGGACCATCATTCGGGATTATTTCCATTCTATGGGCAATGTCATCCCGGCGCAGATCGGGAACCAGCCATCAGATCCTGCCTGAGCATGTCTGATCCCTGTGCCTGAAGGTAACAGAGTGAAAATTCAGATTGAGGTGCCGATGAAGTACGCGACAAGTACGATGATGATTCCGTAGAAAAACATATTCATCAGCGAGCGGAAGATCATCCGGGTTTCCCCATCTTCAGGCATCCCGAGCAGCGTGCAGATGAGATTTCCGGGGGCGAGAAACCAGTTCATGTCAAAGCTCCAGTTGCTCGCTCCAACCTATGCCCGGCGGCATCAAAGCGCAAACTGGCGTTCGATATAACGCAACAGTTCACGAAGATTCTCTTCGACTTCCCGGCCATCGGTCACCAGCCGCAGTTCCGGCGTTTCCGGCGCCTCATAGGGCGCATCGATACCAGTGAAATCACGTATCTCGCCCGCCCGGGCCTTGGCATAAAGCCCCTTCGGATCACGCCGTTCACATTCGGCCAGCGAGGTATCGACAAAAACCTCGTGAAATCCGTCCGGCAGGATCGCCCGGGCCCGGTCGCGGTCAGACCGGTAGGGCGAGATGAAGGCGGTAATGACAATCTGACCGGCCCGCGCCATCAGGGACGAGACCTCACCGACGCGGCGGATATTCTCCGCCCGGTCTTCCGGAGAAAAGCCCAGATCTCCGCTCAGGCCATAACGTATATTGTCACCATCCAGCACATAGGCCTGCCAGCCTTTACGGAACAGCGCTTCCTCCAGCGCAATCGCCAGTGTCGACTTGCCCGACCCGGACAGGCCGGTCAGCCAGACCACACCGCTGCGATGACCGTTCATCCGCCAGCGATCTTCCGTCGGCACTGAATGAATGACCCGGGTAATGTTCGTCGACTTCACGCCCGCGCCGCCACGACGGTCCGTCAGACCGTCACGCAGCACAACGCCGCCAGCGACAACCCGATACTGATCCTGCAGAATGAAACGTCCCGTCGCCGGGGAATCTTCAAATGCATCCAGCGCAATCGGGCGGACCGCCTCGAAACTAACCTCGACCACATCATGACGCAGCGCATCTTCGCGGTCTTCGTCCCGGCTGAGATCTTCCGACGACAGAACCGCATCAATCGACAGCACCCGCACCGCAAGCGACGCCGTACCAACCATCAGCTGTAGCCGTCGTCCGACGGTCAGGGGCGTCTCTGACAGCCAGAACAGCCGCGCCCGGAACCGGTCAGCCAGCACGGGCGGTGTTTCGGGCAGACTTGCGACCTCACCCCGCTCGACAAAGATATCGTCATCAAGCTGCAAGCCGACCGACAGGCCCGCTTCAACTGTCTGCCCGGTGGCAGCATCCGGCCAGCCCTCGATCGAGGCAACCCGCGCACGATGCCCGGAGGGAGTGAAAAGCAGTTCATCACCCATCGACAGGCGACCTGCCTCAACCTTGCCGGCAATGATACGCCGGTCATCAAACTTGTAGATATCCTGTACCGGCAGGCGGAGCGGCAGACCCACAGGTGCCGTCTTTTCATCCAGCCCGTCCAGCGCCTCGATCAGCGTCGGCCCCTGATACCAGGGCATCTTGTCACCAGCGGCAACAATCCCGTCCCCGTTCCGGGCCGCAACAGGAATGGCGGTCAGCCGGCTGCGGTCAAACCCCAGTGACAGCAACCGGGATTCTGCTTCTTCGACAATCGCGGCAAAACGATCTCCGGCATAACCGACGAGATCCATCTTGTTGACCACAAGGATAACCTGCCGAATGCCGATCAGGTTGAGGATCAGGGCATGACGGCGGGTCTGTTCGGCAACACCTTCCTGCGCATCGACAATCAGCACGGCAGCATCGGCACCGGATGCCCCGGTGACCATGTTGCGCAGGAACTCCTTGTGTCCCGGCGCATCAATGATGGCGTAGCGGCGCCGGTCGGTCGCGAAGAAAATCCGCGCCGTATCAATAGTAATACCCTGATCCCGTTCTGCCTGAAAAGCATCCAGCAGAAAGGCCCATTCAAAGGGCATCCCCCGCCGGTCGCACATCGCCTTCACGGCTTCCAGCTTGCCATCCGGCAGGGCATTCAGATCCCCCAGAAGGCGGCCAATGACGGTGGATTTTCCATGATCGACATGGCCGACGAAGACAACATTCAGCAGCGACTGGTCTGTCATCACATATATCCGTCGGCGCGCAGACGCTCGAAGGCATCTTCTGACTCATGATCCATCGCCCGGCCTGACCGTTCAGCGACCTTTGTCGTTTGCAACTCGGTAATGATTTCAGCCACCGTCGCCGCATCACTGACAATCGGCGAGGTGATGTCCTGATCACCGAGTGACCTGTAACGCTTGCCGTCGCGGGCGAAATAGAGATCGACCAGCGGGATGTTCTCGCGCTCGATATAGCGCCAGATATCAAGCTCGGTCCAGTGCAGCAGCGGATGCACGCGCATCTGGCAACCCGGTGCGGGCTCGGCTGAAAACAGATCCCAGAACTCCGGCGGCTGATCGCGAAAATCCCATTCGCCGGATGACGCACGTGGCGAGAATACCCGTTCCTTGGCGCGCAGCCCCTCTTCGTCCCTGCGGATACCGGCGATGATACCGTTATAGCCTTCCCGTTCGATCAGACGCTTGAGACCGGCGGTCTTGCGGGCGGCAGAGCGGGCAGCCGGCGGCAAAGATGGGTCCATCTCCTCAACCGGCGGGCACTCGCCCGTCACCAGCCGGATATTCCATTCTGTCTTGTAGCGTTCCCGGAATGCATACATCTCCGGAAACTTCTTGCCCGTATCAACATGCACAGCCGGAATCGGCACGTGACCGAAAAAGGCTTTTCGCAGCAGCCAGATCAGGACATTTGAATCCTTACCCAGTGACCAGAGCACCATCAACTGGTCTATCCGGGCATAGGCCTCGCGCAGGATGTGAATGCTGCGACTTTCCAGTTCATCAAGATGGGTCATCATTTACCGGTACTCACTGGCGGCAAATGAATGCCACATTCCGTTTTGGTTACACCACGCCACCGTCCTGCTCTGGCCGATTCTCCCTGAACCGTCCGTGTCGTGCAAGGCGCACAGCCAATCGAACTGTATCCGCGGGCAGCCAGAGGATGCGGCGGCAGATCATGAAGCAGTCTGTAGCGGTTCATATCCCCCGCCGTCCAGTCCGCCAAGGGGTGAATACGCACCAGCCCGTCGACAACCTCAACCATCGGCAATGTGGTCCGCTCCCCGCCATGGTGCCGCTTGCGGCCTGTCAGCACAGCACGGAACCGGCGGGAAAGTTCAGCGAACGGGTCAGTTTTGCGAATCCGGCAGCACAGATCAGGATCCAGCATATGCAATTGCCCTTCCCGGTCACTCCGGTCAATCACAGCAGGCGAAGGATGGAGAGAGACAAAATTCTTCAACCCGAGCCTCCCGACCAGCAGATCACGATAAGTCAGGGTTTCCGGAAAATGCCGGCCGGTATCGATAAAACGCACGGGCAGCGCAGGATCAATATCGGCAACCAGATGCAGCAACACCGCAGATTCCGTACCGAAAGAAGTTACGGCGCACAGTTCTCCGGCATATTCCTGTTCACCAAACTGCCGGATGATCGAGCGGGCTGAGGCTGTCTTGCGGGTTGTCGTCATGGGCTTTCCCCTGTTTCGACATCACAAAGACCCCGGATTGCCCCTGCCGTAAATCAAGAACATTTCACCTATGTATAAAAAATAATTTTGCAGTTTTATACTGTTATTCAGTAACCGGAGGAACTCTGCAGATCACGCCATTTTCAAAAAATGCCGGGCGGTCAGCCATCGCCGGAATACCCGTCGGGGATTGCGCCACAGCACGGGCCGCTGCAACAATGTCATCGAGCGGGACCGTCTCATCGACATTGCCAAGCAGATAGGTCCATTTACCCGGAGCCTGAAAGGCCACAGTCACCGGACGCTCGCACACGGCCAGACATTCCGCCGTCCGAACCTCGATTGCCGGGTCGTCCTTCAGATAACCGGCAATGCGGTCAAACAAAGTCTCGCCGGCGACAGGGTCATCCCCCGCCGCGCAGGCGACACAGACCGTGATTGTGGTCCGCGACTGATCAGGCAACCGCCTGATCCCTTTCACCGCGATTCCACATAAACCCGATGACCGATCCAACGATAGCCCAGATCACTGCATGAACAGCCAGTGATGCCGCTGAAAAGTGACCCGCCAGCTCTGACGGAACCACACTGGTATAGGCTTCCGGATGGGGTGCACCGACAATGTGCGGCAGCGCGATCAGAATGATGCCGAGAACAATCGACCAGCTTCTGGAAAGTACCAGCACCAGCCAGAGCCCCCCTGCGGTGAGGGCGACGGTGGCCAGCCACCAGGTCTGACGATATTCCAGCACGGCAGCGGCTGATCCCGGCAATTCAGGGCTGAGACCAAGGGCCGGAGCCAGACCGGTCGCAACGAATGCGGCGGCGCCCCAGGCAAGGCCGGTGCGCGGCGTAATCCTTGCGTTGCTGACCAGCATCACGGCCAGCAGCATCAGGGCGAATCCGAAGGCCGTCGCAATCGAGGTAATGGTCGTGTAACTGAGCCGCTCCAGCCCGTCTTCCGGCGACCAGGGTTCCGCACCATCGGCTGGCGCATCATGGCTGCCGGAATGTGCGAGATACAGTTTCGCCTCACCATACTGCGTGGCAACGAAACGGGAAGCTGGCGCAGATGCCGCAGCCGTTTCATACTTCTCAGCTTCGAGGATCAGGGGTGTCGTCGTGAATTCCTGCAGGATGGCACCAGCCAGACCTGCCAAAAGGCCCGCCGCAAGGCAGGCAGTCAAAACCCGGTTTATCATGACAGACCTGTCTGGTTAGTGGCAGGGAAACGCCAGCGAATGCCGGGTATCATGGGCCGCATTATGCAGCACCGATGAACCGGCGAGACCGGTGGTAAAAACCAGCCCTGCGCCAAACAGAAAAGCCAGCGCGGCAACAACACGAATGCCAGTCCGTGAACTGGTCTGCGTGGTTGCTGAAGCAGCGGCCTGTGTATGTGTCAGTGTCTCGGTCGTCATCTCATTCTCCCTGCCGTCCCATCGACGGCCTTGCTGGAGTTGCATCCTACGGCAGGTCTCCTGGCTTATGGATCACCCCGCCTGTTCCCTTCCCGGCTCCGCAGAACCAGTGGCTCTTAACAGGCGATCACCATCTACAGTCGCGAGGGCGGCCCCGGCATCTGCTGTTCACTTTAGTCCCAGCATCACCGCGTTCCCTTTTCATGCCCGACATAAAATGTCCTCTGGGCAACCGTTCTCCCATTCAAGGCCAAACCGTTTGGATGTCAATGTCAATCTGCTGCGCGGGGGTCACTGAAGCCCCCTTTCCCACTCAACTGCGGTACGGATAATTTCCACCAGATCGGCATGTGCCGGTGTCCAGCCGATGACCTTTCCGGCCCGCTCACAGGCGGCAATCAGTTCCGGCACATCACCCGGCCGGCGGTCACCTTCCCGCACCACAAGTGCGCCGGGATAGAGATCATCAATCACCGCCAGAATTTCCCGGACCGAAAATCCCCGCCCGTAACCGAGGTTCAGACTGTCCGGCGCACCACCTCGTTCAAGATAGGCCAGCGCATCAAGATGCGCCGCAGCGATGTCTGAGACATGCAGATAGTCGCGCACACAGGTTTTATCGGGAGTCGGGTAATCCGTTCCGTAGATGACCAGATGATCACGCGCCCCGACAACCACCTGGGCCGCCACCTTGATCAGATGCGAAGCAGGCCCGATCTGTCCGCAGCGCCCTGACGGGTCGGCGCCTGCAGCATTGAAATAACGCAGCGTTACACAGGCCGGGCCACCGGCAAGATACGCATCCCGCAAAACCCATTCACCGGCCAGCTTGGAGGCACCATAGGGGTTTTCCGGTTCCTTCCGGGTCGTTTCCGCGACAGGCTGCGTTTCAGGCGCGCCGTAAACCGAGGCCGTAGACGAATAAATAAAGGATTTAACATCATGCGCCTTGCAGGCGGCAGCCAGAAGCCGCGTACCTTCGACATTGACGCGATAATATTCCAGTGGCTGCTGTAGTGATTCCGGCACCAGCGACCGGGCTGCCAGATGCATCACAGCGGTCGGGCGACAGGTTGAAAATACCGCTTCAACAGCCGCCTCATCACAGATATCTGCCTCAACAAACGTCACGTCGTCAGGCAGCAGGGCCCGGTCACCCCGCGACAGATCGTCGACCACCACAACCTGCACACCACTGTCGCAGAGAGCATGAACGATGTGACTGCCGATATAACCGGCACCGCCCGTAACGAGAATATTGCGTTCCATATCGTCTTCCTAGGACGACATTCTCCCTGCCGCAAGTACGGCAGGTGAGAGAGCGTTTGATTCCGCCCCCGGTTTGGCGTCATTCTTCTGTTGCGGGGAATGGGTATGTTGTCAATTCAGCGAGGATAAAGATGATTATAACAACGACCGATTCCGTTGAAGGCCATGTTATCATTGAATATCGGGGCGTCGTCGCCGGAGAAGCGGTGATGGGAACCAATCTGTTCAGTGACTTTTTTGCATCCATCCGGGATGTTGTCGGCGGCAGGTCCGGCTCCTACCAGAAGATCCTGAAAGAGGCCAAGGAAGCGGCACTGGAAGATCTCATGGAAGAAGCAAAATCAGCCGGTGCAGATGCCGTCGTCGGGATTGATCTGGATTATGAAGTCGTCGGTGGTGACAAGAAAACCATGCTGATTGTCAGCGCAAACGGCACCGCCGTAAAGCTGGCCTGACCGATGATCATCACAACCACTGACAATATCGAAGGCCGCCGGATCACCGAATATATGGGGTCCGTTTCCGGTGCAGCCGTTGTCGGCGCCAGCGTCTTCAAGGATTTCCTGAAGAACGCGGTAGCCATTATCCATTCGCAAAGCGGCGTTTTTGAAGCCGACGTCGACAGCCTTCACAAGGCAGCAGAGAAAACCATTGCGGAAAAAGCGACCGCCATGGGGGCTGATGCCGTGGTCGGTGTCGATTTCGACTATCAGGTGCTTGGCGACAGCCGCCCGATGATTCTGCTCAGCGTCAATGGCACAGCGGTAAAGCTGGACTGACCTCCGGTTCCTATTTCCGGGCCGGCATCCGCACAGCCGCCAGCAACAGGCCGCCACCAATCAGCATCGCAACGATGACGCCCATGCCGATTCGCTGAGAGCCTGTTATCGCCGTCACGCTGCCCAGCAGAATAGGCCCGACAAAAGCCGTCGCCTTGCCGGAAAAGGCGAACAGCCCGAACATCTCACCGCGCAATTCCGGCGGCGCAAGCTGCGCCATCATGGTCCGGCTTGCCGCCTGAATCGGGCCGACAAACAATCCGAGCGGCAGTCCAAAGGTCCAGAACAGGGTTTTTGACTCGACCATCAGCAGCCCCACAACCAGCAGAACCAGCCCGGCAATCGAAATCAGAATGGTCGGTTTCGGGCCGATCAGATCATCCACCCAGCCGAACAGCGCCGCACCGACACCCGAAAAGACATTGATCGCGATACCGAACAGAATGATTTCTTCGAAGGTCAGTCCGAAAACCGTCCCCGCAAAAATCGCACCGACCACAAACAGGGTTGTCAGGCCGTCGATATAGAGCACCCGGGCCAGCAGGAAGACGGCAATATCACGATAATCGCGGACACGGGAGAAGGTCGCCGCAAGCTGGGCCAGACCTTCCCGCACGGACTCGGTCATCGGGCGCCCCTGACCAGGGCTGTCCGGAGTCATCAGGAACATCGGCAGCGAGAAGACGGCAAACCAGACCGTCACAGCCACCGAGGTTACCCGAACATTTGCCGCATCTTCCTTGCCGACACCAAACAGGGGTGTTTCAGCCTGAACGAAACCGAACAGGCAGATCGCCAGCATGGCAAGACCGCCAGCATAACCGATCCCCCAGGCCCAGCCCGACCACCGCCCCAGCCGGTCGGCAGGGGCCAGCGACGGCAGCATGGCGTTGTAGAATACTGACGACATCTCGAAGCCGACATTGGCGAGACCAACCAGCACCAGCGCCATGATCGCCAGTTCCGCTTCCGGGCGGATAAACCACAACCCGGCCGTCGCAGCGATACAGAGCAGGGTAAAGGCTGCGATCCAGGGTTTGCGGCGTCCATCCTTGTCGGCGATCGCGCCCAGCACAGGTGCAATGATGGCAACAACCAGCGCCGAGACACCGACCCCCCAGCTCCACCAGACCTGACCGAGTTCCTCGGTCGGGGCGACAGCCTTGGCGAAATAGGCCGCGAAGACGAAGCTGATGACTGTCGTCGGAAAGGCACTGTTCGCCCAGTCATAGAATGACCAGGCAATCAGGGCCCTGGTCGACGCCGGTTTTTCTGTACTCACGTCTCGATCATCGTCCTGAACTGCCGGTTAGCGACGGCGAGCATGGCAAGATCAACCGTGCCGGACATCGACTGGAATTCACCAAGCAACTGTGCCGTGCGATCCACCGCGACCTGATTTCCGGCAATCCAGTTTTCAATCGCGTCGTCGGAGGTCTTGCCCTTCGATGCCTGCAGAATCGCCGCCGTAATTGCCTGCTGATGGCTGTAGAAATCCTCGACAATGGCCGAGACGGCAAGCCGTTCCCAGTGACTGTCACCTTCAGCACCGTCCGATGCCAGACGGATCCAGTCCAGCCCGAAACGATCACCTACATTGAAATACAACGCCCCGACATCACTGACTTTCTTGCCGGAGGTCGCTGCGATGCGACAGATGTCACAGGCCGTCACCATGATCGACATATTGGCGACCTTGCGGGCCAGTGCTGCCGGCACCTTGTCAGCGATCATTTTCTCTGCCCGGCGGGCAAGGATATCCTTCACATCGCCGACAACCAGATTATCCAGATTGTCCGCAATCTCTTTCACACCAGCCTGGAATGTTTTGATGTTGGCCGCAATATCCAGCGGATGCGGGCCATTACGCAGGAACCACAACACGCCGCCGGAGATCAGCTTGTTGATCCATTCCAGCATCCGGATCTGCACATCCGCCGCGACCTTGTTATCCAGCGACTCTATCTCGGCCCAGACGCTGCGCAGGGCGAACACATCACGGGTAATGGTGTAGGCGCGGGCAATATCGACCAGCCCCATGCCCGTGCGCTCTCCGATTTCCGCCGCGAACCAGCCGCCAACCCGGTTGATCATGGAATTGGCGACAACCGTGGTAATGATTTCCCGGCGCAGACGGTGTTCCACGATCTGGTCGCGGAATTTGTCACGCAATGGCGTCGGGAAGTAACGCACCAGGTCTTCTTCAAGCTGCGGATCATCGGGCAGGTCAGAAGCCAGCAGTTCGTCATACAGCCAGATTTTCGCATAAGGCATCAGAATGGAAATTTCCGGTCGGGTCAGACCGATTCTTCGGTTCTGCCGATCCTGTAATTCCTCGTCATCCGGCAGATATTCAATGCTGCGGTTCAGCCGGCCCTGACGTTCCAGCATCCGCATCAGCTGCCGTTGCGGATGCAGTCCGGCAACGCCGCCATGTTCGACCAGCGAGATCGCCTGACTTTGCAGATAGTTATCACGCAACACCAGTTCGCCGACTTCATCGGTCATTTCGACCAGCTGCTTGTTGCGCTGCTTCATGGTCATGTCGCCGTCATTGACCACACCGCCCAGCAGAATCTTGATGTTGACCTCATGATCCGAGCAATCAACACCGGCAGAGTTATCAATGGAATCAGTGTTCAGCCGGACTCCGGTCATCGCGGCTTCGATACGGCCAAGCTGGGTCGTTCCCAGATTCGCACCCTCACCGATAACACTCGCCCGCAAATCCTCACCATTGACGCGGAGCGCGTCATTCGCCCGGTCCCCGGCATCCGTATGGCTCTCGTCGGAGGATTTGATATAGGTGCCAATACCCCCGAACCATAGCAGGTCGACGTTCGCTTTCAGCATCGTCCGGATCAGGTCGCTCGGAGCCAGTTCCGTCTCCGTGATATCAAACAGCTTGCGGATTTCCGGGGACAGCTTGATCGACTTCGCCGACCGCTCGAAAATTCCGCCGCCTTTGGAAATCAGCTTGCTGTTGTAATCCGTCCAGCTTGAACGGGGCAGGTCGAACAGTCGCTGACGCTCGGCGTAGCTGGCTTTCACATCCGGGTCCGGATCAATGAAGATATGCATATGGTTGAAGGCGCCAACCAGTTTCGTCACCGGGGAATTCAGCATCCCGTTACCGAACACATCACCGGCCATATCCCCGACGCCGACACAGGTGAAGGGGTCAACCTGACAGTTTGTGCCCATTTCACGGAAGTGCCGTTTCACGCTTTCCCAGGCGCCGCGGGCGGTAATGCCCATTTTCTTGTGATCGTAGCCCTGACTGCCGCCGGAAGCGAAGGCGTCATCCAGCCAGAAACCATATTCCGCAGAAACAGAGTTGGCATAATCCGAGAAGGTTGCCGTTCCCTTATCCGCCGCGACAACAAGATAGGGATCGTCATCATCCCAGCGCACCACATCAACCGGCGGTACAATTTCACCACCGACCAGATTGTCGGTGATATCCAGCATTGAGCGCAGGAACGTCTTGTAGCAGGCAACGCCTTCTTCCATGAAGGCCTCGCGACCACCTTCTTTCGGTGCCCGCTTCAGCACAAATCCGCCCTTTGATCCGACGGGCACAATCACCGCATTCTTGACCTGCTGGGCCTTGACCAGCCCCAGCACTTCCGTCCGGAAATCCTCCCGGCGGTCGGACCAGCGCAGCCCCCCGCGGGCGACCAGACCAAACCGCAGATGGATTGCTTCAAGCCGCGGGCTGTAGACGAAAATCTCCCGCAGCGGGGCAGGCAGCGGCAATTCCAGCAGAGCCTTTGAATCAAATTTGAAGCTCAGTGCCGGCTTCGGCCCACCGTCTTCCGCCTTCTGGAAGAAATTGGTCCGCAGGGTCGAGGTAATGCAGTTCAGGAACCGGCCCAGCATGCGGTCTTCATCCGCATTGACCACATCGTTCAGATGCGCAACGACAGACTTTACCAGCGCCTTCGACTTTGCTTCCCGCTTGCCGTCGGCTGCCGGATCAAATCGTGCCATGAACAGTTCGATCAGCAACCGCGTGATGGCTGAATGCTTGGCCAGTGTCTCTTCAATATAAGACTGGCTGAAAGTGATACCGGCCTGACGGAGAAACTTCGCATAGGCCCGGATGATGGTAATTTCGCGGGGCGCCAGACCGGACAGAACCAGCGCGTTGAACCCGTCATTCTCCAGCTCGTCGGTCCAGAGCGCCTCAAAGGCGGTATGGAAATTCATCCGCACGGCAGCCAGATCAATGGCCGCACCATCACAGGTGGCGAGACCAAAATCATGGATCATCACCATGTCGCTCTCTGCCGGGCGCACCGATGTGGGTTGTTCGTCGATGACGTTCAGACCCATATTTTCCAGCATCGGCATGACAACCGATAACGGCACCGCCCCTTTCGGATGATACAGCTTGAAACGAACTTCGTTCGGCCCTGCCTCGATGGGGCGATACAGGTTCATGCCGATCCGGCCTGTCTCCAGCGCTTCCTCGATCTTGCCAATGTCAAAGACTGCGGCCTGTGCGTGAACCTTCTCGGTATAGCCACCGGGGAACGCCGCACCAAAACGATCAGCAGTGCGTAATCCCAGTTCTTCGCCCCGGTCTGAAACCAGCGCTTCCGTCAGCCGGTCTGTCCATGTGCGGGCGGCCTCGACAATGCTGTCTTCGATATCATGTGCATCATAGGCCGGGATTTTACCCGGCTCGGTCTTCACGATGACATGCAGCCGGGCCAGCATGGATTCGCCAAGCTGGGTGTAAAAGACGGTCACTTCACCATTGAAGGCCTTGGCGAGAATCTTGTTGATCCGTTTGCGGAGGTCTGTCGAATAATTGTCACGCGGCACATAAACGAGGCAGGAAATGAACCGCTCGAAATTGTCCTGACGCAGGAACAGGGCGACCCGCTGGCGTTCCTGAAGCTGCAGGATACCCATCGAGGTTTCAAATAATGCCCCGATTTCCGCCTGAAACAGTTCATCACGGGGATAGGTTTCAAGGATATTGACCAGCGCCTTGCCATCATGGCTGCTCGGCCGCAGACCGGCTTTCTTCAGAATGGTACTGACCCGGCGCCGCAGCATCGGAATTTCCGACGGGCTGCGGTTATAGGCGACGGAGGTGAACAGGCCCGCGAACAGGCGCTGACCGATTGCCTTGCCGGACTTGTCGAATTGTTTGACGCCGATGATATCAAGCCGGGCCGCGCGGTGAATGTAAGAAGCACCTTCTGCCTTGGTCACCATCAGCAATTCCGGTGAATTGACGAAGCGCAACACATCTGCCGGCATATCCTCGACATCGCGCAGTTCGCGCATCAGGACGCGTTTTGCATCGCGCAACACACCAAGGCCGCTCTTCGGGTCGACGCTACCCTTGCTGCCCTTCTTCGGATAGCTGTAATCGCGATAGCCGAGAAAAATGAAATGATCGTCATGCAGCCATTGCAAAAAGTCAGCCGCTTCCTGCAACTCTTCCCCATCAGCAGAACTGTCTGCGGCCTTGCGTAAACCACCGATCTCATCCTGCGCCGCCTTGCGCATTGCCGGCCAGTCCTCGACTGAGGCCCGGACATCGGCATAAACCTCGGACAGGTCATCATGCAGGCGCTTCAGAACCGCCGGGTCAGTCTGTTCATTGATCTCAAAATGCATGCAGGATGTCGCGGTAACATCTGCACCTTCCGCGTCCTCATCCAGAACATCGGTAACAGACCCATCCTTGGCGCGGCGCAGGCGGACAATCGGATGAATAATCAGATGCACATTCAGATCATGTGATTGCAGAAGCGCCGTACCGGAATCGACGAGGAACGGCATATCATCCGTTACGATCTCGACAATCGTATGGTCGGCTTTCCAGCCCTGTTCCTCAAAGCGGGGATTATAGACGCGGACAAGCGTATCGCCCGGCTTGTGATCCTGTGCAAAATTCCACAAAGACAGCGCAGAACCATACATTTCATCCAGGTCCATCTCGGCCAGATCGTGCCAGCCGACATGTTCATAATACTGCCGGACAAACTGTTTGGTCTGGGATGCTTTCTCTCCGCCGGATCTTTTATCGATCAGCGCCAGCAGTTCATCCATGCGGTCCGATTTGCGATCTTCATTGCCGAAAGCCATCTGCACTCTCCCGTACATCTGCGGCAGGCGTTGAAATCGCCCGCCTTTGAAATCAGGCTACCCCATAGTCAGTACGAATAAAACGGTTGTGACAAAACCGGAACTAAAGCACGTCACAATAAACCTGCGCCACGATCTGCGTCTGTCGTAAACGGTCACCAATTGTACCAAATGTCTCCGGCCCCGGCCGGATCGCCGTCTCGGGACGCGCTGTCGTTCTGGCCAGTTGCAGAACTTCACGCACAGAAACCGGTGCTGCGGTCATGACCCGTCCGCGCCGGGCCGATTCAGACGAAACAACCCCGACAATCTGCCCTGTTGCATCTACCACCGGACCACCACTCAAGCCGCCAAGACTGCCGGACAGGTCAGGCATCCGACGCATTTCCGTCCAGGCAATTACCGGCTCGGAGTTTATGCGCCCCTGTCGCGTGACCGATCGCGCCCGGCCCATTAACTGCGCATGAACATCACCCGGCCTGCCCTGCGGAAAGCCGAACATGTAGCCATCTTCGCCTATTTCCAGATTGCCCGCCCGCAGACCCAGCGACGCGACACCACCCGATGTGCGAATCACCGACACATCAGCCCGTGGATGTTCGATCACATCAACAACCCGGATCAGTTTGCGGTCAGGACGGACCAGCGCGATCCGGTCGCAACCATGGGTGACATGTTTTGCCGTCAGCCAGAAACCACTGTCATTGACCGAAAAAGCCGTGCCTGTGGAATCCGATTTCTGTGACGGCGCCACTACAAATACCGGATCACGGTCAGACTGGTCAGGCAAGGGACGTCGCGGGCCGGAGGGCCGGTCAGGCACCACCTCGAACCTCTCCGGTGATGGCCGGCGATCATCGAAACCGTCACGGTCGTCGCCAAAAAAATAGGTGAACAACCCACTGACCACGATCAGCAAAAAGGCGAACTTGTCGATCCCCTTCATGACAGCAGCCTAACCGGCAACCGCCGCCGCATTGATCATGGCGACCCCGAACTTTACCCCGACCAGAAACAGGGCCGGTGCGGTCTCGCCTTTTTCTATTCGTGCTGGCAGCCCCTTGAGAAGCAGGTCGACAAACCGATAGACGATCAGCTGCAGTGCAATCGTCAGCGACCCCCAGACGACGATATCCGCCACCGACACACTGGCCGCCATGCAGACTGCCAGCGGCAGCGCGAGACCAATGACAGCACCGGCCATTGCGATCGCCGCCGCCATATTGCCTTCGCGAATCAGCGTGATTTCACAATAGGGCGTCCATTTGTAATAGAGCCACGCGCCGATACCGAGCATGATGACGGTGACGCTGAAATGCAGCAACAGGATGGGAAATCCGGTGAGAAAGCTTTGCAGAACGGCTTCCATGATGATGGCTCCTGACAGGTTCTGACCGGATGCTCTCATATTCTGGCGACAGGACAACCATGACCGGCAGCAAGATCACCACTATGATGCCGGAAAATAACCGGGGAACTTCCGATATGAGCCAGCAATCCGATAAAGTACGCCACTTTCAGGCGCTTCACGAACGCGATGAAGCCTTCATCATTCCCAACCCCTGGGATCGCGGTTCTGCCCGCCTGCTGGCTGATGCGGGATTTGAGGCACTGGCCACCACCAGCGCCGGCTTTGCCTTCGGGCGCGGACTGGCCGAGGGTTTTGGCCAGACCCACCGGGAGATGGTGCTCGACCACTGCCGGGAAATCGTCGAGGCAACCCCGCTGCCGGTCAGTGCGGATCTGGAAGGCGGATTCGATGACGCCCCGGCCTATGTCGCAGAGACCATCCGGATGGCTGCCGGGACCGGGCTGGCTGGCGGATCGATTGAAGATGCGACGGGCAACACGGATAAGCCGATCTATGATTTCGGTTTTGCCGTTGAACGGATACAGGCTGCGGTCGAGGCTGCCCGGTCGGTGAAGGATGGTTTCGTACTGACTGCACGCGCCGAGAATTATCTGCATGGCCGTCCCGATCTGGCTGACACCATCGCCCGCCTGCAGGCCTTTCAGGAAGCCGGTGCCGATGTGCTTTATGCACCGGGCCTGACCTCGCTGGCAGACATCGAAACCGTCGTAAAATCCATCGACCGCCCGTTCAACGCCCTGCCCAACCCGAAAATCGACGGAGTCACGCATGCTGCCCTCTCAGCAATCGGCGTGAAACGCATCTCTGTCGGCAGCCTGCTGGCGCGGACAGCCTACGGGGCAATGCTGGCCGCAACCCGCGAGATGCAGACCAGCGGCAGATTTGACCTCGCCATGAACAGTATTCCCTTCAACAGCCTGAACAGGGTATTCGCAAAACCGGTCCGGTAAGCGCCGGAAAATTTCCTGTTGCAGCCCGGATCAGACTCCGGCTAGGCTGCATCGCAGGAGAACAATAGATGAACATTTTTCCAGACAAGCGCCTCTCCGGGGCGGCTCTGGCAATCACCCGCGGTGTCTGCCGGCATCTGGTTGACCGCGGTTATGAACCGCTGACGGAATTCAAGCTTCGGGGTGGTCGACGGGTCGATGTTGCGGCCCTGAATGACCGGGGCCGGTTCATCGTCATTGAGGTCAAAAGCTCTGTCCCGGACTTTCGGGCCGACAGCAAATGGCCCGAATATCTGCCGCATTGTGACGCATTTTATTTCGCCGTGAACGAGAATTTTCCGCTCGACCTGTTGCCGGATGACTGCGGTATTCTGGTTGCAGATGCTTTCGATGCAGCCCTGATCCGCGAAGCCCCTGATGCCGGCATGAATGCCACCCGCCGCAAGCATCAGACCCTGCAATTCGCCCGCGCCGCCGCCGCACGTCTGCGCCGGACAGGCTGACCCCCCGGCGACATCTGCGGCAAGGGGAAGGCTAAAACATCAGGCTCCTGTAACTACTTCTTCTGCCCGAAAGATTCTGCTGCCGGGTCGTTCATCCAGGCTTCTTCCTCCGCCGTATTCGTACGCCCGAGCACATCGTTCCGGTAAGGGTAGCGACCAAAGCGAAGGATGATATCCCGGTGCTTGTGGGCATAATCGAGATATTGCGGATCAGACAGACCACTCATCAGGCTGACAGCCCGGTCCTGCATGGCGATATCTTCCGCATGTTCAAACGGCAGGTACATGAACATGCGTTCGAGTTCCGCCAGTTCCTGATCGAAACCTGCATCAACCGACTGAATGGCAATTTGCAGGGCGCGTGAATCAGACGCAAAAGCCTGCGCCGTAGCCCGGAACATATTGCGGGGAAACTGGTCCAGCAGGATGATGATCGCCAGCGCGCCACGGGCATCACCGGTCAGATCATCATAATCGCCTGCCATCGCACGATGCCAGTCAGCCTCGAACCGGGTTCTGATCTCGGCATCCAGTGTATCACCGGATTTGAACCACATCCTCCGGGGCTTGCCATATTCGGCAGATCCGGGAGCACCGAACCAGAAGTCCAGAATGCGGGTGACGACCCCGGATTCCACCGGGGCCGTCACAGCATTTCTCCATCAAAGCGCAAGATCAGGATGCCATCGACCGCAGCATCCAGGCGGTCTTTTCATGCAGGTTCATCCGCTGGGTCAGCAGATCAGCACTCGGCTCGTCCGAAGCTGCTTCGCAAAGCGGGAACACTTCACGGGCGGTCTTCGCAACCCGTTCCTGATCGCGGGCAAGCTGACGGACCATTTCCTCAGCCGACGGGATATCTGTCGGTTCCTGAATGCTGGTCAGTTCAGCGAACTGACGATAGGTGCCGGGAGCCGGAAAACCCAATGCCCGGATACGTTCAGCAATTTCATCAACGGCCAGCGCCAGTTCGGTATACTGGGTCTCGAACATCAGGTGCAATGTGTTGAACATCGGGCCTGTGACGTTCCAGTGGAAGTTATGGGTCTTGAGGTAAACCGTGTAGGTGTCGGCGAGCAACCGCGACAGCCCGTCTGCAATCGCCTTGCGCTGATCACCGCTGATTCCGATATCAATATCCATTTCTTCGGGCATGAGAAATCTCCTGTACTTTTCGTTGCGCGACGTTGCTCGCCGCTGATGAAAAGACCATAACGCCGGGCCGGGCGCCGATCCAATTGATTGCGTCAGTCGTGATGATTGACAGAACTGATCAGACTTTAATCAGTGATCTATAATCGCCTGACCGCTGTTCGCCTTCAACTTGGTCGCCGGTTCCCTGATTGCAAGATTGCCAAGAAACTGATCCACGCTGACATCCCATGACCGGGCTTCTGCAAAACGCCGGCAGGCATTGCGATCGAGCAGCAATGCGCCGTCCACCGCAGCGGACAAATCTTCATTCAGCACGCCAACATCCGTCTCACCGACCACATCAAGCGGTCCGGGCACCGGATAGGCGGCGACAGGGACACCACAGGCCAGCGCCTCCAGCAGCACCAGCCCGAAAGTATCGGTACGGCTGGGGAACACAAAGACATCTGCCGAGGCCACATGCCGGGCCAGATCGTCACCATGTCGCATGCCGACAAACACCGCATCCGGGAAGCGTCTTTGCAGACCGGCTCTTTGCGGGCCATCCCCGACAACGACCTTGGTTCCCGCATTGGGCAGCGCCAGAAACGCCTCGATATTCTTCTCCACCGCGACCCGCCCGGTATAGAGCAGGATCGGCCCGGGCAGGTTGAGCAGACGGTTATCAACTGGCCGGAACTGCGTGGTATCCACGCCACGGGTCCAGCGACCGATATTGGTGAATCCCCGTTCAGCCAGTGCATCTTCAATTGTCCGGGTCGCGACCATCACCCGATGTGCCGCACCATGAAACCAGCGCAGAAAGGCATAGGAGAGTCCAAGCGGCAGACGGCAGCGGGCATGAACATATTCCGGAAACCGGGTGTGATAGGAAGTTGTAAAGGCCAGCCCCCGGGAACGGCAGTAACGATTGGCCGCAAGGCCCAGCGGACCTTCAGTGGCGATATGAATGGCATCCGGTGCAAAAGCCTTTATCCGGGCTCCTACCCGGTGCCCCGGCATCAGTGCCAGCCGGATTTCCGGATAAGTGGGGCAGGGTATGGTGCGAAAGCCGTCCGGCGAGATGACCTCAACCTCATGACCGTCCGCCTTCAGCCTGGTGACGAGCGTAACAAGCGTGCGTACGACGCCATTGACCTGAGGAAGCCAGGCGTCAGTGATGACGAGGAGACGCATTGTTCAGCCTTTTCCGCTGGAAGTTTTTCAGAGTCTTCAAACCGTCCATCAAGTGGAGACAATTGCTGCATTGCCATCCAGTCGATGATTTCAAGCCGGCCATCCATATGCTCGACAAGGGCCGTGCAGCTTTCGACCCAATCACCGTCATTGGCATAGGTGATACCGTCGATATCTTTCAGGGCTGCCGTATGGATATGGCCACAGATCACTCCATCGAGGTCGCGGGAACGTGCTTCATCAACAACCGCATCTTCAAAATGCGAGATGAAGTCGACAGCATCCTTCACCTTGTGTTTCAGATAGGCCGATAACGACCAGTAGCCGAAACCAAGCGCCCGGCGGGCAATGTTGTAGTGATGGTTGATCGCAAGCAGCAGGTTGTAGGCCCAGTCTCCGGTCAGCGCGAGCCATCGTGCATATAGCACCACCGCATCATACTGATCACCATGCATCACCAGATAGCGCTTGCCGTCGGCGGCCACATGAATGGCCTCATTCATTACCGTAACACGGCCAAAGCGGTGCTTGCCGAAATCCCGCAGTTTTTCATCATGATTACCGGGAATGTAATAAAGCCGCGTACCCTTACGCGCCTTGCGCAGCAGTTTCTGGATCACATCATTATGCGTCTGCATCCAGTACCAGTTGCGACGCAATCGCCAGATATCGATGATATCCCCGACCAGATAGAGATATTCGGACTCCGTATACTTCAGGAAATCGAGCAGGAATTCTGCCTTGCAGCCCCGGGTTCCCAAATGGATATCGGATATCCAGATGGCTCGATAGCGATGTAGAGAAGGTGATTCAGCGCTCATCTCTTCCCCTTTATCCGTCTGTTACCATCATCCGTTTCTTCATCTCCGGATTATTATTCAAATAATTTTTTTATGTTGCACATTTTGATTTTATTATTCTAATTGAATCGGAATGTTACTAAACCAAACAACTGACACCCACATTCTATACGGATCGTATATTTATTTATTACTTCAGTTTTGTTACGATCAGGAGACACCTCAGCATGAGACTTCCGCCTGAACCCGGCAGCATTGCCGCGCCAGCATCCCCGTCGCGAAGCTTTCTTGTGATCTTCAATCCGACGGCCGGGCACCGGCGACAGCTTTATCTGAAGCAGGTACTGAACCGGCTGACAGATCTCGGTTGCCGGGTCGAAATGCGGGAAACGACCTGTCGGGGTGATGCGGAACAGTTCTGTCGGAATCTCCAGCCCGGTGACTATGACGGGGTGCTGATTGCCGGCGGTGACGGCACCATCAATGAAGCCATCAACGGCCTGCAACATACGGATATTCCGATCGGCATCATCCCGACGGGCACTGCCAATGTCATGGCCTGTGAACTGAACATGCCGCAGAAACCGGAGGCCGTGGCCGACATGCTGGCCAGTGCCACCCCGCGAATGGTGCATGCCGGGTCTCTGAACGGCCGCAAGTTCATCATGATGGCCGGTGCCGGCTTCGACGCCCATGTGGTTGCCGCCGTTACACCCGCCCTGAAACGCAGCCTGCGCAAGATGGCCTATGTGCTAAAATCACTGACCCTGCTGTTTCGCTTCAACTATCCGCCCTATCAGATCACCATCGACGGTCGTGACCACAGCGCCGCCTCCGTGGTCATTGCCAACGGCCATTATTACGGCGGCAAATATGTCTGTGCACCGGAGGCAAAACTGGCCGACCCGGACCTGCATGTCTGCCTGTTCCGGAAACAGGGACGGCTGGCTGCCGCCACCTACGCGCTCTGGCTGCTGATCGGCAGGCTGCATAAACGCCATGATATCGACATCCTCCGCGGACGCGACATCCGGCTGTCAGGCCCCGATGGCGATCCCGTTCAGGCCGATGGCGATATCGCCGGTCATCTGCCGGTGCACATCATCGCGGCCGCCGGGAGCTTCCTGGCACTTGCGGAATAATTCCAAAGCAGCCTCCTCCCGGGATGAGGGGACTGGCGGAAAGTCTGAAATCTGTCTCAGGCCAGCCTGACACCAGACAACAAAAAACCCCGGCGCTCACGCATCCGGGGTCTTGTCGTCTTTGGTCGTCTGGGCCGGCGGGTTAACGCGGAGCCAGGACCATGACCATCTGACGGCCTTCCATACGCGGGAACTGTTCGACCTTGATCAGTTCGTCGAACTGGTCGCGGACGCGGTTCAGGACTTCCATGCCGAGATCCTGATGGGCCAGCTCGCGGCCACGGAAACGCATGGTTACCTTCACCTTGTCGCCGCCTTCGAGGAACCGCTGAACGGCACGCATTTTCACATCATAATCATGCTGGTCGATGTTCGGACGCAGCTTGATTTCCTTGACCTCGATGGTCTTCTGCTTCTTGCGCGCATCGTTTTTCTTTTTCTGTTCCTCGTAACGGAACTTGCCGTAATCGAGAATTTTGCAGACCGGCGGGTCGGCATTGGGCGACACTTCGACAAGGTCGAGCCCCGTTCCCTCTGCGATTCGCAGTGCTTCATCCAGCGATTTCACGCCGAGCATTTCACCTTCTGCATCTACCAGCCGCACCTTGGCAACTGTGATGTCTTCGTTGACGCGGGGGCCATCCTTGGCCGGCGGCGCCAGATCAGTATGTCGTGCTATCTCAGTTTCTCCTTTTAATGTGTCCGAAAATCATAACGCAGAATACCACGATAGGCTAACCCCGTCTTCGACAAAGCTGTCAGACGGCGGGATTTCCCGGCATTCTTGCCTCATCCGTTAACTTACGAACCGCTTCATCCAGCGCAAGAACTTCTTGTGCCTTGCCGCCGAGACGACGCATGGCAACCGTGCGACCTTCACCCTCGCGGGCGCCGACCACCAGAATGACCGGCACCTTCTTCACGCTGTGTTCGCGAACCTTGTAGTTAATCTTCTCGTTGCGGACATCAACCTCTGCCCGCAGCCCGGCCTTGCGCAGCACAGCCGTTACTTCACGGGCATAGTCATCAGCTTCCGACGTGATGGTGGCGACGACGATCTGCTGCGGTGCCAGCCAGAGCGGGAATTTACCCGCATATTGTTCGATCAGGATACCGATGAAACGCTCGAACGACCCGAGGATGGCACGATGCAGCATCACCGGGCGATGTTTCTCGCCATCTTCTCCGACATAACTCGCATCCAGCCGTTCCGGCAGCACGAAATCAACCTGATGCGTGCCGCACTGCCATTCACGGCCAATGGCATCGCGCAGGACAAACTCCAGCTTCGGACCATAGAATGCGCCCTCACCGGGATTCATCGTATAAGGCAGACCGGCGGCCTCGATGGCTTCACGCAGTGCATCTTCTGCCTTGTCCCAGATCGCATCCGACCCGGCACGGACTTCCGGACGGTCCGAGAAGCGGACATGCACTTCCTCAAAGCCGAGATCCTTGTAGATGGAAATCAGCAGATCACAGAAAATTTTCGTTTCTGACGTGATCTGATCTTCCGTGCAGAAAATATGTGCATCATCCTGCGTGAAAGCCCGCACCCGCATGATGCCATGCAGTGCACCAGACGGCTCGTTTCTATGGCAGGACCCGAACTCGGCCATGCGCAGCGGCAGGTCGCGGTAGCTTTTCAGGCCCTGACGGAAAATCTGTACATGGCAGGGACAGTTCATCGGCTTCAGGGCGTAGATCTTGTCTTCCGCTTCCGAGACAAACATGGCCTCGCGGAATTTGTCCCAGTGGCCGGATTTTTCCCACAGGGTACGGTCAACCAGCTGTGGCGTGCGGACTTCTTCATAGCCGCCCTCATCAAGGCGGTTGCGCATATAGGTTTCCAGCGTCTGCCAGAGATGCCAGCCCTTCGGATGCCAGAACACAGACCCCTGTGCTTCTTCCTGCTGATGAAACAGGTCCATCTCGCGGCCCAGCCGGCGATGATCCCGCTTTTCGGCTTCTTCCAGCATATGCAGATAGGCGTCGAGTTCCTTCTTCGACGGCCAGCAGGTGCCGTAAATCCGTTGCAGCATGGCGTTGTCGGAATTGCCCCGCCAGTAGGCACCGGCCAGCTTCATCAGCTTGAAATGCTTGCCCAGCTTGCCCGTCGACGGCAGATGCGGCCCACGGCAGAGATCAACCCAGTCGCCCTGACGATACAGGGTGACAACCTCATCCATCGGCAGATCGCGGATCAGTTCAGCCTTGTAGGTTTCACCTTTTTCCTCGAACAGCTTCACCGCATCATCACGGTCCCAGACTTCTCGGACAAAAGGCAGGTCGCGATCAACGATCTCGGCCATCCGCTTTTCAATCTTCTCGAAATCTTCCGTCGAGAATGGCTCTTCACGGGCGAAATCATAATAGAAGCCGTTTTCGATAGCCGGGCCGATTGTGACCTGGGTTCCGGGGAACAGCTCCTGTACTGCCTGCGCCAGCACATGCGCACAGTCATGGCGCAGCAATTCATAGGCATCATCATCCCTGGCGGTAATCAGCGCCAGTTCTGCATCGGCCTCGATCGGGCGTGTCAGATCCCACTGCTGACCATCGACACGCGCCAGCAACGCCGCCTTGGCGAGACTGGGGCCAATGTCTTCGGCGACCTTGAGAGCGGAGACGGAACCGTCATATTTGCGGACGCTGCCATCCGGCAGAGTAATAGCGACCATGATTCAAGCCTGTTCTGATAAGATGATGTCACATGCACAACAACTGCCGTGCGGTGGGTGGGCAACAGCGCAAGATCCCCCCTCAGGGGGTTCGCGGCAGGAAACGGGGCAGAAACTGTGACATAGCGCGCATATTATGGTCCGGCCCTTGCCTGTCAAGAAAAGGCCGACTTGCTGCATGCAGTCCCGGAAATCATTCGCTAGAATGTAGCGAATCAGAAACATCTTCCGGGACGAAACAATGGAAAACCGCACAAACGCCCGAACGGGTGCGCAATTGCTTGTCGACACCCTGCTCACACAGGAAGTCCGGCAGGTCTTCTGTGTCCCCGGAGAGAGTTATCTTTCAGTCCTTGATGCCTTTGTTGATGCGCCGGATATCGACGTCACGGTCTGCCGTCAGGAAGGCGGTGCCTCCATGATGGCCGATGCCTATGGCAAGCTGACAGGGGAACCGGGCATCTGTTTTGTGACCCGCGGCCCCGGTGCTGCCAACGCCGCAGCCGGCCTGCATATCGCCCGGCAGGATTCGACCCCGATGATCCTGTTCATCGGTCAGGTCGGACGGAATATGATCGAGCGCGAGGCCTTCCAGGAAGTCGATTATCGCCGGATGTTCGGCCAGATGGCAAAATGGGTCGCCGAGATTGATGACCCTGCACGGGTGCCGGAATATGTCAGCCGTGCCTTCCACACCGCAACATCAGGCCGTCCCGGCCCGGTCGTCCTGGCCCTCCCGGAAGACATGCTGGCCGAACTGGCACCGGGCGCACAGACCGTCGGGCGCTATCGCCGGGCAGAGGCCGCCCCGACACCGGATGACCTGACGGAGCTGCGCGACCTGCTGTCAGCCGCCAAACATCCCTTTATGATTCTGGGCGGCGGTGGCTGGGATGCCAATGTAAAGGCCGCGATGGAGAAGTTCGCGGCAGATAACGGCCTGCCCGTCGCCGTCTCCTTCCGCCGTCAGGATTATTTCGATAACAGCCATCCGAATTTTGGCGGCGATGTCGGCATTCATCTCAATCCCGACCTTTCTGCCCGGATCAAGAAAGCGGATCTGTTGCTGGTTGTCGGTGCCCGGATGAGTGAGAAAAGCTCTGCCGACTATACCCTGATCGGCATTCCGGAGCCGGATCAGAAGCTGATCCATATCCATGCCGACCCGCATGAACTGGGTCGCGTTTATCGTCCGACCCTCGGAATTGCGGCGACGGCCCGCGGCTTTGCCAATGCGGTCGCTGAAATGAAGCCGGTCAGCCGCGCAGACGAGGATGTAAAGGCACTGCATGACAGTTACCTCGTCTGGAACACGAAGCTGCCGGTCTCGCCCGGACCGGTTCAGATGGGCGATATCATGGCCTGGCTCGGCCAGCACCTGCCGGAAGATGCGATTGTCTGCAACGGTGCCGGGAACTACGCCACCTGGGTCCATCGGTTCCGCCGCTTCACCCGTTACAAGTCCCAGCTGGCCCCGACCAGTGGTTCAATGGGCTATGGTGTGCCTGCTGCTATCGCGGCAAAACGCACCCACCCGGAACGGACCGTGGTCGCCTTTGCCGGTGACGGCTGCTTCCTGATGACCGGGCAGGAACTGGCAACCGCTGTTCAGTACAAGGCGAATGTCATCATCATCGTCGTCAATAATGGCATGTATGGCACCATCCGGATGCATCAGGAACGGGATTATCCGGGCCGGATATCCGCCACCCAGCTGACCAATCCCGATTTCGCAAAGCTGGCCGACGCCTATGGCGGACATGGTGAAGTCGTTGCCCGCACGGAAGATTTCGGTCCGGCCTTTGAACGGGCACAGGCCTCTGGCAAGCCATCCGTCATCGAAGTCCGGATTGATCCGGAAGCGATCACCATTTCCGCCAGCCTGTCCCAGATCCGTGACCGGGCGCTCGCCGCCCGGGGCTGATCCAGGACAACAATACGTCTTTCCCCCCAAAGAACCTGAACAACAGAAAACAGGACAATCATGACAACCCAGATAACCCCGGCTGACCTCAAGGAAATGCTCCACGACGGCAAGGAACTTGCCCTGCTTGATATTCGCGAGAGCGGGCGTTTCGTCCATAATCACCTGTTCTATGCCATCAGCCTGCCAACCAGCCGGCTGGAACTGATGCTGCCAAGACTGGTTCCGAACAAGAATGTGCGTTGCGTTCTGGTCGATGACAGCGACGGGCTGGCCATCAAGGCCGCCGGGCGCATGGCGGATATGGGATATCAGTCGGTGGTCATTCTGGCAGGCGGAAATCCGGGCTGGAAAGCCGCCGGACATGAGCTGTTTGAAGGCGTCAATGTTCCCTGCAAGGCCTTCGGTGAAGTGGTCGAGCATGGCAACCACACGCCTTCCATCTCAGCCGAAGAACTGCATGAGATGGCTGAAAACAAAGCCGATTACGTGATCCTCGACAGCCGTACACAGGCTGAATATCACCGTATGAACATCCCCGGCGGCACCAGTTGCCCCGGCGCGGAGCTGGCCTATCGCGTTCATGCCCATGCCCCCAGCCCCGACACCACAATTGTCGTGAACTGCGCCGGGCGAACCCGCAGCATCATCGGGGCACAGTCGCTGATCAATGCCGGTGTTCCAAACCGGGTTGTCGCGCTGCGTAACGGCACCATGGGCTGGGAACTGGCCGGCTATGAGCTGGACCGTGGCCGCGACCCCGCCCTGACCGAACTGGACGACAGCGCGCTGGCCGCAGCCGAAGCTCGCGCCACGCTGGTTCGTGAACGCTACAATGTCGGCAGTGTCGACCGGGAAACACTGGACAGCTGGCTGGCTGAAACCGACCGCACGACCTTCCTGCTGGATGTCCGCCAGATTGATGAATATCTCGCCGGACATGTCCCCGGCGCCATCAATGCACCGGGCGGCCAGCTCGTACAGGCATCTGATACCTGGGTTGCGGTGCTTGGTGCCCGCATCGTACTGACCGACGATACAGAAGTCCGCGCGGTAATGAGTGGCCACTGGCTGTCCCAGATGGGCTGGGATGTCTATGTCCTGAAAGGTGGCATCGCCTCCGGCCCGGTTGAAACCGGTATGCCTGCCTACCCGGTTGCCGGGGGTGTGGCCGCAATTGACGCAGCCACCCTGCATGACAAGCGTGACAGCTACACGGTGATTGATGTCTCGACCGACATGACTTTCCGGCAGGAACATGTGCCGGATGCAATCTGGTGGCATCGCTCCCGTCTGTCTGAACTGACCCTCGCCGACGGGCCGGTCTGTGTGGTCTCCGAAGACGGCGCACTGGCCAGCTTTGCAACTGCTGATCTGGAACGCCTCGGCTTCAGGGATGTCTGCTATCTCTCCGGCGGTCTTGCTGCCTGGAAGGCGGCGGGCCATGAAACGGCTGCAAGTCCTGACACACCTTCCGATCAGGACTGTCTCGACTTCCATTTCTGGGTCCACGACCGGCATTACAACAATGCCGAGGCCGCGACCTATTATCTCGACTGGGAAGTTAATCTGCCGGCGCAGATCGAACGCGATGGCGATGCCCGCTACAACCTGCTGAGCTGAACCGGTGCCTGTGACACTCCGTCCCTGTTCTGTTGCGGGATGGAGTGTCATATCCCGGCACTATCCGACTCCGCCGGGCAGACATGACCTTATGAAAGGATGACAGCATGACCCGCACCATAGCCGATCAGGTCACCGAGCGCTTCGGCCTGGAAACAACCGCCGGGACAGACCGGGCAGCAGAGGGAACGGTTGCCGGTATCCTCGGACATAGCGTCTGCCGCACTTTCAAGCCCGACCCGATTGATGATGATCTGCTGGAAATCCTGCTGGCCTGTGCCCAGTCCGGACCAACAAAGTCGAACCTGCAGCAATATTCCATCATGGTGCTGCGTGATAAGGAACGGATCAGCAAGCTGGCTGGCCTGGTGCCGACCATGCCCTGGATCGCCGACGCACCACTGGTCATGATCTTCCTTGGCGATGTGCGACGTATCCGGCGACTCGCCGCGTGGCGGAAACATGATTATCAGAACAATGTCGCCGATACCTTCATGAACGCCGCCGTTGATGCGGCCATCGCCCTGCAGAGTTTTGTCATCGCAGCAGAAGCCGAAGGTCTTGGCACCTGTCCGATCAGTTATATTCGCAACCGGCTGGACGAATTACAGGAACTGCTGGCTCTGCCGGAAGGCGTGTTCCCGATTGCCGGGCTCTGCGTCGGCTGGCCCGCCCGGCGTCGCCCGGTCTCACTCCGTCTGCCACCATCAGTCGTCGTTCACCACGAAACCTATGATGACTCGAACCTCACCGACGAAGTTGCTGCCTATGACGAACGGGCCCATGAGCGCCAGCCGATTGCCCCCGGCAGCCAGCGCCATCGCGACCTCTATGGCGAGCTGGAGAAATGCGTCTGGTCCGAAAATGTCACCCGGCAGCTGTCGCGCCCGGAGCGGGATAATTTCGCCGACTGGCTGCGCCGCAATGGCATAAGACTCGACTGACGCAGCAGATGCTTGACGCGCGGCGGTTGTAGCGGCCACCATCCTTGTCATGGAAGCGTTGATCAGCATTCTCTTTGACGGCCTGGCCTATGCCATGTTGCTGTTCATCATCTCGGTGGGGTTATCCGTGACGATGGGCCTGATGGGCTTCGTCAATCTGGCGCATGGTGCCTTTGCCATGGTCGGTGGCTATGTACTGGTCACCCTGATGACTGGCTATGGCGTGCCTTTTGTCGCGGCACTCGCCATTGCACCGGTTGTTGTCGGTGTTGGCAGCATCCCGTTTGAACGCTTCCTCTATGCCCCGCTTTATAAAGCGGGAGAGCTTGATCAGGTGTTGCTGTCGATCGGACTGGTCTTTGTGACGATCGGCGTTGTGACCTTTATTTACGGCCCTGCCCCGCCGGCCATTCCGATGCCGGACTTCCTGACCGGTCAGGTCGATCTCGGATTCCGTGAAGTCCCGACCTATCGCTTTTTCATCATCCTCATCGGCTGTGTCATGATGGCGATCCTGTGGTTTGCCTTTGAGCGCACCTTGCTTGGCGCGAAAATCCGCGCGGCCGTCGACAACCGCCGGATGGCGCAATCCGTCGGTATCGATGTCGACCGGCTGTTCGTTCTGGTCTTCGCAATAGGCAGCGGACTGGCGGCCCTTGGTGGCGGACTGGCGATTGAGATCGTCGGCATGTCGCCGACTTTCGCCATTCAGTATCTGGTATTTTTCCTGATCGTTGTCGCCGTCGGCGGGCTGGGCAGCATGGGCGGGGCCTTTGTCGCTGCCATCGTGCTCGGCGTGCTGGATACGGCCGGCAAGTACCTCTGGCCCGATGGCGGCGCCTTCTTCATCTATGCAGCAACAGTGGCCATTTTGCTCTACAGGCCAGCCGGGCTGTTTGGACGGGCGTCATGAACGCAACCGACAGAAGCGACCCGACAGCAGATCTGCGCAACCGCCATCGCTGGCGGCTGATCGAGGCGCTGCCCTGGATGACGGCCTTCGCCGCCTTTGCCCTGCTGCCGGACTATGCGGCGCTCGGCACGCAGATCATCATCATGATCATCTTTGCCCTCTCGATGGATCTGATTCTGGGTTATGCCGGGGTCGTGTCGCTCGGCCATGCGGCCTATTTCGGTGCCGGGGCTTATGCAACCGGCATGCTGTCGGCGCTGCTGGGATGGAACGAGCCGCTGACCGGACTGCTGTTTGGCGGGCTGGCCGGCGGGGCGCTGGGCCTGTTATCCGGTCTGGTCCTGCTGCGTTATCACGGCCTTACCCTGCTGATGCTGACCCTGGCCTTCGCCATTCTGTTGCAGGAAGCCGCCAACACGGCAGCCCCTGTCACCGGTGGCTTCGACGGCTTGCAGGGTATCAGCATCGACCCGATCTTCGGCCTGTTCGAAAATGATCTCTGGGGCCATCATTACTACTGGTACAGCCTCAGCGTCCTGTTTCTGGTCTTTCTGGTTGCCCGCCGGATTGTGCATTCCCCGTTTGGCCGGTCACTGGTTGGCGTGCGGGAAAATGTGCGGCGGATGAACGCCATCGGTACCCCGGTCTTCGGACGTCTGGTCACGGTCTATACCATTTCCGCTGCGATGGCCGGGATTGCCGGGGGCCTGTTCGCGCAATCCAATGCCTATGTGACCCTCGACGTGCTCGATTTTGCCCGCTCCGGCACTGTGCTGATCGTTCTGGTTCTTGGTGGCACAGGCCGCCTCTATGGTGCCTTCCTGGGCGGCGCTGTCTATATGGCTCTGGAGGATGAACTGGCCCGGATCAGTCCCGAGTTCTGGGAAATCGGTGTTGGCCTTGTGCTGATTGCTGTCGTGCTGTTCTTCCGGGGCGGATTGCTGGGGGCCAGCGACGCCCTGGTTCGCCGGATCAAAGGCAAGTCTGCCGGATGAGTGTCGCCCTGCAACTGACCGGTCTCGACAAGCATTTCGGGGCGCTGCATGTCACCCGCGCGGTCGACCTGACACTGGAAGCCGGTGCCCGCCATGCCCTGATCGGCCCGAATGGCGCCGGAAAGACGACGCTGGTCAATCTGGTAACCGGCGTGCTGACCCCGGATGCCGGGAAGGTCAGCCTGAATGGCCGGGACATCACCGGCTTCGGACAGGCAGAACGGGTGCGTGCCGGGATTGCCCGTACCTTCCAGATCAACCAGTTGTTCCGGGGCCTCAGCGCACTTGAAAATGTTGTCCTCGCCCTGTCAGAACGGGAAGGCATTGCCAGACGAATGTGGCAGCCGGCGGGTACAAACTCCGCGATTCTTGATGAGGCTATGGCCATCCTGACCAGCCTCGGGGTCGGTGCCGATGCCGGGAAGACCATCGCCGGTCTGCCCTATGGGCGGCAGCGGCTGATCGAAATCGCCATCACGCTGGCGCTGAAACCCCGTGTTCTGCTGCTCGATGAACCGGCCGCCGGGGTTCCCTCGGTCGAGAGCGATGTCATTCTCGACGTGATCGCCGGGTTGCCGTCAGATATCGCCATCCTGATCATTGAACATGACATGGATGTCGTGTTCCGTTTTGCCAGCCGGATTTCCGTGCTGGTTGATGGTGGTGTCCTGACCGAAGGCACCCCGGACGAGATCGCCCGCAACCCGGAAGTACGCGCCGTCTATCTGGGGGAGGAAAGCCATGGCTGAGCCACTTCTGACCCTAGATAATGTCAGCGCCGGTTATGGCGAAACGGTCGTGCTGGACGGCATCAGCCTGACACTGGCAGCCGGTGAAAGTCTGAGCATCCTCGGGCGCAACGGTGTCGGGAAATCCACCCTGCTGTCCACCATCATGGGTCATACCAGCCTGCACCAGGGCAGGATCAGCCTTGGCCAGTCCGATATTTCACGCTCAAAACCGCATCTGCGCAACCGGGCCGGCATCGGTTTTGTGCCGCAGGAGCGGGAGATATTCCCCTCTCTCAGCGTGACGGAAAACCTCCGGGTTGCCGCCCGCGGCGGTGACTGGACAACAGATCGGGTTTTTGAATTCTTCCCGCATCTCGACCGCCGCCGCAACAACCGGGGCAACCAGCTTTCCGGCGGCGAGCAGCAGATGCTGGCGATTGGCCGCGCCCTGATGGGCGGGCCGGATCTGCTGCTGATGGACGAACCCAGTGAAGGCCTTGCCCCGGTCATCGTCGAGGAACTTGGGCGCTCCATTGCGAAGCTGCGAGACGTAACCGGCATGGCCATCATTCTGGTCGAACAGCATACACGCTTTGCCCTCGGATTTTCAGCCCGCTGCGTGGTGATGGACCGCGGTCAGATTGCCTTCGATGGTGCCAGCCTTGAACTGAAAGACAATCCGGACAGGCTGCAACAGCTGATCGGTGTGGGGGGCGGATAAGCCCCTCTCCCGTTTCTCTTCATCCTTCGAGACGGGCTTTCAGCCCTCCTCAGGTGAAGCGGAATGCATAAAAACCTCATCCTGAGGAGCGGCAACGCCGCGTCTCGAAGGATGGCAACAAAGATCAGATTTTCAACTTCGGGCAGGATTGAGTGTCAGGCGGCCTGTAAGCCGGGTTCTGTTCCCCTGCAATGCAGGTTCGACGACCATTCATCTGGGACGTTCATCGCTGAACGCCTCGCGCAACCGACCCGGGTGACAGTCTGAAAACCGACCATAAGCCACCCCTATTTGGTTTTGCTCCCGGTGGGGCTTGCCATGCCGTTCCTGTTGCCAGGATCGCGGTGCGCTCTTACCGCACCCTTTCACCCTTACCCATAATGCGAACATGTCCGGGCGGTATACTTTCTGTGGCGCTTTCCCTGGGGTTACCCCCGCCGGGCGTTACCCGGCACCGTGCTTTCATGGAGCCCGGACTTTCCTCCCTTCACCGGTTACCCGATGAAGAGCAGCCGTCCAGCCGCCTGACGCTGCGGACAATAGCGAAGTTTCAGGCGAGGTAAATGCGGGAAAATTCTGATCGGAGATTTTCACTCACCAAAAGGGCAGCCTACTCCGCTTCTTTAATCAGCTCCATCAGGCCGGCGAGGCGGGCGAGGGTCTGGCCGTCGGCGATGCCGTTGATTTTCTGCGGGCGGAAATGGCGCTGGAAGGCGGCGATGACGCCCGGTTTCGGACCGTAACCATAGGCGGACAGCATCTCCATACGTCCGCCCAGCTTCTCCTCCGGCCAGAGACCAATGCCGCGTTCGGCCAGCCATTGCCAGTCAAACAGCTCGCCGGGGTCAAGCTTGCGGTCCGGGGCGATGTCGGAATGCCCGACAACATTGCGGGCCGGAATGTCGTGCCAGCTCATCACGCTGCCGGCGAGTTCGGCCAGCGCCTCCATCTGCGCATCCGGAAACCGGCGCAGGCCATAACGATGACCGGGATTGACCAGTTCGATACCAATGGAGGTTGAATTGATATCGGTCTGTCCCCGCCATGCGGCGACACCTGCATGCCAGGCCCGGCGGTCTTCCGGCACCAGCCGGTGAATGCTGCCGTCTTCCTCGATCAGATAGTGCGAGCTGACTTCAGCCACAGGATCGGTGAGGATGGCCAGCGCCTCGTCGGTGTCTTTCGTATCGGTGTAATGCAGCACCAGCATATCGACGACCGCCCCGTCGCGCCGGGGACCATGATTTGGGGAGGGCGTGTCGATGATATCCACGGTCAGTCCTTTTGTGTGACCTGTTTCGGGTCAGCCACCGGAACACAGGGAGGCGCAGGCGGCCGGTACAGGGTGATCATGGCAACTCCGGCAATGGTAATGGCCCCGCCGACCAGCTTTTGCCAGGTCGCCGCCTCTCCCAGCAGCAGGATACCGGCGGCCACCCCGAATACGGGGCCCAGCAGGCTGAACGGCACCACCTGATTGACCGCATAGGTTTTCAGCAGGTGATACCAGATTGCGTAGGAGACAATCGCCACCAGCACGACCATATAGATCACCCCGCCCCAGGCGATCCAGTCGGCGGTGCGGACAGCATGCATCTGGCCCTGCTCCAGCAGCAGCGACAGGACCAGCAGTTCCGGCGCAGCAAACATCGCCATCCCGGCAGAAAGCGCAAAGGGGTTGATATCGCCGATCCGCTTGATCTGAATATTGCCGACACCCCACATCGCTGCCGACAGCACGACCATGCCAAGCAGGAACAGTTCACCGTCCATACGCGGTTCACCGGCCAGGATGACGACGCCGGTAAAGGCGATAATCATGCCGATGGTGCGGCGGGCACCCAGCTTGTCATGGAAATAAAAGCTCGCCATCAGGGCAGCGAAGGGAACCGAGAGTTGCATGGCAATCGCAGCGGCGGCGGCATCCGTGCCGGTCAGGCCGACAAACATCAGGCCGAAATGAAACGGCGCCATGATGGTGGCAAGAATGAAGATGTCTTTCAGCTTGTCCCGGGGAATCCGGACGAAGGGGAGCAGGATGGCAGCCACAAGGGCAAAACGGATGGCATTCACAAACAGGGGGGGCAGTTCCGCGACCGTGACTTTGGCGACTGCGAAATTCACACCCCAGATCAACATGACGCAGAGCGCCAGCAATATGTGTCCGGGTGTCACCCGGTCTGGCCTTCCGCCAGCATTTCGCGTTTCATTTCAAGTTCCAGCCATTCTTCTTCCATACCCGCCTTATCTGAACGCGCCTTGTCCAGACTGGCAACCGCTGCGTTGAAAGAATCCGGGTCGCGAGCGAACAGGCCGGCATCATCCAGTATCTTTTCCAGCTTCTCGATGGCCTTGTCGAGGCGGGCAATATCCTTCGGCAGATTATCCAGCCGGCGCTGATCCTTGTAACTCAGCTTTGCCGCCGGACGGGCCGGTTTTCGGGATTCAGAGGCTTTTGTCCCGCGACGGTCATCTCCCAGTTCGGTCGTAGCCTGACGCTGGCGGCGATAATCGGTATAGCCGCCGGGATATTCCGTCGCCTTGCCATCACCTTCGAGCGCGAAAGTACCCGTTACCAGCCGGTCGATGAAGTCACGGTCATGGCTGACCAGCAGCAACGTCCCCTCGTAATCCGACAGCACCTCAACCAGCAGATCGAGGGTTTCCATGTCGAGATCGTTGGTCGGCTCATCCAGCACCAGAAGATTGGCCGGTTTCGCCAGCTTCTTCGCCAGGATCAGCCGGTTCCGTTCCCCCCCGGACAAGGCATGAACCGGACTGCGCGCCTGGCTTTCATCAAACAGGAAGTCGCGGAGATAGGAGACCACATGCCGCGGCGTGCCCCGCACATCGATATGATCGCCACCGCTGTCGCACAGCGTATCCCACAGCGTCGCATTCGGATCGAGTGCGTCACGTCGCTGATCGATATAGGCAATGTCGAGACGCGACCCCAGCCGTACCGTACCGCTGTCAGGCTGGATATCACCCAGCAGCAGTTTCAGCAGCGTGGTCTTGCCTGCTCCGTTCCGCCCGATGATGGCAATCCGGTCGCCCCGCAATATCCGGGTGGAAAAATGATCAAGGATGACCTTGTCGTCATATTTCTTGCTGACATCCACCGCCTCAAGCACCAGTTTCCCGGATGCTTCCCCGGCAGCGGCAGTAAGACTGGCCTGCCCGGTCGGGGCCCGCCGGTTCGCCCGTTCCTGCCGCAGATCATTCAGGCGGCGCAGGCGACCCATATTCCGCTTGCGACGTGCCGTGACACCTTTATGCAACCAAGCGGTTTCGCGGACGATCTTGCGGTTAAGCTTGTGCGCTTCCTCTTCCTCGCGGGCCAGCTCCGATTCCATCCAGTCTTCAAAACCGTCAAAACCGGTCGGGGCGGTGCGGATGATTCCGCGATCCAACCAGTGAACTTCCTTAGTCAGGCGGCGCAGGAAGGTCCGGTCATGGCTGACGATCAGATAGCCGCCGCGATATTTCGACAGTTTGTCTTCCAGCGCTTCAATGGCCGGAATATCAAGATGATTGGTCGGCTCATCCAGCAGCAGGAAATCCGGCTCACCAGCAAACATCCGGGCCAGAGCCGCCCGCCGGCCTTCACCACCGGACAAGGTCATCGGGTCGCGGTCAGCATCCAGTCCGGCTTCCAGCAATTCAGAATCCGCCAGCCAGGTGGAATCCGGATCCGCCAGACCATCGGCGACAAATTCACCCACGGTTTTAAAAGCGCTGAAATCCGGCTCCTGTGCCAGATAGGCAACGCGCAGTCCGGGGACCGCAAACCGCTCTCCTGCATCCGGCTGGCGCTGATTGGCGATGATCCGCATCAGGGTCGACTTGCCGGTGCCGTTACGGCCGACAAGGCAGGACCGGGAACTGGCCGCCAGATACATCTCCAGCGGCCCGAAAAGCGGATCGCCGCCGAGATGAACTTCGACATCACGAAGCGAAAGGATCGGTGCTTCAGCAGCCATGGCAGCCGTCCGAAACAGTCAGAAAGGGGGTCAGCGAAGCCGGGAGATTATCAGGATATGTCATGACCCCACCTTGTTGAGGACGCGACGGTTATCGTCAACCGCAATCAGATGAGATCGGTGGCAAACCGGACAATAAGGGCCACGCTGAACGGTGAGGTGCAGCGCGGCCTGATCTGAAACCCGGTCTAGTTACCGAGCACGCCCCGGAGCAGGTTGTTCAGCGGGTTATTGTCCTGCTGTTGTTGCTGTTGCTGAGGCGGCGGTGTTGCCGTTCCGGAAGACGACGAAGGTTGCTGGGCCTGCGGCGTCGTCTGTTGCTGCTGACCGCCCAGCGTGCCGAGGATGCCTTTCACGACCCCGCCGACACCGCCACCGGCACCCTTGACAATATCCTTGCCGTCCTTGACCAGTCCGCCGACACCCTTGACCAGACCATTGGCCAGCATGAAGGCCTGAAAGGCATTGATATCGAAAGTCGGGTTCGGCTGGTCCAGCGGGCCGCTGAAACGGACATTGATCGGCGGAGCCCCCTCGATCCGGGTCAGCTGCACCACCGACGATCCGTTCATCTTCCAGTCAGCCAGGTCGGCTTTTGCCACCGTTGTCGCCGTACCGGACTTTGCCGTCACCTTCAGGTCATTTGTCTCGACCACACCATTGGTCGCCCTGAAAGTGCCCTTGAGATCCTGAAACCGCGTCTGCCCCCCGGAGATACCCTGCGTCACCAGAGACAACAGACCGGCAACATTCACCGGATTGTTGAGTCTGTCAGAAAGCGCGTCCAGATCGAAGCCGTTCACCAGCCCGTCCGTAACAGCCAGATTTGCGGTACCGTTGAGATTGCGGATCAGGTCATATTCGCTGAGGCCCGTTGTTTTCATGTTACTGGTAAAATTCAGCGTACCATCGGCAACATCCATCCCGGCAGTCTGCAGGATCGCCTTCTTGATATTGGCGTTTTCGACCTTCGTTGCGGTCTCCACCGTCAGCTTGTCCGTGGCAACAGCAACCGCCGTCATATCGAATCCGCCACCGAACATCTTGCCGGCCATGCGCTTGAGGTCGAGCCTGCCATTATTCAGCGTCAGGATGATTTCCGGGTTATCCACCCGGTAAGGCTCATACAGAACAGCCTTCGCGCTGATCTGCACATCCGCATCAACTGATTTCAGGCCACTGACATCAAGCTTCTCCCGCGACCAGCGGCTGCCACCGGCAGCAGCCGGAGCGGAGGCACCGCCGGAAGCGGCACTGCTACGCTGCGCCGGTGCCGGTTTTGTGCCGCCGACAAGCGGCGCAAACAATTGTGCCGGCAGTTCGTTTGCAGACAGCCGCGCCGTAATCATCGGACGGGCCCCACCCGTTGCAACGGAGGCGTTACCGGCAACAGAGACCGGACCGACACGGGCATTCAGGTCATCGACAGCAATCGCACCCGGTGTCACCCCGACACCGGCCTTCACTGCCAGCGGACCGAGATTGCGACCGGTCGGGCGGTAGTCGGGGGCGACCACTTCCAGCAACCGGTTCAGCGAGGGATGATCGAGTGTGACCGCCAGCCGGAGGTCATCAACTGCTGCCAGCGGTGAGATTGGTCCGGTGGCGGTAGCCGTGCCACCCGCTGCCGTCACCTTTGCTGAAACCTGCAACTTGTTGAGATCGCCATCTGCAGTCACCCTTGCTGAAATCGCACCGAGTTTTTCGGGCGGGATCGGCGACTGGACACCGGCCAGCCGCAGCAGGCCATCAATACTGTTGGCAGACAGACCCGCATCCAGTCCAGAGATTGACGGTACCGCACCAAAATTTGCAAAGCTGCCCGATACACGGGCCGCAGCCCCGGCAAGATTACCGACAGAAAATTCTGTCAGGTCGAGCTTGCCTTTCACAAGCCGGGCCCGCAGCGCCAGCTTGTTGGCTGTAATACCGTTATGGGTCAGCGTCGCGATCTCGACATCCGTGCTGACGTCAAAATCATTCAGTGCCTTCAGACCGGCAAACGGAGAGGGTGACGATGCCGGGGCAGTGGCCGGGGTCGAACCGTTTGCCGCAGTCGCCGGTGCCGCAGCCGGTTTCGCCGGGGCCGAAGACGAAGCCGGGATATAGCCATCCAGATCCAGCCGGTCGACACGCAGGGTGATCCCTGCAGCCGGACGATCCCCCGGTCGCAGCGTTGCCGCCGCCCGGACCGTGGTGCTGTCCAGTTTCAGGTTCAGATCGGTGATCTGGATATTCTCGGTCGTGCCACCAACCTTGGTGCGCAGTGCCATGGTCTGCAGCTTGCCCTTCGGCATGGCGCTCAGATCAACACCTGCCCAGTCCAGCAGGGCACGCAGGTTATCGGATCGCGCATCCGCCTCAATTTCCATACCCAGCAACTTGCCGCGTGGTGCGATGAAGCCGAACACAGCGACATCCGATCCGCCGGGAAGCTGCGCCGAAATCTGGTTGATCGACAGTTCGCCATTGGCCAGTGCAACGGACGCCGTTGCCTTGTTGACCGGCTTGCCGCGATAGACGATGGCATCGGCGGTAAAGGTCGCAGCGAAATTCACATTTTTCGGTAATTCCGGTACTGCGGTATCTGCAGGCTTACCTGCGGACTGTGCGGGCGCGGAAGCCGGGGCATTAGAATCCGTCGCCTTCGCCGTGTTGTCCCCTGCCGCCGGCTGAGCCGGAAGTGAAGCGAGCAAAGCATCAAGGTCGAGACGGGCGACATGCAGATCAATACCGCCATCAATCATCTCACCCAGTGCGACTCTGGCTGAACCGGTAATCCGGCTGCCCGCAGCCTCAAACGCAATATCCTCTGCCTTGACCTCGGTTGCCGATGCATTCAGGGAAGCATCCAGGCTGAGCGGTTTCGCCAGTTCAGCCGGTAGCCCGTCACCTGCGCCAAGGGCCGTCATCAGTTTCAGGATATTCTCGCTGCGCCCTTTCAGCTTGCCCCGGACACCGGGATTATCCGGCAATCCGACCAGCGCCCCGGTGAAATTCGTCCGGGTCGCACCACCATCCACATCAACACTGAGGGTAAGCGGCACGGCGGCACGTTCGAAAGAGACCTCACCCAGCCCCGCCTCGAAGGCGAGAGGAATACCCAGCAGGCTGATATCTCCGGACAGGTCATAGGGGCCAACCAGCGAATTCGCCCCGACCGTAAGATTGAAGTTCTCGATGACCTGCATGCTGCCCGCCTGCGTGTCACGATAGATCAGCGTACCGTTACGAATGGTGGCACTGTCGACGCTGACATCAAAACCGGCCACCGAAATCGGCTCATTCTGGCTGCTGGTTCCGGCAGACCCGGCTGGCGCTGCAGCCGGTGCAACCGTCGCATTGCCACCTCCGGACAGATCATCGAAATTCATGCTGCCGTCGGCGCGTTTCTCAACCTCGACAATCGGCTCGACCAGTTCAAAACTGTCGATGCGGACAATCTTCGACAACAAAGGGGCAATCGCCACCTTCACCCGGACAGCCTTGAGCGACAGCATGTCCTCGCTTGCCGAACCGGCACTGTTCGAGAGCCTGATATCTTCAGCGCTGATCTCTGGCGAGGGGATCAGGCGTGCCTTGATATCACCCTCAATGACAAGATCGCGGCCTGTCTGTTCCTTTACGACCAGACGCAGATCATCCTTATAGGCATTCCAGTCCACAAAGCTGGGAGCAGCCAGCGCCCCGCCAACCAGAACCACGATCACGACCAGAAATGTAAACAGAACTTTTTTCACGCCAGACCCTCATAAAACACAACTACCCCGCGGCAACGCTATTCGTTGCCCCGTCTTTGGCAAGTAAACAGCGACACTATAGCAAAATTAAGGCTGTGGCTGTGACCGGCTTCACTCCGGAACAAATACAATTCCCTGTTGTGGAATTGTCGGGGCATCCGCTTGCGCTTTCAGCCCGCTCAGGATCAGAATGGCATCTTAACGGGAGCAAAGTAACACGAGATGGAACGTTATCTGGTCTTTGGCATCGTCATCGTCGGCGCACTCGCCTCGCTGGCTGCATCAGCCGTTTATTCAGGCTGGTTCCTGATCCTTGCCGCCGTGCTGACAGCCCTGATCGGGCTTGGCGTCTATGACCTTATTCAGACCCGGCACAGTCTGCTGCGAAATTATCCGGTGATTGCTCATATGCGCTGGCTGTTTGAGGGCATCCGCCCGGAAATCCGCCAGTATCTCTTTGAAGCCGACGCCGATGCCGTCCCGTTCAACCGGCAGCAACGGGCGCTCGTCTATCAGCGGGCGAAAAACGAACTCCAGACACTGGCCTTCGGCACCCTGCAGAATGTCTATGAACCGGGCTATGTCTGGCTGACCCATTCGATGTCACCGAAGCCGTCTCCCAACCCCGATTTCCGGGTGCCGATCGGCGGCCCGGACTGCAAACAGCCTTATGCCGCTTCACTGCTGAACATCTCCGCCATGAGTTTCGGATCACTCAGCGGCAATGCCATTCTGGCACTGAACAAGGGTGCAAAGATTGGCGGCTTCGCCCATGACACCGGCGAAGGCAGCCTGTCGAAATATCATCGCGCCGGTGGCGGAGATATTATCTGGGAAATCGGTTCCGGCTATTTCGGCTGCCGCAGTGAAGACGGCAAATTCGATGAGGACAATTTCAAGCGGCAGGCCGCAGATCCACAGATCAAGATGATCGAAATCAAGCTGTCACAGGGGGCAAAACCCGGACATGGCGGAGTCTTGCCGGCTGCCAAGATCACCCCGGAAATTTCGGAAGCCCGGGGTGTGCCAATGGGTGTCGACTGTATCTCTCCCGCCAATCACTCCGCCTTCAATACGCCGCGGGAGTTTGTCGAATTTCTGGGAAAACTGCGCCAGTTGTCTGATGGCAAACCGATCGGATTCAAGCTTTGTGTCGGGCACCGCTGGGAATTCATGGCGATACTGAAAGCCATGATCGAAACCGGCCATGTTCCCGATTTCATTGTCGTCGACGGCAAGGAAGGCGGCACCGGCGCGGCACCCCTGGAATTCTCCAATTCCATCGGCACACCGCTGCGTGAAGGTCTCACCTTTGTCCATAACGCACTGGTTGGAGCCGGGCTGCGGGACAAAATCAAGATAGGGGCCAGCGGCAAGATCATCTCCGGTTCCGATATCGCGACCACAATCGCGCTGGGGGCGGACTGGGTCAATTCGGCCCGTGGTTTCATGTTCTCCATCGGCTGCATTCAGGCCAAGAACTGTCACACCAACCGATGCCCGACCGGCGTTGCCACGCAAGACCCTCTGCGACAGCGTGCTCTGGTGCCGGAAGACAAGGCAACACGGGTCGCCAATTTCCATCACAACACGCTCCATGCACTGGCTGAAATGCTGGGTGCGATGGGTCTGGAAGGGCCGATGGAACTGCGCGGCGAGCGGCTCATGCTGCGCGGTTCGGACGAGCGCAGCCTGAACATCAAGGACTGCTTTCCTAATCTGGAGCCCGGCGACCTGTTGTCCGGCAAGGGACATAATTTTTACCTGGAAGCCTGGAAGCAGGCTCAGATCGACAGCTTCGAACCCCGACAGAAGGCCCTTACATGATGACAACCGAACTTGGAAAAATTGCCCGTCTGGAACATGTCAATCTGGCGATCCCTGACCAGCAGGTTGCAACACAGTTCTATGTCATCGGACTTGGCCTGACACGCGACCCGGCCATGACCGTCGGGCTGACCAATATGTGGATCAATATCGGCCGGTCCCAGATGCACCTGCCAAGCCGGGAGCCCATTGCCCATCAGCTTCGCGGTGAAGTTACCCTGACCTTGCCCGATATCGATCTGGTCATGGCCAATCTGCAGGCCATACAGCCCACCCTGTCCGGCAGCGCCTTTGATTTCCGGCGGGATGGCGAGACAGTTTTCGTTACCTGCCCCTGGGGCAACAGGTTCCGGCTTCTGCCACCGGCTGGAGACGAAGACAGTATTCAACTCGGGCTGACAGATGTCCGCCTCGATGTTCCTGCCGGTGCCGCAGATGGTATCGCCCGGTTTTATCAGCAGATCATCGGCACGACAGCAACAACAGCAAACCTGTCCGGCAAAGCCTGTGCCATCGTGCCGGCCGGACCGGGGCAGACCCTGACATTTCAGGAAACCAGCGACCCCCTGCCCGCTTATGACGGTCATCATATCCAGATTTACATTGCCGGGTTTGAGGCGCTTCGCCGCGAACTTGAACAGCGCAATCTGCTGTCTCTGGATGAAGGACGCTATCAGTTCCGGTTTATCGATATCGTTGACCCCGAGAGTGGCGACCTGCTGTATCAGATTGAACATGAGGTCCGTGGTCTGGACCATCCGATGTTTGGCCGCCCTCTCTACAATCGCAATCCGGCTCAGGTTCAGTTCGGCTACAAACCCGGCCGCGATATGTTTTTCGGCACCATCTGACCTGTCTGTCGCTTCCGCAGACAAGACCCGCTAGACTGTCGCCACATGACTGATGGATAACTGACTTGGCGCAGCCCCAACCCGCAAAGAATGCTCTTACCGAAGCCCTTGGCGCCTGTCGCCGGGGCTTTGTCGTCGTGGCTGTCTTCAGCCTCGGCGTCAATCTCTGCATGCTGACCTCGCCGATCTACATGATGCAGCTTTTCGACCGGGTGTTGTCGAGCCGCAGCATCGAGACGCTGATTGCCCTGCTGATCGTCGCCATTGCTGCCCTCATGGTTCTCGCTTTACTGGACGGTCTGCGGACGGTCGTTCTGGTCCGGGTTTCAAGCTGGCTGGATCAGCGACTGGGCGGCCAGTTACTGGGGGCCGCCGTGACACGCGCGCTGATGGACAGCCGGGGTGGCTCTGCACAGGTGCTGCGTGATCTCGGCACCCTCCGCAGCTTCCTGTCCGGCAGTGGTGTCTTTCCGCTGATGGATGCGCCCTGGGCACCGATATTCCTCGCCGCCATGTTCCTGCTGCACCCCTGGCTGGGCTGGTTATCACTGATCGGTGCGGTGCTGCTGTTCGCGATTGCCGTCACCAACGAGACCGTTACCCGGGGTATGCTGGGGGAAGCCAACGGTGCCTATGCGCAGGCCATGCGCCGGGCCGAAGCCGCCGTGCGCAACGCGGATGTCATCAACGGCATGGGTATGCTGCCGAACATTGTCAGCCGCTGGCAGACCGAAAACGCAAAATCCATCGATCTGCAGTCCCGGGCCAGCAACCTCAGCGGCGGACTGACCGCGTTATCGAAGTTCATCCGGTTCTGCCTGCAGATCGGCGTTCTCAGTCTCGGTGCCTATCTGGCGCTTGAGGGTGAGCTGTCGCCGGGCGCGATGATTGCCGGATCCATCATCATGGGGCGTGCGCTGGCACCCGTGGAACAGGCCATCGGTGCCTGGAAAGGATTTGTCGGCGCGCGGGCTGCCTACGCCCGGATCAAGACCCATCTTGCCGACGATGGCCGCGAGGCGGGTATGCCGCTGCCGCAACCGGAAGGCCGGGTAAAGGTTGAGGCGGTTTCGTTCGCGCACAAGCCGGGAGCAGAACCGGCCCTGCGGAATATCAGCTTTGAACTGGCACCGGGTGAAAGCCTTGCCATGATCGGCCCCACAGCATCCGGCAAGACCACCCTCGCCCGCATTCTGATCGGCAACCTGCTGCCCTCTGCCGGTGTCGCCCGACTTGACGGTATGGATGTTGCTGCCTGGGATGCCGATGACCTTGGCCGGCATATCGGTTATCTGCCACAGAATATCGAGCTGTTTGATGGCACCATACAGGACAATATCGCCCGAATGGGCCCGGCTGATCCGCAGGCTGTCATCCTCGCCGCAAGACAGGCACAGGTACATGATCTGATTCTGGGTCTGCCGGATGGCTACGACACCGAAATCGGTGACGGGGGTGCCGGGCTGTCCGGTGGCCAGCGCCAGCGTATCGGCCTGGCCCGCGCGCTGTATGGCGCACCAAGGCTGGTGGTCCTCGACGAGCCGAATTCCAATCTTGATACAGAAGGCGAAGAAGCGTTGCTGCGGGCCCTGGCCTATCTGAAACAGGCCGGCGTCACCGCCATCCTGATTTCACACCGCCCCAACCTGCTGCGTTTCATTGACCGGGTGCTGGTTCTGAACAAGGGACGCCTGCATCTGTTCGGCACCCGTGACGAGATCATGAGCAAGATGTCCGCCGCCACACAGAAAGCCACGGTAAAAGAACCAAAAATCGAAGCGCAGGAAACATCTCCGAGAATAGCACCGGCACAACCCGGCGGGGAGCCCCGTAATGGCTGATAATGCCCTGACCCGCCCCGCCGCAACCGGCCTTGCGACGCCAATGGCCGCGACAACAGGCAGCCCGGCCACCCTGCCGCCACGTCCCAACCTGACAGCACCTGTGCTTGGCGGTGTGCTGGTGATCGGCCTGTTCTTCGGGCTGTTCGGTGCCTGGGCGGTGACCGCCAGCCTGTCCAGTGCGGCGGTTGCTCCCGGCGTGGTCAGTGTTGCGGGCAACAAGAAGGTCATCCAGCATCTCGAAGGTGGCATCGTCAAATCGATTGCGGCGCGGGATGGCGATCTGGTCGATGCCGGTCAGGTGCTGGTGACGCTGGAAGACACACAGGCCCGCTCTGCCGTTCAGACCCTGCGTTCACGGCGCGACAGTTTTCTGGCCGAGGAAACCCGCCTGATTGCCGAACGGGACGGCCTGAACAACCTGTCCTTTCCGGAAGAACTGACCAGCCGGATGGATGACCCTGCGGTCCGCGGAATTCTGACAGGTCAGGAAAATATGTTCCGGGCGCGGCTGAACGCCCAGACCGGCCAGCAATCCATTCTGGAACAGCAGATTGCCCAGTTTGAGGAAGAAATCAGCGGGCTACAGGAACAGATATCCTCAGAAAACCGTCAGATCGCGCTGATTGAGGAAGAAATCCGGGACCTGGAGACCCTGAACGCACAGGGGCTCGGCCGCAAACCGCGTCTGCTGGAAAAGAAGCGTGAAGCCTCCCAGATTGCCGGATCACGCGCCGCCCACCGGTCAGAAATCGCCCGCACCCGTCAGAGCATCGGCGAGACACAGATCCGGATCAACGAGATCCGCACCGAGTTTCTGAATTCTGTGATCTCCGACCTGCGCGACATCCAGTCCCAGTTGTTTGAAGTCCGCGAGCAGTTACGCAGCGCCGAGGACGTGCTCCGCCGGACGACCATCCGCGCCCCCATCGCCGGCACCATCGTCAATTCCACGGTCTTTACGGATGGTGGTGTTATCCGTCCCGGTGAGCCGCTGATGGAGATGGTTCCCACCGGCGACAAGCTGATTGTCGAAGCACGTGTGCAGCCGTCAGATATCGATGTGGTCAATATTGGTCTGACGGCTGAAATCCGCCTGTCAGCCTTCAGCCAGCGCAGTTCCGCGCCGGTAAAAGGCCGGGTCATCGGTGTGTCTGCGGACGGGATCGAAGATGAGAAGACCGGCGATACCTATTACCTGACCCGGATCGAGCTGACCGAAGATGTGGGTTCCGTCATACCCGGCGCCATCCTGCAGCCGGGCATGCAGGCAGAAGTGCTGATCGTCACCGGAGAACGGACATTCATGGATTATGTCACCCAGCCGCTGATCCAGAGCTTCCAGAAATCACTGCGGGAATGATGCTGGCTGACCGCTTCAAAACCTGAGATGCCGGAGGCACTGCTCTCTCTCTGACCATGTCCAGAGCATCTGACCGGAGCGAAGTTCGACACCACCCAGCCATTCATGCCGCCGGATACGTCCCGGCTCCAGATCTCCGGACAGCGCCGCCAGGCCTTCCGGCGTCAGTTCCAGTTGCTGCGCCAGAAAATCATCACGCAACAGGTTGTCGACAGGTGGATAAAGAAAGGCATCACCACTGACAGTCCGCAGAAGCGGACAGCCCGTATCCATCAGACGGGCGATGCGATCAAAAGTCTGCCAGTCCCCCATATGCAGCCTGTCTTCGCGTGCCATATTCTCACGAAACAGATGCCCCGGCCCGACCGGCCCCTCTGCGGCGATCTCCAGCAACTGCTGTTCGGTTCGTGTCAGGCCACTGCCGGATGACGGAAACTCCTGCAGATGACGCCGGAGTGCCGGTGCCAGAAAGGGCAGGGCCGTCATATCTGACCCCAGAATATCGAACAGGTCTGTCGGCTGCTCTTTGCGAAAGGCCGACCAGACGCGGACAGAAACATCCATCATGACCGCATCAACCGGCACTCTCTGCTCAACAAGCCCGGCGATCTGAGGTGGTGAAAGCTGTCCCAGTCCCCGAAACGGCACGATACCGGGATAGTCATCAATACAGATCAGGGTCAGTTTGCCCGGTCGCCGTTCCGGCTTTGAGAACCAGTCGAGGATCTGCACAAGCTGAAGCTGGTCCAGCAGGTCATGCTCAAACCACAGGATCACTTCATCCCTGTCTGCCGCCAGCCGCAAAAGATTGTTCCGGGCCAGCATGTCCGCCTGCACGGCATCAACCGGCAATGCCTCACCGGCAAGAAATTTCGCCCGGACCCGGCTCACCTCATCAATATCGTCAATGTCAGGAAACGGTCCCTGATGCATCGTGTCCCGCCAGGGCAGAACATCGCCGGGCAGGGTCGAGGCTGTCAGCAGGTCCCCCGCCCCGTCACCGTTGGTGATGTGAAGAATATTCTGCATCTGCATCCCGTGAAGCATGGAGAATAATCCGCGAACTATCACGGCAGCAGACAACGCCGTCAATGCGGGCCACTGTAGCGGTCATTACCGGCTGGGTCTGGACCACCCCCGTCTTCTGCTTTAAGCGGGACCGGGAAACAGAAAGCAGAATGATGACCGTCCATTTCATTGGCGCCGGCCCCGGCGCACCCGATCTGATTACCGTTCGTGGCCTCCGGCTGATCGAAGCGGCCCCCGTGGTGCTGTATGCCGGATCGCTGGTGCCGGCGGAGATCGTTGCCGCCGCCCGGCCTGACGCACGGGTCATTGATACCGCGCCCCTTCATCTCGACGAGATCATCAGCGAAATACAGGCAGCCCATGATCGCGGGCAGGATGTTGCCCGTGTCCATTCCGGTGATCCGTCAATCTATGGCGCCATCGCCGAACAGATGCGCAGGCTGGATGCACTCGACATTCCCTATGACATCACCCCCGGCGTCCCGGCCTTTGCTGCGGCTGCCGCCGAACTGAAGACGGAACTGACACTGCCGGATGTCAGCCAGGCCGTTCTGGTGACACGGACTGCCGTGCGTTCATCCTCCATGCCGGAAGGACAGGAACTGGCAAACCTTGCGGCCGGACGGCCAACACTGGCTTTGCATCTGTCGATCAACAATATCGCAAAGGTGGTCCGTGACCTGTCGCCGATTTATGGGGCAGATTGTCCGGTGGTCATTGCCTATCGCGTTGGCTGGCCGGACCAGTTGTTCCTGAAGGGCACCCTGAGTGACATTCGGGACAAAGTGAAGGAATCCGGCGTTACCCGAACAGCCCTGATTATGGTTGGCGCTGTCTTCGGTGATGCCGCCTTCACCGATTCAAAACTTTACGATGCCGCACACCATCATGTGTTGCGGCCGAAAGCTCAGACCAGCCCTGACTGATCGCGGATCCATGCCATAGCCGACTCCACGTCGCTGACCCGGCGCCCCGGTTCTGGCCGTGGTCTGCGAACCATCAGCACCGGAATATCCGCTTCCCGTGCCGCCAGAATTTTTGCCTCCGTCGCCGCACCACCGCTGGCTTTGGTAATCAGCAGATCAATCCGGTGATGCAGCATCAGCTCACGTTCACCGGCAACCGTGAAGGGACCACGGGCAATCACGGTCTCATGGTTCTGCAACGGCAGCGGAGCTTCCGGAGGGTCAACCAGCCGGACCAGAAACCAGACATCTCCGGATTGTGCGAAGGGGGCAATCTCGGTCCGGCCAACAGTCAGAAACGCCCGCTTCGAGATATCACCTGCCGCACGGGCTGCCTGTTCCACCGTCTCCACCTCGATCCATCGGTCAACCGGATCACGCCGCCAGAGCGGACGAGCAAATCCAAGGCGCGGCAGACCCGCCATTTCTGCTGCCTGCCGTGCATGAGACGATATCCTGTCGGCAAAGGGATGGGTGGCATCAATCAGCAGGTCCACCTGTTCATCCCGCAGATAAGCCACCAGCCCTGCAACGCCGCCAAAGCCACCAACCCGGACATGACCCGGCAGGGGCCCCGGTTTTTCCACCCGGCCAGCCAGGGATGATGTCAGGCGCACTGCCTCGCTCCATTCCCGGTCAATGGCACGGGCCAGCGCCGCAGCCTCACCTGTACCGCCCAGAATCAGGATATGGGGCCGTCGTTCAGTCGACATGAGCCAGCTGGTTCCCGGCCCGGTCGATCACCAGCACATCGACGGACACGTCACCGGAGAGGGTCGCCAGCGCGACTTCACGCGCTCCACGGGCACAGCGTTCTGCCAGCATCGGCTGATAACCCTCTGCCAGCGCCAGCACCTGCCCTGCAGCCGTACAGGCCGCAGCCGCCTCAACCATCGGTTTGTCAGCCCCCGCCTCCGCCAGCCAGCGGGCCAGCATCGCCGTGTTGACCCGGCTGCGCGATGAATGCAGGTCCATCTCGCCATCCGCCAGTTTTGCCAGCTTGCCGAAACCACCCGCAATGGTCAGCTTCGGTATCGGTTTCCGTCGGAGATATTTCAGCATACCACCCGCGAAATCACCCATATCGATCAGGGCCTGTTCCTGCAGGCCGAACAGATTGCGCACGGTCTCCTCGGATGTCCGGCCGGTGGAACCCGCGATATGATCGATCCCGGCGGCCCGCGCCACGTCGATGCCACGATGAATGGAATGTATCCAGGAGGCGCAGGAATAGGGCACGACCACGCCTGTTGTACCGAGGATGCTGAGGCCACCGAGAATCCCGAGACGACCATTGGCCGTATTCACCGCCAGCGCCTCGCCACCGGGAATCGAGACAGTGACATGCAGATCACAAACCGCATCCAGTTCTTCGGCAACTTCCGCCAGGTTGGCCGCGATGATTTCCCGCGGTTTCGGATTGATCGCCGGTTCCCCGACCGCCAGCGGCAGACCGGGCAGGGTCACATGACCAACCCCTTCTCCCGCCGCAAAGGTGATACCAGACCCGGGAGCCCCGGCCCGTACGGTGGTAATTATTTCCGCCCCATGCGTCACATCCGGATCATCCCCCGCATCCTTGATAATGCCTGCTGTTACGGCATCACCCGTCCGTTCCAGCCGTGACAGGGTAAATTCGGGGCTAACCCCTTTCGGCAGGCTGACACGCACCGACTCCTGCCGCTCGCCAGTCAGCAGAAATCGCCAGGCCGCACGGGCACCCGCAGCCGCACAGGCGCCTGTCGTCCAGCCCTTTTTCAGGGGTACGTCGGGTTTACGTTGAGCCATGTCGCAAATCTAGCCATGATCCCGGTGAATCGATATAGGCTCTCTTGAATGACGACTTCACGCAATGACCTTCTGCTACCCGACCTGCCGGAATTTCAGGCGGGATGGGTCTGGCTTGTCGGAGCGGGGCCGGGAGACCCGGGTCTGCTGACCCTGCACGCCCTGCATGCCCTGCGGTCTGCCGATGTCATCATCTATGATGCGCTGGTCGATGAACGTATTCTCCGGCTTGCCGGTAACATGGCTGAACTGGTCTATGCCGGAAAGCGCGGGGGAAAACCGTCGCCGAAGCAGCCGGACATATCAAACCGGATTATTAAGCTGGCACAGGCTGGCAAGCGGGTCTGCCGCCTGAAGGGGGGCGATCCCTTTGTTTTCGGGCGGGGCGGCGAAGAAGCACTGGCACTGGTCCGGGCCGGCATACCCTTCCGGCTGGTTCCGGGTGTAACCGCCGGAATTGGCGGACTGGCTTATGCCGGAATTCCGGCCACCCATCGCGATACCAATTCCGCAATCACCTTCGTCACCGGTCACAGTGCCTCCGGCGAGGTTCCGGACTGCATCGACTGGGATAGTCTTGCCAAGGGATCGCCCGCACTGGTGATCTATATGGCAATCAAGCATGCGGAACGAATCGCGGCAAAACTGATGGCCGGTGGCCGCAGCCCCGATGAACCCGCCGCCTTTGTCGGCAGCGCAACCACGGAACATCAGCGGGTTGTCGAAACAACGCTGGGACGTGCCGCCATTGATGTGATTGAACAATCCGTCACCGCACCGTCGATTTTTGTTGTTGGCAACATTGTCCGCCTGCGGTCGGCACTGGACTGGCTGGGTGCAATTGACGGACGGGTTCTGAACCCCGATCCTCTCAACGAAGGTTATGGCCGGAACCACACTGAAACGGGTTAGCCTGCTCAGTTCTGACTTCCTTCCGGCGACATACTTAGATATCAAAGAATAAACATCGACATAAATCAGGAGGGATGACTTTGGCATTCATCAGCATTGGCGATCTTACCCACCATTATTCCATCACCGGACCGAAAGACGGCCCGGCTCTGGTCTTCGCCAATTCACTGGGGACCGATTTTCGTACATGGGACAAGGTCATTGAGGCACTGCCTGACGGTTTCCGTATCCTGACTTACGACAAGCGCGGCCATGGTCTGTCCGGCATGCCTCCCGGCCCCTACAGCATGGACCAGCTGGTCGGTGATATTGAATCGCTGATGGACCATCACGGCATGAATGATGCGATTTTTGTCGGTCTGTCTGTCGGCGGAATCATTGCGCAGGGTCTCTGGTCGAAACGACCGGACCTGATCCGGGCACTGGTGCTGTCGGATACGGCCAATGTCATCGGGCCAAAGGAAATGTGGGACCAGCGGATCGACGCCATCACCAAAGGCGGGATTGAGCCGATGGGTGATGCAGTTATGGAACGCTGGTTCTCACCCGGGTTCCGGGCATCCCGCACTGCGGAACTGGCTGGCTATCGCAACATGCTGGTCCGCACACCGGCAGAAGGATATGTCGGTGTCAGTACCGCCATCCGCGACGCCGACATGACGGACTCAACCCGCAACATCAATATCCCGACAATGTGCATTGTCGGTTCTGACGATGGTGCCACGACACCGGCAATGGTACGCGCACTGGCCGATCTGATCGACGGCGCCCGCTTTGAGGTGATCGACGGCGTCGGTCACTTGCCATGCGTTGAACAGCCGGAGATCATGGCCGGACTGATTGAAAGCTTCCTGAAGGAGAACAACCTTGTCTGATGATCGCTATGAAGCCGGCATGAAAGTGCGCCGTGCCGTCCTTGGTGATGCGCATGTGGACCGGGCTGAATCCCGCAAGACTGCCTTCGATACGGATTTCCAGACCTTCATTACCGAAGGTGCATGGGGTTCTGTCTGGACCCGCCCGGGGCTGGACCGTCCGACCCGCAGCCTGCTGACACTGGTTATCCTTGCCAGTCTCGGCCACTGGGAGGAATTCGCGATGCATATCCGCGCCAGCCGCAACACCGGTGCGACGGCGGATGACATCAAGGAAGCCCTGTTTCATGTCGCGGTCTATGCCGGTGTACCGGCCGCCAACCGCGCCATTGCCATTGCCCGGGAAGAACTGGGCATCACACCGGAACCGACATCAGAAGGAGCCGCCTGATCATGTCCAGCGACCAGGAAATCAGCGCCCGCGACTGGGGCCGCATGTCGCCCTACCGTGAACCCGGTTATAAATCGACGCAGCTGCGTGGCCCGACCCGGGCACCGATTATAATGCCGCAGACCCTGTCCGAGACCACCGGTCCTGCGCTGGGCTATGCTGCCGTGACACAGGAAGATGCCGACCTGACCACAAACGCCCGGCGCAACGGCGAGCCGATTGGTGAACGGATTATCGTTACCGGCAAGGTGATGGATGAAAACGGCCGTGGCATTGCCAACAGTCTGGTCGAAATCTGGCAGGCCAATGCTACCGGACGCTATGTTCATGTGAACGACAAGCATGACGCACCGCTCGACCCGAATTTTCTGGGTGCCGGAAAATGTGTCACCGATGCAGACGGCACCTACCGGTTCCAGACCATCCGGCCCGGGGCCTATCCATGGCCAAATCATCACAACGCCTGGCGACCGCCGCATATTCATTTCTCCCTGATGGGGACCAGCATCCTTAACCGCCTTGTCACCCAGATGTATTTTCCGGGCGACCCGCTGCTGGCTTACGATCCGATCTTCAATGCCATTGCCGACGAAGACGCCCGTCAGGCGATGGTGGCGGGGTTTGAACTTGATCTGACGGAACCGAACTGGGCGCTGGGCTATCGATTCGACATTGTCCTGCGCGGTCGCAACGCTACCCCGATGGAGAACTAGGAATGCCAAAACAAACCCCATCACAGACCGTCGGACCGTTCTTTGCCTATGGCCTGACACCGGAAGCCTATGGCCGGACCGGCGTTGCAGGTAACAACCTGCTGACCGATTCAACCCAGGGCGAACGCATCCGGATTGAAGGCGTTGTCTATGACGGCAACGGCGCGCCGGTCAGCGATGCCATGCTGGAAATCTGGCAGGCCAATGCTGCCGGACGTTACGACCATCCGGAAGACAATCGTGACGAAGTGGCAGCCGACCCGGGCTTTCACGGCTTTGGCCGGACCGGTACGGATGCCGAAGGCCGTTTCCATTTTGACACCATCAAACCCGGTCCTGTACCGGGTCGGGGCAACAGCCTGCAGGCACCGCATATCAGCCTGACCCTGTTTTCCCGTGGCATGCCGAACCATACCTTCACCCGCATCTACTTCCCTGACGAGACCGATGCCAACGCCACAGACCCGGTGCTGGCACTGGCCCCGGCAGACCGGCGGGAGACACTGGTCGCCACCCGGCTCGACCGGTCAGGACAGCCGGTTTACCGGTTCGACATTCATCTGCAGGGCGAACAGGAGACCGTATTCTTCGACGCCTGAACCACTTGCGGGGCAGAACTGAAAGGAACAGATCAGACTGATGGATATTGCAACGGTGTCAGACCTGACAGGACTGGTTCTGGTAGCCGCCATTTTCGGCGGTATGCTGTTTTTTGCGCTGGTTGTCACACCGGTAATTTTCACCGCCCTGAAACCCGAAGTTTCCGGTGTTTTGATCCGCAAGATGTTCCCGGTTTATTATCTGTATATGGGCGTCATATCCGCGCTGGCGACACTGACGATCACCTTCACGCATGAGGTCGACGCCGTTATTCTCGCCGCAGTGGCTGGTCTGTTCTGGGTCTCCCGGCAAATTCTGATGCCCCGGATTGACGCTGTCCGGGATCAGAAGAACGCTGAGGAGTCCGGCCCCGCGACAACCAGCTTCAAACGTCTGCACAGACTGAGCGTTGCCATCAATCTGGTTCAGCTTCTCGCCGTGCTGACGGTGCTGGTACGGATCGCCTGACCATACACAACTGCGTGCGCCAGCTGTTACCGGTCTGGAATGCAGGCGCGGAGACACCTATTTCTGAGCTTTCGAGCGAGAGGATCAAAACATGAGCGAGACCACTGAAAGAGCCGTTCTGGCCGGCGGATGCTTCTGGGGAATGGAAGATCTCTTCCGCAGGCAGCCCGGCGTCATTTCCACCCGTGTCGGCTATAGCGGCGGCGACGTGCCGAACGCCACCTACCGTAATCACGGGAGCCATGCGGAAGCCATTGAGGTCATTTTCGATCCGGCACAGACCGATTTCCGGGCGATACTTGAATTCTTCTTCCAGATTCATGACCCCTCGACCGTCAACCGGCAGGGCAATGATATGGGCAGCAGCTATCGCTCCGCGATCTATTACACCAGCGACAGCCAGAAAGAAGTCGCTGAAACAACGATCCGCGATGTCGACGCTTCCGGCCTGTGGCCCGGCAAGGTGGTTACGGAAGTCGAGCCTGTCGGGGATTTCTGGGAGGCCGAGCCGGAGCATCAGAACTATCTGCAGCGCATTCCCAACGGCTATACCTGTCATTTCCCGCGGCCGGGCTGGAAGCTGCCCCGGCATGCCAATGCCGGTTGATACCGTCCGGATGCCGTAACAGAAGTCGGCGGCATCGGTCAGCCGGCCCCATCACAGCCCATCGCGTTAGTTTGATTTCCTCCCGGGATCAGGCGGTGCTACTTGTCGTCTGGTCTCAGTCTTTACGGAAGCGATGATGTGATGGAACAAGACAAGTCGAGAGCAAACAGCCAGACCGCCTTCCGGCTGGACCGGCATACACTCGTGACCGCGATGTTCGGGGGCGCACTGGCGACAGTCGCATTTGACTTTTATGGACAGAGTATCAGCCCGATGCTCGGGTTTTCTGGCCTTGCGCCGGTGCCGCTGGCAAACAATGTGATCACGGTCCTGTTTGGTGAACCCTACTCTCCGGGCGCTCACTTTCTTCATTACATGGCGGGAATGGTCGCCTACCCGGTCGGATGGCTGTTCATCGCCCACCCGGTTCTGGCCCGGCTGACCCCGGGAATCTCATGGCTGCCGGGATCTGTCCTGTATGGCGTCGGGCTCTGGATATTCGCGCTGTATATCATGGCGCATCTGGTGGCGGGAAATCCCGCTTTCCTCGGCTTCACCGGCATCACATGGGTTGCGCTCGCCGGTCATATCCTCTTTGCCGTGGTTTTCGCCGCCGTTGCCGAATTTCGGCGACGACCGGCAGGGACAACTGACCGCTGAAGCCTGCCGGCATCTCACCCCTCGTGAACATGCCTTGCGAACCGTTCCCGCAGCACCACAAGCTTCGGGTCGATATAAGTCCGGCAGAAAGGGCGTTCCGGCCCCTGCTCATAATAGTTATGAAACCGCTCGTCTGACGCCCGGAACCCGGCAAAGGGCAAGACCTGTGTCACCAGCTTCTCGTCAAATCCGGGTTGCAGGCCTGTCAGAATATCCTTTGCGGCTTTCTGCTGATCTGCCGTGAAACTGTAGATGGCACTGCGGTATTTGCCCCGCAGGGAATGGGCGGATCTGCTGGCATGGGTGCGCAGATGAATTTCAATCAGCGGGGTGAGGCTGATTTCAGCTTCGTCATAATGAACAATAACCGCTTCGGACCAGCTGTCGCAGGGTGGCTCAGACCGGATGAAACCCTGTTCTGTCCGGCTCACCCCCCGCACCGCCTGAAAAACCGCCTCCGTGCACCAGTGGCAGCCGCCGCCAAAACCGATTTTTGAGATTACATTTTCCATTCCCCGGATCATAAGTGATCTCACCTGATCAAACCACCGGGAGCCTGCGTCGATGCTGATGAATGCCATGCTTCGGGGATCCCGTGCAGTCATCCTGCTGCTTGCACTCTGCGGGGAGCTGAATGCAGCGGAGACGATCTCCGTCTCCAGCACCTGGCTTGCCAGTGACGGGCTGACACACCGGGACCGGATATCGGCATTTCTCGACGTTCCTGCTGTAGCCGGCCCCCGGCCTGCCATCATCATGATGCATGGCTGCGGCGGGTTGCTGACCGGCAGGGGACAACCGCAGAAAAAGTACCGGCACTGGGCAGAGCGGTTTCAAAGAGCGGGATTTGCAACGCTTGCTGTCGACAGTTTTACGGGTCGCAATATCCGGGAAATCTGCACCGGAAAAGAAAAACTGCCGGCCAGCCGCGCCCGGACTGCCGATGCCCGGGCCGCACTCGTGATCCTGCAGGCAGAACCGCGAATCGATCCGAAACAAATCGGACTGATCGGCTGGTCGAATGGCGGACGCGTCGTTCTGCACTTGCTTGACCGGCCGCAACCAGCGGAGGGAGGTTTCAGGTTTGCCGTTGGTTTTTACGCCAATGCGCTGGTTGTCTCCGGGCCAGAACGCACCCGTCCGTTTCTGCCATCCATCCCGCTTCTGCTGCTCTCCGGCGAAGCAGATGACTGGACACCGGCCCGCAATGTCCTCTCTTTGCAGGCTGCAACGCGGCGTGCCGGGGGTGATTTCACTGTACATCTGTTTCCGCAGGCACATCACTCATTTGATTCCATCGGCGCGGAAATCCGCTATCGTCCGGACGTGAGAAACGCGTCAAAACCAGGCGGTTGCTGCGGCGCGACGATTGGCTACAATGCCGCTGCAACCCTCACCGCTGAAGGTGTAATGATGGCCTGGATCAACAAGATATTGCGTCAGAATTGATTTGCGATCTGAATATTCCCGGTTTTCAAGAGTTTTGTTGCGCAGATTGAAAAAAAGCGTATAACCAGCCTCCGTGCGTTTCTGTGTTCTGTGGCGCTTTCACTCCGCGCCCGTCGCGTAGGTTAGAACTCCCCTGACATTGAGAACGACGATCCATGGGTTGCGCGTATTTGCGTGGTCCGCTTTTTGTTAGAGGAAGACTAAGTCTATGGCTACTGGCACTGTTAAATGGTTCAACCCCACCAAGGGGTTTGGCTTTATCGAACCGTCGGAAGGCGGTAGCGATGCATTCGTTCACATTACCGCCGTCCAGCGCGCGGGTCTCGACAGCCTGACCGAAGGTCAGAAGGTCGAATTCGAGCTGCAGCGCGGTCGGAACGGTAAATCGTCTGCGGAAGAGATCAAAATTATCGACTGATGCCTGATGTCTTCTCCATCGAAGCAGTGCTTCGGCGGCGAGGACACAGTTGTCAGTTCCACAAGCGTTACAGAGTTCTTGTGGGGTTATGTCTCCACAGACGTGGTTAAGGATACTCTCGAATTTTGTACGCTACCCAATGGGTCATGCAGATTGCATGGCTCACATCACTAGAGGAAGACCAAGTTTATGGCTACTGGTACAGTTAAATGGTTCAACCCGACTAAGGGTTATGGCTTCATCGAACCTTCAGAAGGCGGCAGCGACGCTTTCGTTCACATCACCGCTGTTCAGCAGGCAGGCCTCGACAGCCTGACCGAAGGCCAGAAGGTGAGCTTCGAATTGCAGCGTGGCCGTAATGGCAAGACGTCTGCCGAAGATCTGAAGATCATCGACTGATCTCTGAATATTGTCTCCGCCGGGTTTCACGATCCGGCGGAGACAGCTTCAGGCTGCTTCAGCATCCCGCAGTAATGTGGCGAGGCTGATAGACCGCAGGGTTGCTTCGGCAATCAGGTCGATTTCTGTCGTAACGGCAATCAATGATTTGCCGACGGGTGTTTTTGCGCCCTCAAGCCCGCTGTTCGAGACTTCTCCGGCAGGCTCTTCAAACAACTCGATAATATCATAAAGTGATGTCCGCTTCGGATTCGCGATAAACCTGTATCCGCCACCGACGCCCCGGACGGCCTCTACCATTCCGGCCCGCCCCAGTTCCCGCAGAATTTTCGCCAGATGATTCAGTGATATATCGTATATCGCTGCAATTTCAGCCGCAGATAGCTGCCGGACCGGATCACGCGCCAGTTCCGTCGCCGCATAGAGGGCATATCGGGAAGCCTTTTGCAGTCTCATGCATCCTCTCCCGGTTTCAGATTCATTTCCAGTTGCAGATATGGCCCGCCACGCATGCCCTGCGCCCGCAGGAAAGCGAGGTTCAGATGATCATCGGTGGCCACCATGCTGCGCGCCTGATCGACCCCCCGCGCACGAAAGCGATCACAGATCGCCTCAAACAGCCGGGTTGCGATTTTTGCCAGCCGGCGTTCCGGCTCCACGCCAAAAGCAAAGATCCAGCCACTGGGCGGAGAGCCGAATTCCCAGGCCCGGACCTCACCAAGGATATAACCGGCAAACCGGCCACCCTGTTCCGCAACCAGAAATTCGCCGTCCCCGGACTGCCCATACCGCCGGAAGGCATCAGCCCAGAATTCCGGCTTGTCCATTCCGGTATTGCGCTCATCAAGGCTTTGCACATCCGAAATATCAGATGCCGTCGCCGCTCTGATCGTCACCGGCATACCGGTCATGTTTTCTGTCGTCAGCCCATTGTCCATACGGGTAATATTGACATTCATCAGGGGTCATGTCATCTTAAATACGCATTACAGTACCTATTTACCTGATAATCAGAACGCCGCACAGGGAAGCCTCCATGACCATCGATTTCAGAACCGAACCCGGGCAGTACAAACACTGGAAGATCGAGATCGACGGCAACGTCGCGACCCTGACCATGGATGTCGATGAAAAGGGCGGACTGGTTCCGGGCTATGACCTGAAACTGAATTCCTATGACCTCGGGGTCGATATCGAACTGTATGACGCCACCCAGCGCCTGCGGTTCTGCCATCCGGAAGTCGGTGCGGTTGTCATCACATCCGGCAAGGACCGGGTGTTCTGTTCCGGTGCCAACATCACCATGCTGGCCGGGTCCAGCCATGCCCACAAAGTCAACTTCTGCAAATTCACCAATGAAACCCGTATGGGCATTGAAGATGCCAGTGACGGGTCACAGCAACGCTATATCTGCGCCATCAACGGCACGGCGGCGGGTGGCGGATATGAACTGGCGCTGGCGACGGATGAAATCCTGCTGGTTGATGACGGCTCCAGCGCCGTCTCCCTGCCGGAAGTCCCGCTGCTCGCTGTACTGCCGGGCACCGGCGGCCTGACCCGTGTTGTCGATAAGCGCATGGTCCGCCGGGATCACGCAGATTTCTTCTGCACCGTAACAGAAGGAATCAAGGGCAAGCGCGCCCGTGACTGGCGACTGGTCGATGAACTTGTCCCCCGCTCGCGTTTTGACGAGGTCGTCACCGAAAAGGCCCGTCAATCCGCAGCCCGCAGCGACCGGCCAAAGGATGCCACAGGCATTGACTGGCCGATGGTCGCCCGTCAGGAAGAGGGCGATACCATCACCTATGGCACCCTGTCGGTCGGCATTGATCGCAGCAGCCGCGTTGCCACCTTCACCGTCAAGGGTCCGACAGCGGACGCCCCGGCAAATGCAGCCGCAGCTCAGGAACAGGGCATTGCCTTCTGGCCGCTGGCGCTGGCCCGTGATCTGGATGATGCGATTCTGCATCTGCGGACGAACGAAACAGATATCGGCGTCTGGGCCCTGCGCACCAGTGGCGACGGCCATATGGTTGAAAGCTATGACAATCTGCTGGCCGCAGAGGCTGACAACTGGTTCATCCGCGAGGTCCGGCTTTATCTGAAACGCTGCCTGAAACGTCTTGATGTGACCTCACGCAGCCTCATCACCCTGATCGAGCCGGGCAGCTGCTTTACCGGCACCCTGCTTGAACTCGTACTCGCCGCAGACCGCAGCTACATGCTTGATGGCAGCTTTGAAGATGATGACCAGTCACCGGCCGCGCTGCGCCTGACGGCCATGAACTTCGGCCCCTACCCGATGGGGAACGGACTGACCCGCCTGCAAACCCGCTTCCTTGAAAATGGCGAGCGGTACGCCGAACTGGAAGCCGAGACCGGTCGCGACCTGCTGGCCGAGGATGCTGATGAACTCGGGCTGGTGACCTTCATCCCCGACGATATCGACTGGGAAGATGAAGTCCGGCTGGCACTGGAAGAACGTGCCGCCTTCTCACCGGACAGCCTGACCGGCATGGAAGCCAGCCTGCGTTTTGCCGGGCCTGAGACCATGGAGACAAAAATCTTTGGCCGCCTGACCGCATGGCAAAACTGGATATTCCAGCGGCCCAATGCCGTCGGTGAAGCTGGCGCCCTGCGCAAGTTCGGCACCGGCACCCGCGCTGAATTCGACCCCAACCGCGTCTGACAGAACACAGGCCAGCAACAGGAGACTTCATCATGAACATGGGCATCAATTATTCTGAGAAGATCCCCAACAATGTTGACCTCGGCAATGACCGGCGTCTCCAGCGCGCGCTGGAGAAATGGCTGCCGGAATTTCAGGGCTGGTGGCGCGAGCTTGGACCCGTCGAAAGCCATGATTACGATGTTTTTCTGCGCACCGCGATCAGCGTCGACAAGGGCGGCTGGGCCAATTACGGCCATGTGAAGATGCCCGATTATCGCTGGGGTGTGTTTCTGTCGCCAAGCGAGGCAGACCGGAAAATCAATTTCGGCATGCACAAGGGTCAGGATGCCTGGCAGGAAGTACCGGGCGAATATCGTTCCGAACTGCGCCGGCTGATCGTCACGCAGGGTGATACGGAACCGGCATCGGTCGAACAGCAACGCCATCTCGGCCGCACCTGCCCGTCGCTCTATGATCTGCGTAATCTTTTCCAGATCAATGTGGAAGAAGGCCGTCACCTCTGGGCGATGGTCTATCTGCTGCATGCCTATTTCGGCCGCGATGGCCGCGAAGAAGCCGAGGAAATGCTGGCCCGTCATTCCGGCGATGCCGACAAGCCACGTATCCTTCAGGCCTTCAACGAAGAAACCCCGGACTGGCTGTCCTTCTTCATGTTCACCTTCTTCACCGACCGGGATGGCAAGTATCAGCTCGCCTCGCTGGCCGAAAGCGGGTTTGACCCGCTGTCACGTACCTGCCGTTTCATGCTGACCGAAGAAGCCCACCATATGTTTGTCGGCGAGACCGGGGTGCAGCGCGTGATCCAGCGTGCCTGCGACCTGATGAACGAACACAAGACCGATGATGTCCGCAGCTTCGGCGGTATCGATCTGGCGACCATTCAGCGCTACATCAATTTCCACTTTTCTGTTTCGATTGATCTGTTCGGGCAGGAAACCTCCACCAACGCAGCGAACTACTACACAATGGGCCTGAAAGGCCGCTATCAGGAAACCCGGATCGATGATGACCATATCCTGACCGACGCCACCTACAAGGTGCCGGAAATCCGGGACGGCAAGGTTCACATGATCGACGCCTCTGCCCTGAACGCGGTCAATGAGCGGTTGCGCGATGATTATGTTGCCGACTGCCAGCGTGGTGTCGACAAGTGGAACCGCACCATTGCCGCCGCCGGAATTGACTTCACGCTGACCCTGCCCCATCGCGGTTTCCATCGCGGTATCGGCATCTATGCCAACAGTTGCCTGACCCCGGATGGCAAGGTGATCGACCGTGCGGCATTTGAGAAACAAAAGGGTGAGTGGCTGCCAACGGACAGCGATCGCATTTACATCCTGTCCCTGATGAAAGCCGTGACCGAGCCCGGCAAAATGGCCTCCTGGATTGCCCCGCCCCTGAAGGGGATCAACGGCCAGCCGATTGATTACGAGTATGTCCGGTTCAACTGACCCGCACCACACAGACTGAAAACGACATTAACCTCCCCCGCCAGACCGGCCGGGGAGGTTTTCTTTTGCCGTCTCCGCACAAACGGCCCCGTCTCCTCTCCTGATCCCCCTTCAGGCCTTTTCCCATATCATTCTGAATCAGGTTCAGGGCGACAGTGCTGTAAAATCATCAAATCCAAAAATATCGATATTATTTGACAATTGTTTTTAAAATCGTCAATCATCCGGAATTACTGATGAGGAAATGACATGCGATTTACCACCGCCAGAACGGGCAACAGCACCGCTCTTTACGCCATTAAAGGCGATTCCGCCGTACAGCTTTCCGGCCAGAACGGTTTTTCAGGCACCGACCTGATGGATGTTATCAACGGTGGCGACGCCGCACTGAAACAGGCAACCGCGCTTCTTGGCAGCGGAAAGGCCGTCCCGGTCAGCAGCCTGACACCGGCCCTGCCGTTCTCGAACTTCGGGAAGATCGTCTGCCTTGGCCTGAACTATGTCGATCACGCGAAGGAAGGCGGCTATGACATTCCGACCTATCCGGCGCTGTTCCTGCGCGTACCGTCATCAATGATGGCTGCGGACGAACCGATGATTGACCCGGCCTGTTCTGAAAAGCTGGATTATGAAGCCGAACTGATGGTCATCATCGGCAAGGGCGGCAAGCATATCCCGCAGGACAAGGCGCTCGATCACGTCTTCGGCTACACGGTCTTCAATGACGGCTCGATCCGTGACTATCAGCGCAAGACCCATCAGTGGACACCGGGCAAGAACTTCGATTCAACCGGCGCGCTCGGACCGGTCGTGGTCACGCCTGACGAACTGCCTGCCGGGGCTTCGGGCCTGCGTATCCAGTCCCGTCTGAATGGCCAGATCATGCAGGACAGCAACACCCGCGACATGATGTTCCCGGTTGACCAGACCATCGCCATCCTGTCCGAAGTGATGACACTGAATCCCGGCGACCTGATCGCCATGGGCACCCCCCCGGGTGTCGGCCATGCCCGCAAGCCACCGGTCTTCATGAAAGGCGGCGACAAGGTCGAGATCGAGATCGAAGGCATTGGCGTCCTCTCGAATCCGGTTGTGGCGGAGCAACGATGAGCAACGCCGCTTCATCTGCACCGGTCGGTGAAGAACTTGCAGCACTCCGGGCAGCCGCAGCCACGGCTACCCGGTCGCTGCGTCAGCGTATTGAACGGCTGGATGATGATTCAATCGATCTGATTCTGCGTGGTGCACGCTCGCATTACGCCTGGACCGACAAGCCGGTAGACGAGGCATTGCTGCGCAGCCTCTACGATATCGTCATCAACGGGCCGACCAGCATGAACAGCCTGCCCGCCCGCTTTGTCTTCGTGCGCAGTGAGGAGGGCAAGGCCCGGCTGGGCAAGGCGCTGAAACCGGCAAACCTGCCGAAAATGATGAAGGCACCGGTTACCGCGATCATCGCGCATGATCTCGATTTCTGGCAGAAACTGCCTTTCCTGTTCCCGCATGAAGACCGTCGCCCGCATTTCGAGGGCAAGCCGGAATTTACCGCTGACACGGCCTTCCGGAATGCCGCGCTACAGGGCGCTTACCTTATTATTGCAGCACGGGCGCTGGGACTGGATACCGGCCCGATGTCCGGATTTTCGAATGCCATTGTCGATGAGGAATTCTTTGCCGGAACAAGTCTCCGGTCAAATTTCCTCTGTAATCTGGGCTATGCAGACGAGACGGCTCTGTTCCAGAAGCTGCCCCGTTTTGCCTTTGACGACATCTGTAGTTTCGCCTGATCAGAAGAACGGAGAGCTGCAGCAAAATTAGCAGGGTCATCATGGCTGATAAGCCGTCTGACCCTGCCGAGCTGTTCCGGAGTTCGGGAACAGAAAATGCGGAAGTCTGGCAGAAGACTTCCAGAGATAAACCAGACAACGCTGCACCAAAGCAGCGAAACCGGGAGGATTGGTTATGAATACAGACTTCAGGAAACATCTGCTGGCGGCAGTCATTGCCGGCGCGACCGTTGTAACCCCGCTGGTGGCCTCTACCGCCGCCGAAACCATCAAGATGGTTGCCATTGATGGCTATCCCGCACGATCCATGTGGGTGAAGGAATTCTCCGGCTTCTTCATTCCGCGACTGAATGAAGAACTGGCAAAAAGCGGCAATTACAAGATCGACTGGCAGGAAGCCTATGGCGGCCAGATCGTCAAACCGCGTGGCGTGCTGGAAGGCATCAAGCTGGGGCTTGGCGATATCGGCATCGTCACCACCATCTTCCACAATTCGGCGCTGCCCAGCCAGGGTATCTCGGCTGTCACTCCGATGGTCTCATCTGACGCCCGTGTCGTCGCCAGGGCGGTTGACGAGATCGCCCGCGAATTCCCGCAGATGCAGAAAGAATTCGATGCCGAAAACCAGGTCTATCTGGCAACCGGTGTGGTTCTCGACACCTATCAGATCTTCTCAAAAAAGCCGATCAAGACCCTGAAAGATCTTGAAGGCATGAAGGTTGCCGGTGCCGGCTACAACCTGCGTTACCTTGAGGGTATCAAGGATGCGGCGGGCGTTCGCGGCGGTCTGCCAAACTTCTACAACATGGTACAGACCGGTGTTACCGATGCTGCCATGCTGTGGCCGGAAGCCGCTGTCACCTTCAAGATTCATGAAGTTGCACCCTATATGCTTGCGGCCGATCTTGGTGCGGTCAACACCAAGACCGTTACCATCAACAAGGATGTCTGGGCCAAGCTGCCGGATGAGGTGAAAACCGCCATCCAGAAAGTCTCCATCGAATATCGTGACCGGGTTGCCGGCGTGGCGATGGACGAAGCCGCAGAATCAATTGCCCAGTACAAGGCTTCCGGTGGCACCGTCGTCACCCTGACGGATGCTGAACGCGCAACATGGGCCGCCGCGATGCCGAACATCGCCGCTGAATGGGCCGCCTCACTGGACAAGACAGGCGCACCCGGAACAGCTATGCTGAAGGCTTACATGGACAAGCTGAAAGCCGCAGGACAGAAGCCCGTCCGCGACTGGTCAGCAAACTGATCTGAGCCCACGGCAGACGACAACAAAACGGACAAATCAGTATGACTGTATTGCAACCTCTCTGCTGGTTTGTCCGCCAGTTGTCGGCCTGCTTTGACCGGATAGCCATTCTGGCAAATGCTGTCGGTACCCTGACCGTTCTCGGCCTGGTGGCCGTCATGAATATGGATGTTGTTGCTCGCGGTGCCTTCAATGCACCGTTCCATGGCGCCGTCGAACTGGTCATCTTCGCCATGGTGCTGATTGTCTTCCTGCAATTACCTGATGTGGTTCGCGTCAACCGGCTGACCCGGTCCGACGGCTTCCTGCTGATGCTGGACCTGCGCGCACCAACCACGGCTTTTGTTCTCCGCCGGCTGATTGATGCTGTCGCCTGTATCTTCATGGCCATCGTTGCCTATGCCAGCTGGCCGGAATTTATCGATACACTGGAATCCTGTTCCTATTTCACCGCGCCGGACTTCGGCCCGCCCCTGACCGGTGACCTGATCACCGACCTCAGGGCTGCGACGGCACGCTGTGACTATTTCGGCACCCCCGGCGTGTTCACCGCGCCCTGGTGGCCGGCACGGCTGGCAATCACTGCCAGCGCCGGGCTCTGTGCCATTCTTTATCTTTTCAAAGTCATCCTCGGCGGACAGCCGGCGGGAGGTTCCCATGGATCCCGTTGATATCGGTATCCTCTCCGTCATCGCCATCGTGGTGACGATCTATCTTGGGGTCTATATCCCCGTGGCGCTGGCCGGTGTCTCCTTCGTCACCATCTGGCTGGTCAGCGACAAACCGATCCTCGCCGTGAATTTCCTGCGTCAGGCTATCGGTGACAGCGTCACCGAGTACGAGTTCGCCACTATTCCCCTGTTCACCTTCATGGGGCTGATCGTCTCCAAGGCCGGGCTGGGAACCGATGTCTACCGGGTGATGAACCAGCTGTTTCAGCGCATTCGCGGCGGCGTCGGCATGGCCACCGTCGGTGCCAACGCACTGTTTGCCGCGGTCACCGGTTCCTCCATCGCCTCGGCCTCGGTCTTCACCCGTGTCGCCGTACCCGAGATGCTGCGCCTGAATTATAACAAGCGATTTGCGGTTGGTGTGGTCGCCGGGTCGTCCGTTCTCGGCATGATCATCCCCCCCAGCTCGATGCTGATCATCTATGCTTTCGTTGCTGAAATCTCGGTTGGCGACATGTTCATCGCCGGGATCATTCCCGGCCTGATCCTGACCCTGGCCTATATCGGGTCAATCGCCGTCATGGGCTGGCTGACACCGAATTTCATTGGCGGCACAAGCCCGGACAGAACTGCCGGCGACCGGCTTTCCTATGGCGAAATCCTGTCCTGCACCGCGCCGGTTCTGGCCCTCATCCTCATCGTCCTCGGCGGTATCTATACCGGCTGGCTGACCCCGGTTGAAGCGGGCGCTGCAGGATCACTTGCAGCCCTCATCATTGCCGTGATCCGCAAGGAAATGACCTGGCGAAGCTTCTGGGACGCCCTGCTGGAAACCGGCCATATCACCGCCAGCATTCTGTTCCTGATTACCGCCGCTTCATTCTACAGCCGGATGCTGGGCTATGTTGACCTGCCGAACCAGTTGCAGGAATTTCTTGTCGGCAATGATCTTGGCTTCTTCTGGGTCATGGTCGCCTATGTACTGCTGATGCTGTTCCTCGGTACGTTGCTGGATACGGCCTCGGTCATCCTGATTGTCGTGCCGCTGTTCATCGATATCATTGAACCGATGGGCCTCAGCCTCGTCTGGTTTGGCATCATCACGGTGATCGGCGCGGAAATCGGACTGCTGACCCCCCCGCTCGGCATTTCCTGTTTTGTCATCAAGACAACTCTGAACGATGACCGCATTTCATTGAAGGATGTCTTCATGGGGGCACTGCCTTTTGCGGCTGTCATGCTGATGATCCTTATTCTGCTGATCTGGCAGCCCGGCCTCAGCACCTACCTTCTGAACTGACGGAGAAACCGATGCGCAATGTAACGGCGGAAACGCTGACCAAAACCCTTCTCGACTATTGCGGACCGGATACCGACCCTCGCCTCAGCTTTGTGCTGGAGCGCCTCGCGCATCACCTGCACAGCTTCGCGAAGGAAACCAACCTGACCCATGACGAATGGCGCAAGGGTATTGCCCTGCTGACCGCAGCAGGCGAGATCAGCACCCCGGAACGCAATGAGTTCGTACTGTTCTCGGATGTGCTTGGCCTGTCCTCACTTGTCGACATGGTCAATTCGCCGCCGGATGCGACTGCCTCCAGCGTGCTCGGGCCGTTTCACATTCTCGATGCACCGGAACTGCCTGTCGGGGCCGACCTGAAGAAAGACAATGCCGGTGACAGCGTCATCGTGCAGGGCCGCGTGCTCGACACAAAGGGCCAGCCGATCGCCGGGGCTGTCATCGATACCTGGCAGACCGCCGATAACGGCCTCTATTCCAATCAGGACCCGGAACAGGATTACTATAATTTCCGGGCACGCATGAAGACCGGAGCCGATGGCCGCTATGCCTTCACCACAGTCCGGCCAGCCCCCTATACCGTGCCGGATGACGGACCGGTTGGTGAATTACTGCGTGCCACCGGGCGCCATCCCTGGCGGCCTTCCCATCTGCATTTCATCATCGCAGCCGACGGGCACCGGACACTGGTGACGGAAGTCTTCCCGGATGATGATCCCTATCTTGATGAAGACGCGGTTTTCGGCGTGCGGACCGATCTGGTGATGAAGTACCGGCGATGTGACGATCCGGAAACCGCACCGGCGGACATTCAGGCCCGTGACCGGCTGACCATTCCGTTCTATACCGTTGACTTCGACTTCATCCTCGCGGACAGGGACGGTACATGAGCGCGAACAGCGACAAGGACGGGAATGTTCTTTATCTGGCAACCGGTGGCAGTGTCACCTCTCAGGTCTGCGATCTGTTGCGCCGGGATATCCTCACCGGCAGCCTTGCCCCGGATCTGAAGCTGAAGATCGAGGCCCTGCGTGACCGCTACAATGCCGGCGCTAGCCCGCTGCGCGAGGCCCTCAGCCTGCTGACCGCCGAAGGGCTGGTTGAACGGCTGGACCAGCGTGGATTCCGGGTCGCCAGCATTTCAGCCGATGCCTTCATCGAGCTGCTGAAAACCCGCTGCTGGGTCGAGGAACGGGCGGTAAGGGAATCGCTCGCACATGGTGACATGGCTTGGGAAGAGAGCCTGGTTCTGGCCCATCACCGCCTGAAACAGACCCCCCGCACACCCAATGCCCCGGCCAGCGAGAATGTGGACTGGGAAGCCGCCCACAAGAAATTCCACATGACCCTTATTTCCGCCTGCGGCTCAACCCTGCTGGTTGATTTCTGCGAACGTCTGTACGACGCCAACATCCGCTACCGCAACATCGCCGGACAGGGCCGAAACGGCCCGGCCAGCCCGGCCCGCAGCGTCGCCGATGAACATCTCGGTATCCTGAACGCCGCCATCGCCCGTGAAGCCGACAAAACCGTCGACCTGCTGCTCAGCCATTACCGAAACACCGGCGAAGAACTTTCCCGCCACCTAGCCACAGTCTGACGAAAGAAAACCACGCTGGAATTTCAGATAAGTTTCGAAATTTCAGTACGCTGATATAGATCTGAGAGCGATTTATGATTAATTCTGAACTGGCTGCGGCGCTTGGTAACTGGTTTACCTGCCCCGGCGCCTTCCATCTTTATCCCCGGATCATAGTAAACTACGCCTAACGCAAGAGCCTTCAGAAACAGGAGTACATCTGTATCTTCACAAACCTTAACAATATCACCGAAATGATATTCGGTCGGCGGCGATCTTTTCAGTGAGGGCACATATACTGCTTTAGCATGCTTCCTGTTCCAGTGTTCGATAACCCCCCCGAATCCCCATGACGCAGCAATCTCATCACTTTTGTCCCGCAATTCAATCGCCCCACCAACATCAGTAATCTTACCGTTTAGCGTATCGTATCCCGTAATTCGTAATGCCAGTCCTGTGTTAGGATCGAAGCCCATTCCATTCACATATTTACCACCAAAATTTATCCGGTCGGGTCTGCCAGCTTTATCAGGATAACCATATCGGCGCAGGAAAGCTTCCACCCCCTGGTCTTTGTAGACACCTCCGGTCGGCTCTGGTGTCATAAGTGTAACGGGGCTTTTTGCTGTGTATCTTACAAAATCATTTACACTATACTGCTTTACTTCCCAGCCCATATAATCCGGGCCAGCATACCCATTTGGGGAAATTCCGAGTTCGGATTCAAGCGTATAACCACCCCCATTTTGTGCTTTGTACGGGAGCCGCCGGCCATCACTGCCTAGTTTCTGTGAAGAAATCCAACCCTTACGGTAAATACGACCCAGCATAGCGAGCATAGCAAGCTTCGGGTCTGCGCCATCCTGTCGCACAGCCTCCAGATCAAGAAATACACCTGTAACTGTCAGGCTGTTTGCCACATCATGAAGAGCATGGACAATCGGCTGATGATTCCCGGCGACATGCCCAATAACGCGCCCATCAGCACAGATTCCAAGAAACAAGACACGCCCCACATCCCTAGAACGCATCAGGTCACCTGGCGCTCGTTCTGCACCACGCAAAAAGCCGGACATCCTCACTTCGGGATACTTTGGGTATAGGATCAACTGTGCATCAGGAGCGCGGGACAAGCCCCTTTCGTCAATCCAGTAAAACCGAACCTTCGCTTTAGCCCTCTCTCTTACTGATCCTGCAACAGAACTCTCATCATTTTCGACAGGACCGTGCGGAATAATATTCAGCGCCCCAAATCCGCCGCCAAGATAAACCTGGTTTTTCGAGTTGTCGTTCGGCGCCAGCCACTTCACATAGAACCGGACGGCACCATGCTCTGCCATCTGATTAAGTAGTCTTGTTATTGGGCTGGCCAACTCATCTGCCTCTAACTGAGAACTCGACAGAATCAGAAAACAACCATAAAGAGATCAAGTCAATCATCTCTGATACTGGAATCCGCCGCCGTCCTTTGAGAGCACATTCCCAGACAGTCGCCACCCGCCAGCCGGTCAGGCGGAGATTACGACAAGCGGCAACATCCCTGCTTCGGTTAACGCTGATCTTATCATACCAGAACTGTTCTCTTGTCTTCGGCCACTTGAAAAGCGCACAGTCATGACCATGCCAGAAGCAGCCATGTACGAAAATCACAGCCCTATACTTCGGGAAAACCAGATCTGGCTTTCCCGGCATACCTTTCACATGCAGACGATAACGGAAACCACGTGCATGCAGCGCTCTTCGAACGATTAGTTCCGGACGAGTATTGATACCGCGGATCGCCGCCATATTACGGCGGCGGGTTTCCTGATCATGAACGTCAGCCAACTTTTTTCAGTTGCGGCTCTTTAACCAGCTGTTGGATGTGGGGTTGCATAATTCTCGCTACTTCTGCAAAGACCGGAACAGCGACTGAATTACCAAACTGCTTATATGCCTGAGTATCGGAAACAGGTATCCGGAAACTATCATCATACCCCATCAACCGGGCGCATTCGCGTGGAGTAAGGCGGCGAGGGTTTTTACTCTGCCCCTGGCTTACAAGAATTTCTGAACCATCCTTATAATAACGCGCTGAAAGCGTCCGGGCGATACTGTTACTGTCAACAAGACCAAAGCCAAACCCATTACCCTTGGCCCGGTGCTTCTCTGCATAGCCCTGAAGATAACCCCAGAGTTTGTCAGTCAGAGTATATTTATCACTGACCTTAGCCGCGTTACCGACTGTGTAGTGGCCCTCAGGTAATTCCGTACCATCTTCCGGGTGGAGAATGTCCCGCATTCCCCTCCCTTCACGACCCGGCAGTACCAGGTCATCAAAACTAAACCCGGTGTCTTCCCGAAATCCAACCATGACAATTCGTTCCCTGTGTTGCGGAACAAAATTAGCCGCATCAATAATTCGGGTCTGAAGAGTGTACCCCAATTCTTCAGTCAGCTTCCGGCGTATGACGTCAAATGTACGCCCCTTGTCATGACTTTTCAGATTCTTAACATTTTCAAGAAGAAACGCGGCAGGTCGATGGTGCAGTAAAACCCGGAGCACATCAAAAAACAACGTGCCCTGAGTCTCGTCAAGAAAGCCATGAGCCCGGCCGAGAGCGTTCTTTTTTGAAACTCCTGCAATTGAGAATGGCTGGCACGGAAAGCCAGCGACCAGAACATCATGGCCTGGAATTTCCGAAGCATTTACATCCCGAATATCTCCCGCAATCGGCCGGTTGTCCCGAAAGTTCGCATGATAGGTAGTCTGAGCAAAACGGTCCCATTCAGATGTAAAGACGCAATGTCCACCAACACCTTCCATCGCCTTTCTCAGCCCACCAATCCCGGCGAACAGATCAATGAATGTAAATGAGTTTTCCCGCTTATCCTGGCGCCCAGCATCTATATGCATCCTGAGCAAATTGAGCACCCCTTCACGAGGAGTTTCTTCGCCTCGTTTCCAGCGATAAATATGACCCTCAGAATATCCTAGGAAACCTGCTGCCTCCTGAACACTCCAGCCACTTTGCTGTATCAGCGCCTCAAATTCGATCATCTTATTTAGAACCTCTGGGTATAATTTTGACACAATGAAACAATTACTCCCAGCGAACAAGAACAAAACAGAAACCTTCTGATTGAACTGACACCGAATCAACAATCCGACTCTACATCGAATGACGGAGCATCTGCGGCTTTAATAATCTGCCTAAATTTACCTATGGAGGGTCTAGGAGAGTTTTCACAACCGTATCCGTCGACAACCGACAAAGCCGTCGACCTGCTGCTCAGCCATTACCGAAACACCGGCGAAGAACTTTCCCGCCACCTGGCGACAGTCTGACAAAGGAAAACCGCGCTGATGCTGTGAAGCAAAAGCCCGTTATCCTTCGAGACGCGCTTTCAGCGCTCCTCAGGATGAGGTCAGGTAACTTAAAACCTCATCCTGAGGAGCAGCAAAGCTGCGTCTCGAAGGACCTAAACGAACCTGTCTGCTGGCTAAAACCGATATGGCTCAGCCAGCAGCCTTCACCTCGCGGCGGCGGGCGTGGAGGATGGGTTCGGTGTAGCCGCTGGGCTGCTGACGACCCTTGAAGACCAGATCGCAGGCGGCCTGAAAGGCGATGCTGCCGTCGAAGTTCCCGGCCATCCTGGTGTAGTTCGCGTCACTTTCATTCTGCCGGTCAACAACTTCCGCCATGCGCTTCAGGGTCTCCATGACCTCACCTTCTGTGCAGATGCCGTGATGGATCCAGTTGGCGAGGTACTGGCTGGAAATCCGGAGCGTCGCGCGGTCTTCCATCAGGCCGATATCGCGGATATCCGGCACCTTGGAACAACCGACACCCTGATCGACCCAGCGGACAACATAGCCCAGAATGCCCTGGGCGTTGTTTTCCAGTTCCTTGCGGATGTCATCAGACGACAGGTTTTCACCCGCCAGCAGCGGCACCGTGAGGAGATCATCGAGGCTGGCCCGCGACCGTTTTGCCAGTTCATCCTGACGTTCGCTGACATTGACCTCATGATAATGCATGGCATGCAGTGTGGCCGCTGTCGGTGACGGCACCCAGGCGGTGTTGGCTCCGGCCAGCGGGTGGCCTTTCTTGGCTTCGACCATCTGTTTCATTTCGTCCGGCATGGCCCACATGCCCTTGCCGATCTGTGCCTTGCCACGGAAGCCGGTTTCCAGACCGATATCCACATTCCAGTCTTCATAGGCCGCAATCCAGGCCTGTGCTTTCATCGCGTCCTTGCGAACCATCGGACCAGCTTCCATGCTGGTATGGATTTCGTCACCCGTGCGATCAAGGAACCCGGTATTGATGAACACCACCCGGTCTTTCGCAGCGCGGATGCATTCCTTCAGGTTCACCGTGGTGCGGCGTTCCTCATCCATGATGCCGATCTTCACGCTGTTGCGCGGCAGACCAAGAATGTCCTCAATCCGGTCGAACAGCTCATTCGCAAAACCAACTTCTTCCGGACCATGCATCTTCGGCTTCACGATATAGACACTGCCGGCACGGCTGTTGCTGAGCGGGCCAAGCCGCTTCAGGTCATGCAGGGCGCAGGCACTGGTGAACAGGCCATCAAGAAACCCTTCCGGCACCTCGTTACCCTCGGCATCCAGCACCGCATCATTGGTCATCAGATGCCCGACATTACGGACCAGCAGCAGGCTGCGGCCATGCAGGGTCAGTGAACCGCCATCCGGCGTGGAGTAGGTACGATCCGGGTTGAGGCGACGGGTCATCACCTTGCCGCCCTTCTCAAAGCTTTCTTCAAGATCACCACGCATCAGGCCAAGCCAGTTGCGGTATGCCCCGACCTTGTCTGCGGCATCGACAGCGGCGACGGAATCTTCACAATCCTGAATCGTGGAGACAGCCGATTCCAGTACCACGTCCTTGACCCCGGCACTGTGTGTCGAGCCAATCGGGTGGCTGCGATCGATCTGGATTTCTGCATGCAGGCCATTGTTGCGCAGCAGAACGGATGTCACCGCCCCCTCACCGCTGTAGCCGACAAACTGCGCCGGGTCTTTCAGTCCGGCATCGCCGCCGTCTGTCAGCCGGGCGACCAGTTTGCCGCCGTAGATTTTGTACTCTGCCACATCACCATGGCTGGCCCCTTCCAGCGGCATCGAGGCATCAAGGAAGCGGGTTGCATAGTCGATCACTGCCTGACCACGCGCCGGGTTATAACCACCGGACTTGCCCAGACCATCTTCCTCGCCAATCACGTCGGTGCCGTAGAGCGCATCAAACAGGCTGCCCCAGCGCGCATTGGCGGCGTTCAGGGCGAACCGTGCGTTGGTCACCGGCACAACCAGCTGCGGGCCCGCCATCGTTGCGATCTCGGCATCCACACCAGCGGTCTCAATCATGAAGTCGGGGCCTTCAGGTACCAGATACCCGATTTCTGTCAGAAAAGCCTTATAGCCTTCGGCGTCCCACTTCTGCCCCTTGCGGGCAAGGTGCCAGCCATCAATTTCAGCCTGCAATGCATCGCGCTTTTTCAGCAGCGACCGGTTCTTTGGTCCGAGGTCATTCACCAGACCGGCGAGGCCTGCCCAGAATGCGTCCGGTGTCACACCGGTTCCCGGAAGCACTTCGTTAACCGCAAAGTCATGCAAGACACGGTCAATCTGCAAGCCGTTGATGGTAATCCGTTCGGCCATGTTATCTGCCTTTCCTGTGTTATATCTGTGGCTGCCTGAAATCCGGGATTCCGGGCAGTTGTTAAGCCTAAATAGGGCCAGTAACCGCCATTTCGCAAACTGTCTGCCGTTTTTTTGGATGGCTTTTCCACAATGCGGATTGGCATTGAAGGTGGTGTCAAATCCGCCCGGTATGATAGCTTCCCGCAGCAAATGTTTACAGGAAGATACAACCATGAAGATTGCTACCCTGAATTATGAAGGCGCCCCGCGCCTTGGCCTGTTGTCCGATGATGAAGCGCTGATCCATATCGCGCCATCCGGCTGGTCATATCTCGAAACTGTCCTCGCCGGCGACCGGGTTTCCGAGCTGGCAGATGCCTGCCGCGGGTCCGGCCTTACCATACAGACCGATCAGGCAGAACTGCTGCCTGTCGTGACGGCACCAAAGCGGATCGTCTGCATTGGCCGCAACTATCCGAAGATCCATCCTGTCGACGGCGAACTTCCCCCGCCGACAGATATCGGCCTGTTCATGAAGCTGCCGGGGGTGCTGATCGGTCATGGAGCACCACTGAAAAAACCTTCAGAATCCGACACCTATGATTATGAAGGCGAAATCACCCTCATTATTGGCAAGAAAACCGGCAAGCTGGACCCGAAAGATGCCTGGTCGGTTGTGGCCGGCATTACGGCCATGAATGACGGTTCCGTCCGCGGGTGGCAGAAACACAGCGTCGATGCGGGCAAGAACTTCCGCCAGAGCGGCTCCCTCGGCCCCTGGATGACAACTCTTGATGCCATGCCGCAACCCAGTGGTGACTGGCGCATCCTGACCAAAGTCAATGGCGAGGTTGCGCAGGACGGACCGGCCAGCGACATGTATTTCGATATTCCGACCATTCTTGCCTACATCACCAGTTTCACTGATCTGGAACCGGGTGATGTCATTTCCACCGGATCACCGGAAGGCTCCGGCGGCGGTCGTACACCACAGCGGTTCCTCAAGAACGGTGATGAAGTTGCCGTCACCATCACCGGTGTCGGCACCCTGAAGAACAGGGTTGTTGCCGGATGAATATAACATGGCAAACGGGTTTCATGATCTCTGGACCCCCCGACCATGAGTAACCGGCAGGTTACAACGACACAGACCGAATTCGTCATTCTTGTCGCGTCGCTGATATCGCTGGTGGCATTGTCGATTGATGCAATGCTGCCAGCCCTGCCCCAGATCGGTCAGAGCCTCGGCAATGAATCCGAAAATGATCGTCAGCTGATCGTCAGTTTTCTGTTCTTCGGACTGGCCTGTGCGCAGCTGCTGTTCGGGCCGCTTTCTGATTCCTGCGGCAGGCGGCCGGCGATCTTCGCCGGGCTGGGGATTTTTCTGATCGGCTGTCTGATTTCTGCCTTTGCCACCAGTTTCTCGATGATGCTCATTGGCCGGTTCCTGCAGGGCTTCGGTGTCGCCGGACCGCGCATTGTAACCGTGGCCATTGTCCGTGACCGGTTTGAAGGCCGGGCGATGGCGCAGATCATGTCACTGGTGATGATGGTCTTCATCATTGTCCCGGCGCTGGCGCCCGGTGTCGGCCAGCTGGTCCTATTTGTTGCCGACTGGCGGATGATCTTTGTTCTGCTGATTACCCTCGCGATGATTTCACTGGTCTGGTTTCACTATCGCCAGCCGGAGACCCTGCCCCGTGAGAAACGGCGCCCCTTTGCCTTATCCACCATTGCCGCAGCCTTTCTGGAGACCATCCGGAACCGGATATCCTGTGGCTATACCATCGCTGGTGGATTCATTTTCGGGGCATTTCTGGGTTATCTGAATTCGGTCCAGCAAATCTATCAGGATGCCTATGACACCGGCGAGATGTTCTCGGTCTATTTCGGTGCACTGGCACTGTCGCTTGGTCTGGCATCCTGGGCCAACTCAACCCTCGTCATGAAGCATGGTATGCGCAAACTGTCACTGATTGCGCTGACGGTCATGGTCGGCCTGTCCTTTGCCTATCTGCCGGTAACCCTGAGTTATGCCGGTCTGCCGCCACTCTGGATGACGGTTACCTGGCAGATGGTGTCGTTTTTCTTCATCGGCATGCTGTTCGCCAATTTCAACGCACTGGCGATGGAACCGATGGGGCATATTGCCGGATCGGCCTCGGCTGTCATCGGGTCGCTGATGACCTTCATGTCGCTGGTATTCGGCGGCATGATCGGGCAGGCATTCGATGGTACCATCCTGCCCCTCAATCTGGGTTTTGCCCTGCTGGGCCTTGCCAGTCTCGGGGTTATGATCTGGATCGAACGCACACGTACTGACTGACCGGCTGTTCCTGAAATCCGGACTTTTATCCTCTGTTCCTGCACCACATATCATCAGAGAAGCAGAACAGAGGATCACCGATGCCTTCCATACTCCGGCTTGCCGCGGGCATTCTTGCTATTGCAATCAGTCTCTCCACCCCTGCCCAAAGCAGCGACAGGGAACTCTGGCAGGCCCTGAAGTCAGGCGAATATATCGCAATGATGCGCCATGCCCTTGCGCCGGGGACCGGCGACCCCGGTCATTTCCGACTCGGTGACTGCACCACCCAGCGCAACCTGAACGACGCGGGACGACAGCAGGCGATTGCCATTGGCCGGGCTTTTCAGGCGAACGGCATCGCACAGGCGCGGGTCAGAACCAGCCAGTGGTGTCGCTGCCGGGAAACCGCAACGCTCCTCGGGGCCGGGGAACCGGAAGATCTGCCTCTTCTGAACTCCTTCTTTCAGAATCGCGGCGAGGGCGATGCACAGACCCGTCAGACAAAAGAATGGTTGCTGGCCCAACCGGCAGGAAACCCGCTTGTGCTGGTGACACATCAGGTAAATATCACGGCCCTGACCGGCGTTTACCCTGCATCCGGAGAAGTGGTTGTGTTTCGCCTGACAGCGGATGGTACAGTTGACGTTATCGGAACAATCCTGATATCGCATTAGCTGAACGGCCCGCCGATATCCGTGCGCGGCAAGCATCCGGGAAAGACGGCTCATGGATCACTACGAATTCGTTGTTATCGGCAGTGGCCCGTCCGGTCGTCGTGCTGCCATTCAGGCGGCGAAGCTGGGACATTCGGTACTGGTGGTCGAAAAGGGCCGGCGGGTTGGCGGGGTCTCCGTCCATACCGGCACCATTCCCTCGAAAACCCTGCGGGAGACCGTCCTCAACCTGACGGGATGGCGCGAACGGGGATTCTATGGCCGGGCCTATCGGGTCAAGGCCCGGATCGAATCCGACGATCTGATGATGCGGCTGCACAAGACCCTCGACCACGAAGTCGATGTGCTGGAACATCAGTTTGCCCGCAACGGTGTCGATACGGCCGTTGGCGAAGCCCGTTTCACAGACCCGCACACGATTGAGATCACTATCGGTGACGGCGAAACCCGGACAGTTTCCGCCGAACGGTTCCTGATCGCGGTTGGCACCCGGCCCTACCGGCCGGAGACCGTGCCCTTCGACGGGAAAACCATTTTTGACAGCGACGAGATTGTTGATCTGCCGGCTCTGCCCCGCAGCATCACCGTGGTCGGGGCCGGTGTGATCGGTGTCGAATATGCCACAATTTTCAGCGCCCTTGATGTTGCCGTAACGCTGATCGAACCCCGTGACAGCATCCTTGATTTCATCGACCGTGAGATCATCGCCGATTTCGTCCATGACCTGCGCGACCGGGGTATCGTGCTGCGTATGGGTTCTGCCGTCGACAGCATCACCCATGAGGGCAAGTCACCTGTCGTTCATCTGGCTGATGGCCGGCGCGTACGCTCCGAAATGCTGCTTTATGCCGCCGGGCGTGTCGGCGCGACAGACCGGCTCAACCTCGCCTGCTGCGAGATCGACATCGACAAGCGCGGACGACTGAGCGTTGATCCCGCGACATTCCAGACATCCGTCCCTCATATCTATGCGGCAGGAGATGTCATCGGATTTCCGAGCCTGGCCTCCACATCCATGGAACAGGGGCGCATTTCTGCCTGTCATGCCTTTGGGGCACCGACACCACCGGCCCCGGATTATTTCCCCTACGGTATCTATTCCGTTCCTGAAATCTCCACCGTCGGGATGAGCGAGGAAGAAGTTCGTAAACGCGGCATTCCCTATGAATGCGGCGTCGCCCGGTTCCGCGAGACCTCACGCGGGCATATCATGGGACTGGATACCGGCATGATGAAGATGCTGTTTTCCATCAAGACCGGTCGATTGCTCGGCGTTCATATCGTCGGTGAAGGCGCTACGGAACTGATCCATATCGGCCAGGCCGTGCTCAACCTGAAGGGGACGCTGGATTACTTTATCGAGAACACCTTCAACTACCCGACCCTTGCCGAAGCCTACAAGATCGCCGCCCTCGACGCCTGGAACCGGATGCCGCGGGGCTAGATATATCAGTTCCCTGCTCCTGTACCGGAGTAACAGTACGGTTTTGCCTTCAGGCCATCACAACAATCAGACAAAGAAAAAGCGCCGGGCGTTGCCGCCCGGCGCCTGATCCATCCGTTGTCAGTAAAACTGATCAGCGGCTGAGCTTGATTTCCACACGACGGTTCTGCTTCTCGGCGGTCGGAACCTTGACCTTGAGCTGTGCTTCACCGGCATAGGTGGTGGAGATGGCCGAGGCCGGAACACCGAGGTCAATCAGTGCAGCCTTCACCGTGTCTGCCCGACGCTCGGACAGTGCTACGTTGGCAGCATTGTTGCCGACGGCATCCGTGTGACCGGAAAGAATGATCGCCTTTGCCTTGGCTTTTGCGAAACCGGAAGCGGCATCCACAATCACCTTGCCATTTTCACTGTCGATCGCTGACGAGTTGGTTGCGAACAGGACCGTGAAGGGGCCGGGAACGGCAGGCAGGGCAACCGGTGCAGGCGTCATTTTCAGCATCGCCATTGCATCGTCATACTCTTTCTTGCAGGCGGCGATATGATCCGGCTGCATGTTTTCTTCCTGCTCCTGCATCCAGCAATCAAAGCCAACCTGCGCAGCAGCGGCAGCCGCCGGCTTTGCAGCAGCAGCCGGTGAGGCAAGTGCACTGACCAGCGCAGCGCGTGCAGCCGTCAGGCCAGCCACTGAATCTGCGGGAAGGTCGCGGGCAGCGATTTCTTCCGGTGCGACATTGCTGCCATTACCCGCAGCGATGGCGCGGTTGGCGAAGGCATCGGAATCATCGTAATCGGATTCAGCATATTCGGCCTGCGCCAGACGCAGATAACCGGAATAGAGTGCCTGCTGGAAAGCGGTACCCTTCGGCGACACTTTTTCAGCATTCTGAACCTGCAGGCCGGAACAGCCCGCGAGGAGAAGGAGTGCTGCACCAGCAGCAACAGCAGAGCGAAGTTTCATCATGAGATAGTCCCCAGTAAATAATTCATCCATATGCAGTCGTCATCGGACCCTTCAGGTCAACCAGCCAACTTCCGCCACCCCTCAGACAGTAAGCCAACCCGCCAGTCCGGCGGCTCAGATAACAACGCAATGGCAACTTAACGACGAAACCGGCCAGCTTCATTCGAATGTCACATATGAACGTTACGGGAACATTACAAGACATCCATGGCCGGCGACGGCAGTGTTCATTTCAGGCAGCGAAAATGAACTTTTCGGTCAGCAGATGCGTTGATAACGGTAATTATGGCAAAAATTCGGTTTATCTCTTGGTTTTTAGCTAGGTAGTCGCTGAACCTGCCTATATAAGAGGGGCGCGCGGTCTGCCGCGTTCATTACATAATCGATCAAGGAGTCGCCCATGGCGAAAGAAGAATTACTGGAATTTGCAGGACGTGTCGTCGAGAAACTTCCCAACGCAATGTTCCGTGTCATGCTGGAAAATGATCATGAGATCATTGCGCATACGGCTGGCAAAATGCGCAAACACCGTATCCGCGTTATGGCGGGCGACAAGGTGAATGTTGAAATGACACCTTACGACCTGACCAAGGGTCGCATTACCTTCCGGCATAAATAGCCGATGACCAGCGGGGCGTCCGGATAACGCTCTGCTCTACTGACAGCTCCTGACAGTAACCCCGGTTATCTTCCTTTCGTTGGCAAAGACGATAAGGGAGATCAACTCATGCTCAATCATGTATCGGTCGGTGTAAGCCGGCTCGACAGGTCAACTGCGTTCTATGATGCGGTTCTGGCCCCTCTGGGGTACAGCCGTCTGGAGGCGCTCGATTTCGGCACCGCCTATGGTATCGATTATCCCAGCTTCTGGATGACCCTGCCGGAAAACGGTGAGGCTGCCACCGTCGGCAACGGCGTCCATATTGCCTTTACGGCACCGGATCAGGCCGCCGTCGATGCCTTCCACAAGGCAGCCATCGAAGCTGGTGGCCAGTGTGACGGAAAACCCGGACTGCGCCCCTATGCCGCAACTTATTATGCCGCTTTTGTGCGTGATCCGGATGGCAACAAGATCGAGGCCGTTCATCTGAACGAACCCTATATGCCGGACTGAGACCGGGTAACCCGCTCTCTAAACGATTTCGAGTTCGTAGTCAGCCGGCGGGACAAATATCTGCTGATAGATGGTCGGGGCATCGCGATAACCGTAACCGAGCGCGCTGACCTGCAACACCGGCTGACCCGGCTCTGTTCCGATAATCTGTGCGACATCCGGCGCGGCGGCAACATGGGTAAATCTGTGAACCGCCCGCAATGTCGGTGCGTTGTAGCGTTCATGCAGAAAAACCCGGAGATTCTTCTGGGACAGGAATTCCGGCGACAGGTCGAGCAATGGCCGAAACCGCACCGCATCAAGATATATGTACGAGCAGGTTGCGAACTGCCGGTTGATGTCCACAACCCGGCGGATACGAATAACGGATGTCGTTCCCAGAAAGCCCGACCACGGCCCCTGCTGATCGGTCTCCTCGATGCTCAGCACCTTGATGAAATGCGGCAGCAGTTTCTGGCCATCCGGACTGCGGAACCGGAAATGCCAGACCGTTGAGCCCACATCAGCCGCCGTCGCCACAAAACTGCCGGCACCACGCCTGCGTTCCACCAGACCGGATGTTGCGAGACCCCGCATTGCCATCTGCACTGTACCGAGACTGAGTTGCAGGAAATCCGCCAGTTCACGTTCCCCCGGCAGCTTTTCACCCGGCCGGAAGAAGCCGCGTTCGATCATGTCGAGCAGACAGTCATGCAGGAAACGGCCCTTCACGCCATGTTCCGTTGCCCGGGGTTCCGCCATCTGATCGCGCAGCATGCGCAGCCGCATGTCAGCACCCAGGCCGGATCGGCCGTCTGTTGTCGCGGGAACCGTCATGCCTTGCCCTGTACCTCCATCATTTCCGCCGGACAAATCGCCAGAGCGAATAGACCGTCAGCAGCATGAATAACAGGGCAATCGGGCTGGAGACCAGAATGGTGAGGTCCGCCTTGTACATCAGCAGGGTCTGCCGGAAGGAGGTTTCCAGCATCGGACCGAGCAGGAAACCGATCACCAGACAGACCAGCGAGAAGCCGGTGACCCGCATCGCGTAGCCCAGCCCGGCAAAGGCCAGCATCACGCCTACGTCAAACAGCGATTGCGCCGGAATATAGACACCGACGATGCAGAGCACGACAACCGTCGGCAGGATCACCGCCCGCGGCACCCGCGTGATATGACCCCAGACCCGGATACCGAGGCGGCCGATGATCAGATGAATGCCGTTGGCAATCAGCATTGAGGCGAAGATCGCATAGACCAGATCGCCATGCAGTTCCATCATGAACGGGCCGGGTACGACACCGTGAATCATGAAGGCACCGATCAGCAGTGCAGCAGCGATATTACCGGGAATACCGAGAGCAATTGTCGGCACCAGGTTTGCGCCGACGACGGCACTGTTCGCCGCTTCTGTTGCCTGAATACCTTCCATATGGCCGGTGCCGAATTTCTCCGGATGTTTCGAGGCGCGCTGTGCAGCGCCGTAGCCCAGGAATGCCGCCAGCGACACACCCAGACCCGGCAGCATGCCGACACCGCTGCCGATCAGCGCCGACCGGATAAGCGTGCGCCAGTTACCCCAGAACTCTGCCGGGCGAATCCGGTTCGCTTCGACATCAATATGCGGCGACAGGGTTTCGGTCCCGTCTTCCCGTTCCCGCCGCATCCGGAACATCTGATGAATGACAGAACTCAGCGCCAGCGCCCCGATGGCAACCGCATTCAGGGAAATGCCGTCAAACAGCTCGACAAACCCAAAGGTCATGCGTGCCGTACTCTCCACCGGGTCGAGACCAATGGTCGACAGGAAGACACCCAGCGCGGCAGCAATGATGCCCTTGCTGAGGGACTTCCCGGACAGCCCGGCAATCAGGGTGAAGGAGAAGATAACGATGGCGGTAAATTCCGCCGGACCAAACTGCAGGGCGAACGCCGCAAAGGGGGCGGCCACCAGAATCAGGATGATGTCGGAAATGGTATCGCCGAAAACGGAAGAATAGAGCGCCGTTTTCATGGCCTTCACCGGCTTCCCGGCACGGCTCATCGGATGGCCGTCAAGCGCCGTTGCGGCAGCCTCCGGCGTGCCTGGCGCATCCAGCAGAATGGCCGGAATCGCCCCACCGGATGTCCCCCCCTTGTTGACCCCGACCAGAAAGGCAATGGCGACCAGAGGTGACATGTAAAAGGTAATCGGAATCAGTATCGACAGCGCGGTCACACTGCCAAGCCCCGGCAGAATGCCAACGATGATCCCAAGTGCGACACCGAATGCCATGAACATCATGTTCACAGGGTCAAGGGCGGCAGCAAACCCCGCCATCAGCTGTTCAAGAATCATGGCAACCTGATTGTCAGTGCCGTCCAGGACAGCTGGTAAAGCACCAGAGGCACCCCGATGGCCGTCAGACCAATCACCATCCAGGACCGCTGGCCGCAGAACCACATCCAGCCTGCCAGCGCCAGAATACCCGTTACGATAAAACCGACATATTTCAGCAGCAGCATCGTCACGACCGAGAAGCCGATCCAGAGGCCAAGATCCAGCAGCAGACTGCGCCCGGTCAGACCTTCTTCCTCACCGGCAGCATCCTCGGCAGAGGCGGTACCTTCCGCCGCAGGTCCGTCCGGCCGCAGGGCCCGAAACAGCAAACCCAGACCGAGCACAAGGCAGATGCCCAGACTGGCGGTCGGAAAGAAAGCCGGTGCGATATCCGTCGGGCCTCTGGCGTCACCGGTCTGGGCCGGGATCAGCCAGAACACGCCGGCAGTTGCCAGAAGGCAGACTGCCAGCGCGATGACCAGACGTGTCGTTCTGGTTTCCACAGAACGTTACCTGCCGACCGTCTTACTTCGTTGCGTCGATGACGGTCTGAAGACCGGTGACCATATCGGCCACAATCGGCTTCATTTCTTCCGACCCGACGAAAGCATTCGGGAACTGAAGCTTGTTGGTCAGAATGTCATTGAAAGCCTTGTCGGAACCGGCTGCCTTCAGGGCAGATTCCAGTTTAGCGACAACGTCTGCCGGCGTTCCGGCCGGGGCAACAATAACACCGTGGCTCGGCATGCTGATGCCGTAGATTTCCTTGAGTGACGGTGCATCCGGTGCAGCAGCAAGCCGGGTGCTGTTGAAGGATGCCAGGACCTGCATCTTGTCGCCATAGCGCTGATGCACACCACCACTCCAGGCGATATCAACCTTGCCGCCCAGCAGGAACGGTACCATCTCGCCGCCGCCCTTGGTCGGAATGGCTGTCCAGGAGACACCTTCCTTCTTGCCGATATAATTGATGAATGCACGGGACAGCGCACTCTGGTCGGCAAAGTTCATGCCCGGATTCTTTTTTGCGTGAGCGATGAGCTCGGCATAGGTCTTGTAGGGCTTGTCCGGCGTCGAAATCAGCGCCTGCTGATATTCCGTGATCGAGGCAATCCAGACAAAGCTGTCGGGCTTGTACTCAACATCCTGTGTCATTGGCGGCCAGACCAGCGCTGAAGCCACAGCAAACAGGATGGTATAGCCATCAGCCGGTGACTTCGCGACGAAGGTCGCGCCAACGGCACCGCCGCCGCCCGGTTTGACCGAAACGATGACCGGCTGGCCAAGCTGCTCCTGAAGGGCCTTGGCATAAACCCGGGCCATGGTTTCCGTGCTGCCGCCGGCGGCATAAGGCACGACCAGCGTTACAGGCTTATCCGGAAATTCGGCCGATGCCTGCGGTGCAACAGCAGCAAAGGCCAGCGCGCTGACGGCACCGATGACGGCGCGGCGACTGAGAGTAAAAATATTCTGCATGGTAAGAAGTCCCCCTGATGGAATCTGTTAACGCAGGCGCCCGTCACTGCCTTCCCGGACAGATCGCGGCAAAAAGTCTGCTCCGCCAGAAATGCTATAGTGTTTTAATTTTTGACGCAAGAAACTCCTGATTTTTTGTCTATCAATATGTTTTTATTAAATTTATCGATATAATTGGTTAACAGGGTGCGATTCAAAGCACCATTTTCAGGTCGACATACGCCTCTAATCTCAATAACTATACAGCAAATAAATTCAAGGGAGCTGTCATGTCTGATAAAGTCGTCGAAACCCGCCTCATGGGTGATGTATGGCCTTCAACCCATCCCGGTGAAGACCCAGTCCTTTATGGTCATGTTGACCTGCAACCACGCGGTGCCTTTGAAGCCCGCAGCCTGCAAACCTTCAAACTGGTCTATACGGTCGGGCGGTATGGCATTGATGATACCGGCGGCATCCGCGTCGTCTTCCGCTTCATGGGCGACTGGGGTGATCTTCAGACCCACAATCCCAGCGCCTACAATTATGTAACGGCAGAAGCCAGCGCACCGGGCTCACGCATTACCCTGCATTACGGCAAGACGGTACATCAGCGCCCCTGGTTCCGTGCCCTGACGGCAAAGCTGCATGGCGGCTATCTGCGCGAAGGCGATACCATCACCATCACTTTCGGCGATACCTCAAAAGGCTCACCCGGCTTGCAGATGCAGACCTTTGTGGAGAGCGGATTTGAATTCAAGGTCCTGGCCGATGTCTGCGCGGTTGGCCATTACGTTCCGCTGCCGGAAACACCTTATATTTCCATTGTCCCGGGCGCCGCACATACCTGGCGCGCGGTACTGCCGTCACTCCGCCGTCCGGGCGAAAGCTTCCGCCTCGGCCTGAAGGCTGAAGACGCCTGGGGAAATCCGACCGACCTTGCAGAGGGTGAACTGACGCTGGAGCCTTCCGTTCCGGTCAAGGGTCTGCCGAAGACAGTCAGTTATAAGAAGGGCGAGAAATCGATCTTCGTCGACAATCTCAGCATTGATGAAGATGCCGATCTGCGTATCCGTGTCCTGAAAGATGGCGACTGTGTCGCTGAAGCCGGGCCGCTGCTGATCCGTGACGGACAGTTCTCCGGCTACTGGGGTGACCTGCATGGTCAGAGTGGTGAATCCATTGGCGTCACCACCTCCCGGCAGTATTTCGACTTTGCCCGCAACAAGTCGTTCCTCGATGTCACCAGCCATCAGGCGAATGATTTTCAGGTCAACAATGCGTTCTGGGAATATCTCAATGAACTGACCGCCGAATATCATGAAGATAACCGCTTCGTTGTCTTCCCCGGCTATGAATGGTCTGGCAATACTGCTGTTGGCGGTGACCGTAACGTGTTCTTCCGCACCGAAGGCCGGCAAATTCACCGCTCGTCTCATGCGCTGATCACCGATCGTTCGGACATCCATACGGATTCGCACAATGCCGCAAAGCTGTTCGAAGACCTGAAGGATGAAGACTGCTGCGTTTATGCCCATGTCGGCGGACGCTATGCCGACATCACGCAGGCGCATGACCCGAAACTGGAAACCGCGATGGAAATTCATTCCGCGTGGGGCACCTTTGAATGGCTGCTGACCGACGGCTTCCCGCTTGGCCACCGGTCCGGCGTGGTCTGCAACAGTGACGGCCATAAAGGTCGTCCCGGCGCCAGCTATCCGGGTGCGGCAAAGTTCGGTGCCTATGGTGGCCTGACCTGCTTCCTGACCGATGACCTGACCCGTGACGGCATCTTCGAATGCCTGCGCCGGCGCCATCACTATGGCACCACCGGCTGCCGGATGCATATGGATGTCACGGCCAGCTTCGCCGGTGGCGGCACCCTGTTCGAACGTGATCCGAACGCTTTCGACAACCCTGTCACCCATCAGGTCGACAGTGTGATGATGGGCGACATCATCCAGACATCAGCCGACAAGGCGGAGATGAAGCTGCATATCGCCTCGCACGCCCCAATCGACCGTATCGAAGTCCGCAACGGTACCGAAGTTGTCGAAATCCTGCGCCCCTACAAAGCGAATGAACTCGGCAAGCGTATCCGTGTGGTCTGGAGCGGTTCCGAATACCGTGGTCGCGGTCGCCAGAGCACCTGGATCGGCCGGGCCCGTTTTGAAGGCTGTCAGGTCAATCGCATCGGCAAGATCAATGCCTGGAACCCGGAACGCCTGCTGGAGCAGCGCGGCGCCAATACGGTGGAATGGAATGCCATCACCACCGGTAATTTTGGCGGCTTCGATGCCTGGATCGACGAAGGTGATGACGGTGTTATCGACCTCACCAGCAACCACGGCGCCATGCGTCTCAAGCTGTCTGATGTCGGTGCAGACCATCACATTCTTGATGCCGGTGGTCTGGAACGGAAAATCAGCATCTATCGCCTGCCGGAGGAAAACCCGTATCGCGAGATGGAGGCAACCGTCTCCATTCCGCTGAAGGCAAAAGGCGACAATCCGCTGTGGATCTGTGTGACCACCGAAGACGGTTTCCAGGCATGGTCCAGCCCGGTCTTCGCCTTTAAATGAGCTAAGTCAGCTGGTTGATAAGCTAACCGGAAAAAGGAGGGCAGGCCGGGATGATTTCCCGGCCTGCCCTTTCCTTATTCCGGTGCCGTCAGCAGTGGTTACTGGGCCGCCAGACGATCTGACTTGCCGGGCATGTCGCCACGAATGACATAAGCCAATGTCTGCACCACCTGTTCAGGGGTACGGCAAACCGCAAGTGCGGCGGCGTCAATTTCCTTCATTGCATGATCGGTCGCCGGGTCATGCAGGGTGATGATCGGCGTATCCATGGCAGAGGCCATACCGGCATCAAAAGCCGCATTCCACTGCCGGTATTTATCCCCGAAACGCACCACCACGATATCGGCATCCGCGATCAGCGTACGTGTACGTATGGCATTCATCTGCGCGCCCTTATGGTCGTGCCAGAACTTGTTGTCTTCGGAACCCAGAATGGCCACACCACAGTCATCGCTGTCTTCATGGACCGTTACCGGCGCATCGATATGCACCGGCAGATCTGCACTGGCGACACCGGCGGCAATCTGTTCACGCCAGTCCGAATGAATTTCACCGGACAGGTAAATCGTCCAGATACGCTCGCTCATTGATACTCTCCTGATAAATGGAACCGGGCATACATACCCTCTGACTTCGTCTGCTTCAAAACATTGGCGATCTATTGCGGCGGCGCAAGGGTCGGGTCTGTCAGCCGTTGCCAGATCCAGGCCGCATCTTTCAGCCTGCGGTCTGACGGTATCCGGGTAATCACCTCTGGCATAATGCCGTCGCCGTTTCGCCGGCCAAGCGCAAAGGTGAAGACGTAATCCGGGTGCAGACCCATACGCAGATCAGACAGCAGCACCACTCCGTCCTGTTCGCGCAGCGCGTACAGGCCAGAGGTAAAGTGATCAACTTTTCCAATGGCGGCTGAATCCGGCAGCATCGCCCGCAATGTTCCGCCCTGGGTGAACCGCTGGATAACACCTGCCGGTTCGGGGTCGAGCAGTGACCCGGCCAGTGTCAGCACCTCACCATCCGTCGTGACGGCAATGGTGCGCCAGACCAGCGTGTTGAATGGCAGGGGCTGCGTCTCGGAAACGGCGATATCTTCACCCGCTGCGGCAAACACCACAGCCGCATCACGCGCCATGACCTGCTGCGCGACAACAGACCAGCCCATATAGAGACTGCTGACAACCAGTGCTGTCGTGAATATCCGCCTGAAGAACGCCGACCATATCCCGCGAAACAGCGCCAGCATGACAGCCACCAGCAGTGGCAGCGTGTAAAGCGGATCAATGATGAAAATACTGGAGACACTGACCGGCTCGTCGAAAAACGGCCAGAACAGACGCGTTCCATAAGTGGTCATCGCGTCAATGATCGCATGGGTAACAAGTGTCAGCCAGACCGCCAGCCAGGTCCGGAGCCGGATATCTCCCAGCCGCCTGTCGAGCCGGATCAGGAGTTCTCCCAGAACCGGTGCAACCAGCGTATGAACCAGAAACGCATGGCTGGGGCCACGATGTTCAATATAGGAATCAATGGGATCATCATAGCGGATGAAGACATCCAGATCCGGCAGCGTCCCCAGAACACCGCCAATCAGAACTGCCCGCCGGGGCCCGACAACCGGCCCGATGACAGCCGCTGTCACCGCTGAGCCAAGTACAAACTGGGTAAGTGAATCCATCAATAGCTCCGGTCAGGATAAAGCTGGTGCCGTTAACCGGAAAGTGTGGCTTTCACCGGCACAGAACAACAACAGATTGCCCGATCACAAAGATAGCATCTGGCAGGCATCCGGAATGTTCCCGTTATGTGCCCACCCCCATTTCGAATGCCCGGACAAGCCCGCTGACCTAGGTTGGTTAACAGCAGGACGAGGCAACCCAGAAAGGGCGGTCATCTGAAGGTGGAGAAACCATAAAGGGAGCACTGCAATGCAAAGTGCTGATATTAAAGCCATAATCTCAACCAGAGACCCCATATTCGCCCGACTGCTAAAAGTCCTCCTTGAAACCGCGGGCGTACAGGAAATAAACATGTCGCCCTTGCCCGACGATCTGTCGAAAGCTGCGGCATCCAGAGACCCCGTAATTGTGTTTGCTGAATGGAACACAGATGTCCCGGCCTCCACACCGGTCAGTGGTGCAGGCAAACCAGCAGCAAATGACAACAGAAGCTGCCCGGTCGTCTTTGTCGGCAGTGAACACAGCCTCTCAATCCTCGACAAGGCGCGTAAACGGGGCGCATCAGGATACATTTCCGCCCCCGTCGGACTAAAATCGGTTCAGGCCTGGGTTGCAGGTCTTGTTGACGGCGTTGATGAACTTATCACGGTTCCCGGCTATCTCGGCCCTGAACGCCGACGCCGCTTTGATTCTCTGACAAACCACACGGACCGCCGCCATGAACCGGTTCATGCCTGCTGAATCACTACGAATTATTGATCAGACAGCGTTGGATTCGAGCCGCAGAGCGGTTTATACAAGCACCGGAAGCCAGTCCATGTGACAATCATATGTTGATTGTGAACCATTTATCATCACATGCGTTGACAGGCGGCACTTCGGTCAAAGGCTGAAAACCCATTTCTCATCGTGTTAACATACCGGCCGGTCTGGTTGTCGGGCTTTTTACCCTGATAGCTGTCGGCTGTATCACCGGCATACCGACCGGGCAGGCGGCGACACCTGCTCCTGCCGCAGCCACGGCTTATGCCTATGAACCTGTCATAACCGGAACCAGCGAAATTCCGGGACAGATGTTTGACACCCTGACTGAAACCGCGCTTTCCTTTCGTCTGAAGGACACCCCGCCACCATCACAGGCCAGCCTGTCCCGTCGGGCAGAAGGTGATATCGAGCGTCTCGTCAAGGTTCTGAAAAGCGGCGGATACTATGATGCCGCGGTAACTTTCGAGATTATCCCGCCGGGTGATACCGAGCAGCAGGCAAGCCTGGTCTTTTCCATCGAACCCGGAACACCTTATCTGATCGCTGATGTTCTGATTGATGACACCGGTCACGGACCAAAACCGATTGATGATGCAAGGCTGGAGAAGATAGGTCTTCATTCAGGCCACCCGGCCCGGGCCAGCGACATCCTCGAAGCAGAATCCGTCCTGACCCGGCTGTATCACGAAGATGGCTATCCGCATGCCACCATCGCGAAGCGCCGCATCCGGATCAATCCGCCGGAAAAGACAATGACCATCAATTTTGCCGTCGAGCGAGGGCAGAAACTGGCTTTCGGCGCAACCGGCATTCACGGTCTGACCTCCGTAACCGAGAAGCATGTCCGGGAATTCATTTCCTGGGAGACCGGCGAACCCTATGACATTCGCAAGGTTGAGAAAACCCAGCGGCTGCTTGAATCAACCGGGCTGTTCAACCTCGTCACCGTGCAGGTGGCCGACAAGCCGACATCAGGGGCTGATCAGGTTGCTGCCCGTATTGACCTGAAGGAACGTGCGCATCGGTCGATTGGTTTCGGCACCCGGTTTTCGACCAGTGAAGGCCCCGCCGGTGATGTCTTCTGGGAACATCGGAACCTGTTCAACGAAGGCGAAAAACTGCGGCTGGGGGCCACAGCCTCACTCATCGAAAAGGGTGTTGAGGCAAATTTCGTCGACCCCCTGCGACAGGATCCGAGACGCAGCCTGCTGATTGAATCCGAAATCAAATCAATCACCAGCGATGCCTATAATGACAATCATGCCGCCGTCTTTGCCGGTATCGAGCAGTCATTATCGCGCTGGTGGACCGGCACGCTTGGCCCGACGGTCGAATATTATGACATCAGTTCATCAGAAGAATTCAATGGCCGTGTCACCCTGTTCGGCCTGCGCGGCAATCTGGCCTATGACAGCACGGATAACCGGCTGAACCCCGGAAAAGGTGCCCGGCTTCGTGTCGGCGCAACCCCCTATACCAGCTTCGGGGAACAGAACGTCAGTTTCCTCCTGTCCTCTGTGGAAGCCTCGACCTATTACGCTTTTGATGAGGAAAAGCGCTATGTTGCCGCCGCCCGCACCCGGCTGGCGAGCACTGTTGGCGCAGAACGTCGTGCCATCCCTCCGTCTAAACGGTTCTATGCCGGTGGTGGTGGTTCTGTCCGGGGCTTTGCCTTCCAGACGGTGGGACCACTGGATGAAGACAATGAACCGATTGGCGGCCGTTCCGCCGCCGAATTGGGTCTGGAACTGCGGCTCCGCGTGACGGACAGCATCGGAATCGTTCCCTTTCTCGAAGGCGGAAATGTCTATCGCGATGCCCTGCCCGATTTTCAGAAGCCTGAGTTCCTCTGGGGAGCCGGCCTCGGCTTCCGGTATTACACCGAGTTCGGCCCGATCCGCCTTGATATTGCCACACCGATCAACAAACGTGATGTGGTGGATAAACCGGTTCAGTTTTATATCAGTTTCGGTCAGGCATTCTGATGACCACGACAACTGCACAGAAACCGCCGCGCACCGCATGGCGGTGGGTCTGGCGTTCCGTTCTGGCTGCACTGCTGATAACGGCTGGCGCTGTCGCCTTTCTCACCGGCACCAGCACGGGGCTCCGGCTGTCAGCCGGTCTTGCCTCCGGTGCCGCAGACAAAATTGCCGGTATTGATCTCAGGATCGAGAATATCAGAGGCTCGCTCTGGGGGCGGCTGCAAATCGCAACCCTCCGTCTGAAGGCCCCCGATGGTCTGAATATTGCCGCCGACGACCTGATCATCGACTGGTCTCCGCTGGCCCTGTCACGGTCAGTTCTCGACATACAGGAAGTCTCGGCCAGGCGACTTGCAGCCAACCTGCCGCCAGCCTCAACCGAACCTGCCCCCGAAACAGCAGCGGAACCCTTTTCTCTGCCCCGCATCGGCCTGCGGCTCGAAAAACTTAATCTGCCGGAAATCAGTGTCGGACTCCCTGATCTTGCCGACCCGCTCCTCCTCAGCGCCGTGGGCGATATCATCCGCACCGCCGAAGGGGAAACCACCGCGACGCTGGCTGTCCAGCCACTTGCAACCAGTCTTGACCGGCTCGCCCTCACCGCACGTCATTCCCAGTCCCGTGAAACCCTCGACCTGACCTTCGACGCAGTGATGACCCGCGACGGCCTTTTTGCCGGACTGGCCGGATTGCAGGAAACACTGGCCGGACCTGTTACACTCTCCCTGAACGGCAGCGGTCCGTTGTCGGGATGGCAGGGCAGCCTGAACCTCGATTATGGTGATCTGCTGACCCTGAAAAGCGATGTCGGGGCTTCGCTTTCCGACAATCAATGGCTGCGACTGGAAGGCGTCACCGATCTCAGACAACCGGGCGCACTCAGCCTGCCGGATCTGCTGTCCGGGAAAATCCGTCATGCGGTTTCCGTCAAGTTACTGGAAGATGACAACATCGCCATTGACGGTCTGAATATAAGCCTGCCGGAACGTTTCACCCTGACCGGGGATGCCCGGGCAAAGGCAGACCTGTCTGACATCACCGCCACGCTCGACCTGCAACTCGATCCGTCAGTTGCTGCACTGGCTGGCCCCGGTATTGGCTGGGATGATGTTTTCCTGACCACCGCCATTGCCGGCAACCCTGCCCGTCCGGAAATCGATCTCGTCGCCTCGGCCACCCGTCTTTCCGTCGACAACCTTCTGAAGGCAGATGCCAGTCTGTCTGGCCGTCTCACCGGGGCGCCCGGTAACCCGTACAAACTCGACCTGTCCACAATCGTTTCTGACATTAGCTGGAGTGACGGCATTCCCGGCGGCCTGATCGGCTCAGATGCCAGCATCATCATTGCGGCAACCGCAGAACCAGACTTCAGCCGGTTCACTCTCACCCGTGCCGATATTGATGCCGGCGACCTCTCCGTCAGGGCCAAAGCCAGCGCCACAGCGACAGGTCAGGTCTCTGAGACAACCCTGACCCTGACCTATGCCGACATCTCCAGACTGCATGACCTGACCGGGCTTGATCTCGCCGGACGAGCTGACTTCACCCTGACAGATTTCTCCGGCGATACTGAACAAGGCTTCCGCGGCAAGCTGTCTCTGCGGGGACAGAAACTCACAACCGGAATTCCCGATCTTGACCGGCTTGCTGGCAACAACCCCGTGATCAGTTCAGATATCCTGATTACCGGCGATGGTAACCTGACCCTGAATGATCTGGCTGTCCGTGCAGGTGCCCTGTCAATTGATGGCCAGACCACCTTCTCGGCGACAGATGAACAGATCAGTGTTGATCTTTCCGGGGCGGTCGCCCCCGACGGGCTGCCGTCGCAGGACTCCGTCGCATTTTCGGCTGCCCCACAGTTTGCCATCAAACTGAAAGGCCCCGCCACTAAACCCGCAGGAACGGTCTCCCTCAGTCTTGCGTCCCTGAAGCTTGCCGGTTTCCCGGTTGAGAAGATCAGACTGGATAACCGGGTCAACTGGTCCGGAGATACCCCATCAGTCTCCGTCACTCTCACCGGCAATATTGCCCGGCAGGCACTGACCGCATCCACGACCATCCGCGCTGAAACGAATGATCTCGCGCTTGATAGCCTGAAGCTCAGCCTGCCCGGCATCGAGCTTGCCGGGGATATGAAACTCCCCGGCTATGGCCCCGCGATTGCCGGAAAGCTGCAACTGGATATCCGCCACGGTGAGGCTCTCACTGCACTGGCCGGGATGCCGCTGAAACTTTCCGGAGATGTCGGGATTGATCTTGCCGCCGTCAAAGGCCGTCAGACTGTGACCATCCAGTCCGACCTCGCCAGCCTCCGTCTGGAAGATGCCACAGGAGCGGAGACAATCCGGCTGGACCGGGTAACGGTGGCAGCCCGCATCGATGACGCCCTCACCACACCGCAACTGACCGCAGACCTGCGAACCCGTAGTGTGACGGTTCCCGGCGGCACTGTCTCTGTGGCCAGACTGAATGCAGAAGGCGGCCTGGACTCCCTGTCCTACCAGCTGACGGCAGAAGGCCGGTTCGGAAAACCCCTGACGACCGATATCTCGGGAAATCTGGCGATGTCCGATACCGGCATCACCGCCGCGATTGACCGTGGCAACATCATCTATGACGGTCTGAAAACAACGATAACCGAGCCGCTGAGGGTCGCCTTGCAAAATGGCGAGCCACGGGACGCCAGCGGAAAACTGGCGGTTGCGAACGGCACGGTTACCCTTGACTACACACATACGGGCAAGACCGCCGGTCTGACTCTCGATCTCACGGGGATTGATCTGGCAAAGCTGGCAGCCATCGCCGAGCAGCCCGGCCTTACCGGCAAGATCGGCATGAATCTGGCGGCGAAAGAAGCGGCGGGCAAGGTCACGGCGACAATGGAACTCGCAATGACCGGCCTGCGCAGTGAAGATTTTCCGAGCATTGACCCCATCAGTATCCGCCTGTCCGGCGACCTGAAGGACAACCGGCTGAAACTGAAAAGCGACTTTGACGGCATTGATCTGGAGCGGACGGCTCTCAATGCCGACATCCCGGTCACGGTTTCACTGACAACACCCTCTGCCAGCCTTGCCTCCGACGGCCCGCTGGACGTCACCGCCGTGCTGGTCGGTGATCTCGGGCGGATCTGGCCGCTGCTGCCCCTGCCGGAACATCAGATGACCGGGCGGTTTGAAATCGACGCGACGGCACGCGGTAGCGTCGACAAGCCTGTTCTCTCCGGCGAGGTTACGATCACTGACGGTCATTACGAACATCTGGAATATGGCACGCAATTAAAGGCCATTACCCTGGATGCCGCCTTCAGCGATGACCGGCTGATCATAAAGCGCTTCGACGCAACCGACGCGGGAACGGGCAGGCTTTCCGTAACTGGCCAGGCAGCCCTTGGCGGCGGCAAGCCGGTCTTCGATGTGGCCTTCACCATGAACGGAGTAAAGCTTGTTCACCGGGATGATATCGAAGTCCTGGCTTCTGCCGATATCAAGGCGACCGGCGATGAAGCAGGTGGTAAAATCAGTGGCGGGCTGACCGTCAACCGGGCAGAACTGAACCTGAACGCCGCATTGCCGCCTTCTGTCGCCTCTGTCGAGGTAGAGAACGATCCGGGCCGGAAGGAAGAACCCGCAGAGACAGCCCCCGCCTATCCGATGGCCCTTGACCTGTATCTCGATGTTCCGGGACAGGCCTTTGTTCGCGGGCGTGGCCTTGATTCCGAATGGGCCGGGCGGCTTGATGTCACGGGAACAGCTGATCAGCCGATTGTCACGGGATCGCTGAACGCGGTGCGTGGCCAGCTTGATCTGGTTGGCAAAAGCTTCGACATCAAAAATTCCTCCGTCAGCTTTGGCGGCGGTGTCTCACTGGATCCGAAGCTCAATATCGCCGGTGTTTACACAACCGATGACCTGACGGTCACGGCCGAGGTTGTCGGCGTTGCCTCAAAACCTGAGATCCGGCTGAGTTCAGTTCCCCCGTTACCCCGTGACGAAGTTCTGTCCCGCGTATTGTTTGGTACGGGCAAGGGTAATCTGGGTCCGCTGGAAGCCGCCCAGCTGGCCGCTGCGGCGGCAGAGCTGAGCGGTGCTACCGGCAATGGTCCGGGTATCCTGGGACGTATCCGCAACATCGCCGGAGTTGATGTACTCCGCGTTGAAGACGGGGCCAATGGCCCGGCCGTTGCAGCAGGTAAATATGTCGCAGAAGGTGTCTATGTCGGTGCAAAACAGGGGTCCAAACCCGGCTCCAGCGGGGTCGAGGTGGAAGTCGAGATCACCCCGAACATCTCTGTCAAATCAGAGGCCGGACAAACCGGCGACAGCAATATCGGCGTACAGTTCAAATGGGATTACTGACGCTGGCGCCGTCCCCGGAACACCCGGTACCACCATCGGATCAGTGCTGATAAAGTCATTCGGCGCGCCAATCGCGTCTGGATGGCAGAACAGTCCGCCGGATATCCCCGTTGAACGGCCGGGAAACAAAGCCGGGCGGGCCGGTTATCCCGCAATTCGCCCGTCTCATCAGCAGTATGATGCAGAATCCCCGGAAGGCGGCTATTTTTAGCTTTCATTGACTTGCAGTAATCCCAACTCTAAACCATCCTGCTATTGCAGTGCGGCAGAATTGCTGTCGGAGGCATGCCGCGCATTGGAAACAAACGAGTTCTCGAGGGATCGTCATGGCAACGAAAGCGCGGCCTCTTTCGCCGCATCTCCAGGTTTACCGGCCACAGATCACGTCTGTGTTGTCGATCAGCCACCGCATCACGGGTATTGCCCTCGCGGTCGGCACCATACTTCTGGTCTACTGGCTGGGCGCTGCCGCCGCCGGACCGGAAGCCTATGCGACAGCACAGGGTTTCATCGGATCATGGTTCGGTCTGTTGTTGCTGGCCGGCTGGTCTTTCTGCCTGTTCTATCATCTCGCGAACGGTATCCGGCACCTGTTCTGGGACGCCGGCAAGGGTTTCGAAATCGAGACCATGGAACTCACGGGCAAGATCGTGGTCGCCGCTGCGGTTATTCTGACAGTTCTGGCCTGGGCCATCGGCCTGTCGATGGGAGCATAAGACCATGAACAGCATGCGTACGACACTGGGGCGCATTCGCCATCTCGGTTCCGCCAAGGAAGGCACCCATCACTGGTGGGCACAGCGTGTAACCGCTCTGGCGCTGGTTCCGCTGACCATCTGGTTTGTCATTCAGGTCATCCGTCACGCCACCGGCGATCATGCCGCCGCCATCGACTGGATCGGCACGCCCTACAATTCGCTGATGATGGTCCTGCTGACCATCGCTGTCTTCCATCACGCACAGCTTGGTCTGCAGGTTGTGATTGAAGACTATGTCCATAACGAGATGACCAAGCTGGCCAGCCTGCTGGCCATCAAGGGCGCCTGCTTCCTGCTCGCCGTCTACGCCACCATCTCTATCATCCGCATCGCGCTTGGAGGCTAAGTCATATGTCCAAGGCTTATGAAATTACTGAACATAACTATGATGTCGTCGTTGTCGGTGCGGGCGGCGCGGGTCTGCGTGCCACGCTGGGCATGACGGCTGCCGGGCTGAAGACAGCCTGTGTCACCAAGGTTTTCCCGACCCGCAGCCACACGGTCGCAGCACAGGGCGGCGTGGGTGCCGCGCTGGGCAATATGGCCGAGGATGACTGGCGCTGGCACATGTACGACACCGTCAAGGGGTCGGACTGGCTGGGCGATCAGGACGCCATCGAATATATGTGCCGCAACGCAATCCCGTCGGTCGTGGAGCTGGAGCATTTCGGCGTTCCCTTCTCACGCACCGAAGACGGCAAGATCTATCAGCGGCCTTTCGGCGGCCATATGAGCAACTACGGCGAGAAGCCGGTGCAGCGTGCCTGTGCTGCTGCTGACCGGACCGGCCATGCGATCCTGCATACCCTGTATCAGCAGTGCCTGAAGCATGATGCGGATTTCTTCATCGAATATTTCGCCATCGACCTGATCATGGACGATGACGGCTCCTGCCGTGGCGTGCTCTGCTGGAATCTGGAAGACGGCTCCCTGCATCTGTTCAAAGGACAGGAAGTCGTTCTGGCAACTGGCGGTTATGGCCGCGCCTACTTCTCCTGCACCTCGGCGCATACCTGCACCGGTGACGGCATCGGCATGGTCGCCCGTGCCGGCCTGCCGAACCAGGACATGGAATTCGTACAGTTCCACCCGACCGGCATTTACGGCGCCGGCTGCCTGATTACCGAAGGCGCCCGCGGTGAAGGGGGGTACCTGACCAATTCCGAAGGCGAGCGGTTCATGCCGCGTTACGCCCCGACCGCCATGGACCTGGCTTCCCGCGATGTTGTCAGCCGGGCCATGACCATTGAAATCCGCGAAGGCCGCGGTGTCGGTGCCGAAAACGACCATATCATGCTGCATCTGGAGCATCTGGGCGCCGAAGTCCTGAATCAGCGTCTGCCGGGCATCACGGAAACCGCCCGCGTCTTCTCCGGTGTTGATGCCACGAAAGAGCCGATCCCGGTTCTGCCGACGGTGCATTACAACATGGGCGGCATTCCGACCAATTATCATGGCGAAGTGCTGGCCCCGACCAAGGACGATCCGGACAAGGTCTGCCAGGGTCTGATGGCTATCGGCGAAACCGCCTGCGTTTCAGTCCACGGTGCCAACCGTCTTGGTACCAACTCGCTGCTCGATATCGTGGTCTTTGGCCGCGCCGCCGCTCAGCGTGCCGTCGAAGTGGTGCAGCCGGGCGAACGCCATCGTCCGCTGGCTGAAAATGCCTGTGAGAAAGCACTCGACCGTCTTGACCGCATCCGTCATGCCAATGGCGAACGCAAGACCGCCGATGTCCGTCTCGACATGCAGAAAACCATGCAGACCTATGCCGCCGTCTTCCGCACCGACAAGACATTGCAGGAAGGCTGCGACAAGATGTCCGAGGTCAATGCAACGATCCCCGATCTCAAGATCGCCGACCGTTCGATGATCTGGAACACCGACCTCGTTGAGGCGATGGAACTGGACAATCTGATGGCCTGCGCACTGACGACGATTTACTCCGCAGCCAACCGCAAGGAAAGCCGGGGCGCGCATGCAAATGAAGATCATCCGGATCGTGATGACAATGACTGGATGAAACACACGCTGTGCTATGTCGACGACAAGGGTAAAACCGATATCGCCTACCGGCCTGTCCATATGTACACCATGACCAATGAGGTCGAGGTGTTTCCGCCCAAAAAGCGCGTTTACTGATTTATTTCTGAAGACGGAGACGAAACTCCCATGGCTGAATTCGCCCTGCCTGCAAATTCCCGTCCTTCCGAGGGCAAAACCTACAAGGCCCCTGACGGGGCAAAGAACGTCAAGACGTTCAAGATCTACCGCTATGATCCGGACGAGGATTCGGCACCGCGGATCGATTCCTTCGAGATCGATCTCGATGCCTGTGGCCCGATGGTTCTCGACGCCCTGCTCAAGATCAAGAACGAAGTCGATTCATCGGTAACCCTGCGCCGCTCCTGCCGTGAAGGCATCTGCGGTTCCTGCTCGATGAACATTGACGGCACCAATACGCTGGCCTGCCTGAAACCGATTGATGAAGTCAAAGGCGACGTGAAGGTCTATCCGCTGCCGCATATGCCGGTCATCAAGGACCTGGTGCCTGATCTGTCCGTGCCTTACGCACAGCTGAAATCAGTCCAGCCCTTCCTGCAGACCGATACTCCTGCACCGACCGACACCGAACGTCTGCAAAGCCCGGAAGAGCGTGAAGCGCTTGATGGTCTCTGGGAATGCGTACTCTGCTTCTGCTGCTCGACCAGTTGCCCGAGTTACTGGTGGAACGGCGACCGCTATCTCGGCCCGGCGGTTCTGCTGCAGGCCTATCGCTGGATTGCAGACAGCCGCGATGAGAAAACCGGGGAGCGTCTGGATAATCTCGAAGATCCGTTCCGGCTGTATCGCTGCCATACCATCATGAACTGCACGAAGACCTGCCCGAAAGGTCTGAACCCGGCAAAGGCGATTGCCGAGATCAAGAAACTGATGGTCGCCCGCCAGTAGGTGGTCATCTCATATCATTCCCCGGAGAGCGGTTTATCGCATTCCGGGGAATGATCAGACTTTCATATATAATAAAGGCCAGGCGAGCGGCGTCAGCTTTTCCGGACCGGGAATTGCAATGTAACGGTCGTCCCCTTGCCGTTCGTGCTTTGAATCGACACTCCCCCGCCATGCAGTTCCATCAGTGAACGGACAATCGACAGTCCGAGACCTGACCCTTCATGCTGACGGCGTTCGATATCTTCCTCAACCTGCGAAAAAGGCTCCAGAACCTTGGCAATCTGGTCTGCCGGGATACCGCGGCCCGTATCAGTGACCCAGACAAGATAACCTGCCGGGTTATCAGCTTCTGCCCCGATCGAGATTTCACCGCCTGTGGGCGTAAACTTGATCGCGTTCGACAACAGGTTGAGAAGGCATTGCCGGAAGGTCCGGTTATCCGCATAGACCGCGGGCAAACCCTCCGGAACTTCCAGTTTCAGCCGCAAGCCCTTTTGCTGGGCCCGCGCCTGAACCATATCGATCATCTCAGCCGAAACACTCCGGATATCCAGATGCTCCGGTTCCAGGTCAATCTTTCCGGCCTCGATACGCGAGACATCAAGAATATCGCCGATCAGTCCCAGAAGATGCGCTGCGCTGTTTCGGATATCCTTGAGATATTCCCGGTAACGGGGCGCCCCGATAGGTCCGAAAATCTCTTCACTCATCAGTTCTGAGAAGCCGATGATCGCATTCAGCGGGGTTCTCAGTTCATGGCTCATGGTCGCAAGGAAACGTGATTTCGCGCGGTTCGCCTCTTCCGCCCGGTCACGCATTACACGCAGTTCGTACTCTGCTTCACGCTGCCGGGAAATATCACGGGCGATGATCGAAAACCGGTCAACCTGCCCTCCGGTATTACGATGGGACACCAGAACCACAGAGCAGGGCAACGTGTTCCCCTCAGTTGTTCTGAAAACCAGCTCGCCCGCCCAGGTGCTCTTCAGCCGGGCCTGATGCATCGCATCATGCAACAGCATATGGCGCACTGATGTTGGCAGAAAATCAGTGATACGATGGTTCGTGATGTCGATATCGTCATCCAGCTTCAGCCCGTTACGCGCACCGGAATTGAGATAACCCAGCCGGCCGTCAGCACTGAAAATCGCAATGATATCGGTCGCCGCATCCAGCACCTCACGCAAATGCTGTTCTGCTGTTTCACGTGCTTTTACATTCGTACGGTCGACGACATAGCTGTCGTAGAACAGTCGCCCCGTCGCCGCATCCTCAGTGTTCCAGGCGACTTCTCTGGCCCAATGCCAGACACCGGTTTTCGGATGCCGGAACCGGTATTCCAGGGAATAGGGAGTACCCTCCTGTTTTCGCTGCTTCTCGGCTTCCAGATAGGCTGGCCGGTCATCAGGATGTACCAGAGCATACCATTCCTCGGGCTCATGGCCGGCAGGATTGATCTCACTGTCAAAGCCGACAAAACGGGCCGCATCCGGACCAATCGTCGTAACCCCGCTGCGCCCGCGTTCACTGCGGCAAAACACGATGCTACGCATATTTGACATGATCGAATTATGGAGCGTCGACTGCTCACTGACCTCCCCCGCATGCGCAAACAGGGACATTGTGCCGCCATCAGCTGTCCGCCATTCCGTCAGATTGTAACGCGCCCCGTCAGGCATGGGGCGCAGCAGGGAACCGACCGGGTTGTTGCGATAGGCGATCCGTTTCTCCAGCCATTCCGGATCATAGCTGGCTTCCGGAATTTCGCGCCGGGCATCAACTTCCAGCATCATCTCGCGGAAATCACCGCCCAGACGGACAATATCCAAGTAATTTTCATACGCCTGCGCAAAGGCTTTATTCATCCAGCGCAACCGGTCATCCGCATCATACCAGGCACACAGATGCGGACTGCAATCAAAGGCTGCAGCAAGACTCTCTATATCTGATGACAGGCCGGTTGATGTGGTTTTGCTCATTCCCGGATATAGATACAGACCAGTTTCAGTTACCCGAAGATACAACCACGTCCGGGTAATCGCACTGAAATTAGGCCGGGAGAGATAGAAACTACGAACGTTGTCCGGACAACCTGTCACGACAGGCCGGCCATTCCTCAGCAACAATGCTGAACCATGCCGAATGACGCAGGCGACCATCATGACAAATCACATGATTGCGGAAGATGCCTTCATCCAGCGCCCCGATCCCCGACAGCGCCGCCCGGGACTTCTCGTTCAGGCTGTCGGTCTTGAACTCAACCCTGTTGCATTTCCACACTTCAAAGGCATGGGTCAGCTGCAACAGCTTGGCCTCGCGGTTAACACCCGTCCGCTGAAAAGCTGCTGCCACAAAGGTTGATCCGATTTCCACCACCCGATTGGCCCGGACGATATTCATGAACCGGCTGGAACCAATGGGCTTACCGCTGGCGAGATCAATCGTCGCGAAGGGAATGGAGGTTCCGGCAGTACGCTGCGCCTCGGCATCAGCAATAAATTTCTCCATGTCCTGCAGCGAGCGGATCGGATAGGGGAACCATTTCGTGATATCGCCGGGTGCAATAGCTTCCCATAACGGCGCCGCATGCCGGGCCTCCAGCGGTTCCATACGTATCCGGTTTCCGACCAGCGTCGGGCGATCATCAGTTATCTGCAGCATTCGGCATTCCGTTTCTGAACTGGGGATATCAAGGAATTACTGACAACAAACCGCTGTCAGTTGCCGGTACCATAAAGCGCCTGTACCCGTGTGACAGGGCCACTCCATGCCCCGTGTTACAGGCCAATCAGGAACGCACCGCACCACCACCGCGGACCAGATACTTGAAGCTGGTCAGCTGTTCGACGCCAACCGGCCCCCGCGCATGCATCTTGCCCGTTGCAATACCAATTTCCGCCCCCATCCCGAACTCGCCGCCATCGGCAAACTGGGTTGAAGCATTATGCAGCACGATGGCTGAATCAATCTCACGCAGAAACCGGGTCGCCGCCGCATCGTCGGATGTGACGATGCAATCCGTATGGCTGGAACCATAGGTATTGATGAAATCAATTGCTTCATCCAGCCCCTCAACCTGCCGGACGGCAACGATCTGGTCGAGATATTCTGTCACCCAGTCTTCCTCTGTCGCAGGCTTTACCCGATCGTCGAGGGCACAGGTTGCTTCATCCCCCCGCACCTCGCAGCCGCCACTGATCAGATCGTCAATGATCGGCGCAAGGTGGCTTTGGGCTACAGACCTGTCCGCCACCAGAGTTTCCGTCGATCCGCAGATACCCGTACGCCGCATCTTCGCGTTGAACGCAATTGACCGCGCCATTGCCACATCGGATTGCCCGTGAATATAGGTGTGGCAGAGCCCTTCCAGATGGGCGAATACCGGCACACGGGCATCATCCATCACCCGCTGGATCAGCGATTTTCCGCCGCGCGGCACGATAACATCAACATATTCCGCCATCCGCAGCAGGGCACCGACAGCCGCGCGATCGGTTGTCGGCACCATCTGAATGGCGTCCGCGGGCAAGCCAGCCCCGGCCAGCCCGGTCAGCAGGCAGTCGTGAATGGCCCGCGAGGAATGATAGCTTTCCGAGCCGCCCCGCAGAATCGCAGCATTACCGGCTTTCAGGCAAAGCGCGCCGGCATCAGCCGTCACATTGGGCCGCGACTCATAAATCACACCAATGACACCAAGAGGCACCCGCACACGGGAAATATCCAGACCATTCGGCCGCTGCCAGTGCGCCAGGGTCGTCCCGATCGGATCATCCAGTGCGGCGATATCCTCCAGCCCCTTCGCCATGGCCTCGACCCGGTCGCCGGTCAGCAGTAGCCGGTCCAGCATTGCCTTGCTGAGACCTTTCTTCTCCGCTGCGGTCATATCCAGCTGATTTGCCGCCAGCAGATCATCAACACGGGCCCGAAGTTCGGCTGCTGCCAGAGTCAGCGCCCTGTTCTTGGCTTCCGTATCAGCAATGCCCAGTCCGTGGGCCGCAGCTTTCGCCCGTTTGCCGATGTCGGTCATCACCGCATCGACATCCATTTGCTTGCTCATGTCATCACCAGATCATCACGATGGATCAGTTCGTCCCGGCCACGATAGCCAAGAAGTGCTTCGATTTCACTGCTCTTGCGTCCCACCAGCAGCCGCGCATCTGCACTGGAATAGGCGCTGAGACCACGGGCAATCACCTGCCCCGCAAGGTCAGAGACAGTGATAGCATCACCACGATCAAAATCCCCCTCGATGGCGGTGACACCGGCGGGCAGCAGGCTGCGGCCGGATTGCAGGGCTTTCAGGGCGCCTGCATCAATAACCAGTCCGCCATTCCCGGCCAGACTGCCAAGTATCCATTGCTTCCGGGCAGCCTTCGGGCCGTCTTCCGGCAGGAACCAGGTTGCACGACCGGTATCATCCAGCCGCCGCAGCGGATTGTTCAGACGCCCCTGTGCGATGGCCATGCGGCAGCCGCCACCAAGGGCAATCCGGGCGGCGGCAATCTTGGTCTTCATGCCGCCGGTGCCGTAATCGGTCTGCGTTGCCCCGGCCGAGGCTTCGATGGCTCCGGTGATGGAAGTGACGACGGGGACGAATTCTGCCGCCGGGTCAATCCGGGGGTCAGCCGTATACAACCCGTCAATATCCGACAGCAGGACCAGCGTATCAGCACTGATCATGGCAGCCACACGGGCGCTCAGACGGTCATTGTCACCGAACCGGATTTCATCGGTTGCGACCGTATCATTTTCATTGATCAGGGGAACCGCGCCCAGTTCCAGCAATGTGGTGAAGGTCGAGCGTGCATTGAGATAACGCCGCCGGGTTTCGCTGTCTTCCAGTGTCAGCAGTGCCTGAGCGACCGGAATGTCATGCCGCCCGAGAGCATCCTGAAAGGCATGCGCGATCCGGATCATTCCAACTGCGGCCGATGCCTGGTTTTCCTCCAGCCGCAGGGTCCGGGATTTCAGGCCGAGACGGCGACGCCCGGCGGCAATTGCACCTGATGACACGATGACAACCTGCTGCCCGCGGGCCCGCAGCATGGCGACATCGTCAGCCAGCGCCATCAGCCAGTCCCGGCGAATGTTTCCGGTTTCCTCGTCCACAACCAGCGTAGAGCCTACCTTGACGACGATCAGCCGCCCGTCAGCCAGACGTTGCACTGCCCCGGTCACGGACGGTACTCCTCGTCAGCCTCGTCTTCCCTGGCTTCCTCGGCCTTGCCTTCAGCAATCTTGTGCCAGAGCCCGGCCAGCACGTTACGGACACCGGACCCGGAAACACCGGACAGCAGCATCACTTTCTGGCCACAGGCAGCTTCCAGCTCGGCCTTGCGTTCCGCGATATCCTCATCCGTCAGGGCGTCGATCTTGTTCAGCCCGACGATCTCCGTCTTGCCGGCCAGCTCCCCGCCATAGGCTTCCAGCTCTGTACGGATCGTCCGCCAGGCCCCGGCAACATCTTCCTGTGTGCCATCAACGAGATGCAGCAACACCCGGCAGCGTTCAACATGGCCAAGGAACCGGACGCCAAGGCCAACACCTTCATGCGCACCCTCGATCAGGCCGGGGATATCGGCGATGACAAAGGTCCGCTCATCAATCTGGGCGACACCGAGATTCGGATGCAGGGTGGTAAAAGGATAATCGGCAATCTTCGGCCGGGCGGCAGAAGTGGCGGCCAGAAAGGTCGATTTCCCGGCGTTCGGCAGCCCGACCAGACCGGCATCCGCAATCAGTTTGAGACGCAGCCATATCCACATTTCCTCACCCGGCCAGCCTTCGTCAAAGCGACGGGGCGCCCGGTTGGTGGAGGTTTTGAAATGCATGTTACCGTGACCGCCATCACCCCCGCTCAGCAGAACGACCCGCTGGCCGGGTTCGGTCAGGTCTGCCAGCAGGGTCTCTTTGTCTTCGCCCAGAATCTGGGTCCCGACCGGCAATTGCAGGATCACATCCGCCCCGGACCCGCCGGTGCGCTGCTTGCCCATGCCGTGATGACCACGTTTGGCCTTGAAATGCTGCTGATAGCGATAATCGATCAGGGTATTCAGATCATCGACACATTCCGCAATGACATCGCCACCACGTCCACCATTGCCGCCATCCGGCCCGCCCATCGGCACGTTCGCTTCACGGCGAAAACTGACGCAACCGGCACCGCCGTCGCCTGATTTGATGAAAACCTTCGCTTCGTCGAGGAATTTCACGTCGTGATCCTGTCACTCAAAAAAGAAAAAGGGGGAACGGCATTGGCCATTCCCCCTGGTTCAAACACCCTTGGGGTGATTGATTACGCCGGCTGCTCCACCGAAACATAGGTGCGCTTGCCGCGTTTGGTCTGAAACTTCACCTGGCCTTCAACAGTGGCGAACAGGGTGTGATCCTTGCCCATGCCAACATTGTCGCCCGGATAAAACTTGGTGCCGCGCTGGCGCACGATGATGTTGCCCGGAATGACGACTTCGCCACCATACTTTTTCACACCAAGGCGGCGACCAGCTGAGTCGCGACCGTTACGTGAACTACCACCGGATTTCTTATGTGCCATAACTTATTCCTTGCTTTCCGCTTCTTCAGCCGGAGCAGCCGCAGCTACTTCTTCAGCTTTTTTCTTCGGCGCTGCCTTCTTCTTGGCGGCCGGTTTGCCATCAGCGCTCAGCCCGGTGATGCGCACGACGGTTACGTCCTGGCGATGACCGGCCTTGCGGCGGTGATTCTTGCGGCGCTTCTTGCGCAGGATAATGATCTTGTCGTTACGGGTCTGTTCCAGCACTTCGCCGGAAACCAGCGCACCCTCAACCTGAGGAGCACCGACCTTATCACCGATCATCAGAACATTATCGAACTGCACGGCATCGCCGGCTGCACCAGCAAGCTTTTCTACACGGATCACATCGTTCTCTGCGACCCGGTACTGCTTACCGCCGGTCTTTATGACTGCGAACATCGTACCAACCACTTCATGAAACACAAAACAGGCGCGGAAACCCTCCGCGCCGGAGGGCGGCAATATAGCCACCAACCACCCACTGTCAACGCACATTCAGCGGGTTTCTGACTCTTTCCGCCGGTTATGCGGCAGGTGCGACCGCCACATTATCAATAAGACGCGCCTTGCCAAGCCACGCGGCAGCAAGAAGACGAGCCGGACGGCTTACCGGAGCAGTCACCGGCTGCAGGGTTTCCGCATCCCGAAGTTCAACATAATCGATGCTGCGAAACCCGGCATCCAGTATCGCCGCACCCGCCGCAGCGATTGCCGGACGGGTCGGGTTTACCGCAGCTTTCAGCAGTTCCCGGTTCAGTACGGGGGCAATCCGGCGTTCTTCCGGCGTCAGATAGGCATTGCGCGACGACATCGCCAGACCATCTGCCTCGCGCACTGTCGGGCCTGCCAGAATCTGCGTCGGGATATCAAGATCCAGTGCCATCCGCCGGATCACGCAAAGCTGCTGGTAATCTTTCTCGCCAAAAATCGCATAATCGGGCCAGCACTGAATCAGCAGCTTGGAGACAACCGTCGCCACCCCCTGAAAGAAGATAGGCCGGGTTTCAGCGCACAGCCCTTCCCCGAATCCGGAAACCGCAACCGAGGTCGCAAATCCCGTCGGGTACATCTCGCTGACATCCGGGATATAGACAGCATCCACAGCATGAGCCTCAAATTTGGCGAGATCGCCTTCCTGATCGCGGGGATAGGTAGCAAGATCCTCGCTCGGGCTGAACTGGGTCGGATTGACGAACAGGCTGGCAACCACACGGTCTGCCTTGCCCTTGACGATATCCACCAGTGACATATGCCCGTCATGCAGGAACCCCATCGTCGGCACCAGTGCGACCGTCTCTCCGGCGGCACGCCAGGACGCCACACGTTCACGCAACCCGACGCGGGTTGTCACCACTTCTATCGCCATCTGCAGGGCCCCACCCTATCAGGAACAGTTATGCTGCACCGCAGCGCCGGCAGACTAATCCAGAATTCATGAGAGACCAAGTGCCTTGAATGACAGATGTTTCACAGACCGGAACAGCATGCCCGGAGACCGAAACACAACCACCTTCAAAATCAGTCTTCGTCGCGAAACTCCTGCGCCTGCAAAGCAGCCCAGTTGAAACCGACATCCGCATACTGGGAAAAGACCTGCTGACCGCGTTTTTCTTCACGCTCCAGAAATTTCGCCCGGGCCGCCTCCGGCAGGTCGGTGAAATCAATGATCCCCTTCTCCAGCAGAACCGTGACCAGGTCCTCAATCACCCGTGACAGTTCAACGTCAGATTTATGCCAGTCCGGGTCCAGTACTTCCGCCCGCCCGAGAAACCGGTCGAGATCAGGATTGTAGGCCGAAACCTCCTCTCCTGATTGATCAACATCATCCCGGAACGCGGCAATGATATCCCCGTTCCTGTCCCGCTTCACATACGGCATCCGTTTCCTCCGTCCTTCCCGGCAATCCCGGAACAGAGTCCCTATTCCCCGGCATCCGGCAATGATCCGCATCACAGCCCGACTTGCCTCCGCGTGGTCAACACGCCAGACTATTTACAACTATAAGACAAACAGGCTTACGGGAGAAGAAACGGTCATGACCAGCACACCTCCTTTTCGCGCCGACCATGTCGGCAGCTTTCTCCGGCCAGCCGAACTGGCTGAAGCCCGTCAGCAGCAGGCAGATGGCAAAATTGATGATGCGGCCCTGCGGGAAGTCGAGGACCGCTGCATTGCAGAAGTCGTGAAACAGCAGGAAGCGGCGGGCCTGAAGGGCATCACGGACGGTGAATTCCGGCGTACCTTCTTCCATGTTGATTTCCTTGAACGGCTGGACGGTGTCGAAGTCACCTATGGCGAGTTCGCTTCGAAGTTCCGCAAGGATGACGGGACCGAGGTCGGCTTTCGCCCGCCAACCATGCATGTCACCTCGAAGATCCGGCATGCCACCCCGATTCAGGGGCCGGATTTCGACTATCTTGCGGGACAGGTAACGCGAACACCGAAAGTCAGCATTCCGTCGCCTTCGATGCTGCATTTCCGGGGTGGGCGTGAAGCCATCTCGACAGAAATCTATCCGGATATGGAAGATTTCTACGCCGACCTGGCCGCCGCCTATCGCGATGAAATTGCTGATCTGGCCGGCCGTGGCTGCCGCTATCTGCAACTCGACGACACCAACCTTGCCTATCTTTGCGATCCGCAGATCCGCGAGGCCACAAAGGCGCGCGGATATGATCCTGACGACCTGACCCGGCTTTATTGCCGGATGATCAATGAAGCCATCCGCGACAAACCGGCGGACATGGTGGTGGCCACTCATCTTTGCCGCGGCAATTTCAAAAGCGCCTGGGTCGCACAGGGCGGCTATGAGCCGGTGGCTGAAATCCTGTTCAGCGAGATGGCCGTCGATGCCTTCTTCCTGGAATATGACGACGAGCGGTCAGGCGATTTTGCCCCCTTGCGGTTCATGCCGAAGGACAAATCCGTGGTACTCGGCCTGATGAGTTCCAAGACAGCGGCAGTCGAACCGGTCGATGCCATCCGCAAACGCATTGATGAGGCCGCTGCCTATGTCGATCTCGAACAATGCGCACTCAGCCACCAGTGCGGCTTTTCCTCCACCGCCCACGGCAACGATCTCGGCTTCGACGATCAGTGGCGGAAACTTGGCCGCTGCGTGGAAATCGCCCGGACCGTCTGGGGCGACAAATAAGCCCGGTAGCGGGTCAATCAGGTCGGCGGAAGATGATCATGATCGCAGTGCTCGTGATCGCTCAGGGCCTGAACGATACGACAATCGGCAACCCTGCCTCCGGCACAGGCGCTGATCATATGCTCCAGTTCGGTCTTCAGGCTGGTCAGTAGCCGGATGCGGTTATTGACCTCCTCCAGCCGCTCCCGGGCAATCGCATCAATCTCCTCGCAGGACTGTGCAGGTTTGTCGGCAAGGCTGAGCATCTGCCTTACATCATCAAGCGAGAAACCCAGCGCACGGGCATGCCGGATGAAAGCCAGCCGGCTGACCGACCCGTCAGAATAAACCCGTTGATTTCCCGCAGTCCGCGCCACCGCCGATACAAGTCCGATCTGTTCGTAATAGCGAATCGTCTGAACCTTGCAGCCTGCGGCGCTGGCGGCTTCACCAATGGAAAAATTCATCAAACCCTCTTGAAGCTCTAGTTACTGTAGGTATTAGGTAGGGTGTCATGGAACATCATTCAAACCGGAGGCAAACCCCATGAGCGGCTGCTGTCACCATGACCATCCTGAAGTTTTTGACGGCATGTCGAGCGGGTTTCGCCGTGCACTCTGGGCTGTCATCATCATCAATGCGGTCATGTTTGTTGTCGAGATGACCGCCGGGCGGCTGGCAAATTCACAGGCCATGCAGGCTGATGCGCTGGATTTCGCCGGTGATGCGGCAACCTATTTCCTGAGCTTCATCGTCCTCGGCAAATCCCTGAAGACCCGCGCCACCGCCGCCATGGCTAAAGGCATCAGCCTCGCCCTGCTTGGCCTCTGGGTCTTCGGGTCAACCGTCTGGCAGGTTTTCATCCTGGGCCTGCCGGAAGCCACAATCATGGGCTGGATCGGCGGTCTGGCACTGGCAGCCAATCTGGTCAGTGTTCTGATTCTGATGAAATATCGTGATGGCGATTCAAATGTCCGTTCGGTCTGGCTCTGCAGTCGCAATGACGCGATCGGAAACATCGCGGTGATTGCGGCCGCCGGACTGGTTATCGCAACGGGCACCGCCTGGCCGGACCTTGTCGTCGCCGGGATCATGGCCTGTCTGTTCCTGTCTTCTGCCTTCCAGATCATTCGTCAGGCGCAGGGCGAAATGCGCAACGCCGGAAACTGATCACCATGGCGGGCAGGCAACAGGGCAAGACACCGCCGGTCGCCAATGGGGAAACCCTGCGCCGTGCCGCCGAGCGCTATGTTGCCCGCTATGCCAGTTCTGCCGAGCAGCTCCGGCGTGTTCTGAACCGCCGTGTCCTGCGATCAGCCCACGCGCATGACACGGACCCGGAGGAAGGCGCCCGCATTGCCGAGGAGATCGTCAGCCGGTATGTCAGGCTGGGCATTCTTGACGACGCAGCTTTTGCCCGTGGTCGCACTGCCGCCCTGTTCCGGCGTGGCGCCAGTGCAGGTGCCATCCGGGGACGCCTGATACAGCAGGGGCTGGAGGCTGAGGATATCGAGAATGCCATCCGGCATCTGCTGGCGGAAACGCCGGAGATCGACACGGTCCCGGATATGGACCGCGCAGCCGCCGTCTCCTATGCCCGCCGCAGCCGGCTGGGCCCGTTCCGGCGCAAACCGGCCGACGCGGACCAGCGCCAGCGTGAAATGGCCCGGCTTGCCCGCCGGGGATTTTCCTATGAGGTTGCGAAATGGATTATCGACGCCGAAACTGAAGACGACCTGACTGATTGACCGACGATGGAGAATTGAACGAGATGACCGTCATTTATCACAACCCCCGCTGTAGCAAATCCCGCCAGACCCTCGCCCTGCTGACGGAAAACAATGTAGAGCCGGAAATCGTCGAATATCTCAAGACGCCACCGACCACCGGCGAACTTGGCGAGATTCTGGTCAAGCTCGGCATGAAGCCTGCCGAGATCCTCCGTCGCAAGGAAACGAAAGAAGCCGGTCTTGATCCCTCAACCCTGTCGGATGCCCAGATCATCGCTGCAATCTCTGCGAATCCGGCCATTATGGAACGGCCGATTGTCGTCAAAGGAGATCGCGCTGTGATGGGTCGCCCCCCGGAAAACGTTCTGGAACTTTTGCGTTAGTCCTCGTGAAGTAAGGACAATCCACAGTTTCCCGCTGAAACGGATTATCGCATAAAGCCGTCATGAAAGACGGCGCGAAACAGAGAACCACAAGTAAGCTTGCGGCATTGTGCCCGATGAAAGTCGGCGCGCGGGGCATTCTGCTTGGCAGTATCTGCGGCCTGATCATCCTCTCGTCTCTCGGTGTCATCCTGATGGGAAAGGTTGCGGAGAGCCTGATAAAACAACAGGCAGAGCACGAATCCCTGTCTGCCGCGACTCTGATTGCCCTACAATTACCGAATATCGAACAAATCGCCGACACCGGACAGATGAATACAGCAGAACGCGCCCTGCTCGAAAGTATCCGGCAGATGGGGCGCATCTTTCGCTTCAAGCTGTTTGATGCATCCGGAAATCTGTCACTTGTCTCTGACGATCTCACCAAACCAGAAAAGCAGGAAAGCAGACTGGCGGATCACAATGAGACGGCGATCAACGTTCTTGCCACGGGAAAGCCCTATGTGAAACTCGCGGATGGAACCGGCAAGCCTGACCGCCCGGACCTCTATGTCGAAACATATGTTCCGGTCATCCGCGAGGGGCGTCGGGTCGCTATTGTCGAGGTCTATGTCGATATGTCTGCATTCAGGACCGGCATTACCCGCAGCTTTACGATCTATGGCCTCCAGATATCCGGACTGACTATTCTGGTTCTGTTGCTGCCCCTCGGAGGCGTCATTCTGCTTATGCGCCAGTTGCAGCAACAAAATCAGGAACTGGATCAGGCCCGCCTTCATGCACTTGACGCAGAACGGGCCAAGACAACCTTTCTGGCCAATATGAGCCACGAACTCCGGACTCCCCTGAATGCCATTCAGGGGCTGACACAGGTCATGATCCGGGGCGATCTTGGGCCGCTGGAACATCCGAAATATCTTGAATATGCCAAGGATATCAATGCCAGCGGAAACCATCTCCTGTCCCTGATCAATGACATTCTCGACATCTCGAAAATTGAACTCGGCGAACAGGCATTGCATGAATCCCGCTTTGATCTGGCAGCGCTGCTGACCGAGACGGTCAGGATCGTCACGGCATGGGAAAAAAGCAGCGACCTGACATTCATCACTGAAGGGACCAAACAGCCGGTATTCGTAATTGGCGACCGCAGAGGCATCGCGCAGATTGCCCTGAACCTGTTATCCAATGCCGTAAAATTCACCAAGAAGGGCGGAACCATCACAACCACCCTGCAGCGTATGAAAAACGGTGCTGTTCAGATCGATATTTCCGATACCGGCACAGGCATCGACGCGCAGGACATTGCTCATCTCATGCAGCCATTCCGGCAGGCGGGAAACAGCGCCCATGTCGCCAACGAAGGCGGTGTCGGACTGGGGCTGGCGCTTTCCAGAGCCATCATCCAGGCACATGGCGGAGACATCACAATCAAAAGCAAGGCCGGCGTCGGGACCACTGTTACCTTTGAGCTGCCCGCGCTGCGGGTCATGCGCCCCGCACAATCCCTGCTCGATACTCCGGGGCCTGCGAACGCAGAAAGCTAGTCGGGCACAGTCACGACAAGCTTCAGACGCGCCCGCACAGAGTCCGGAAAGCCGTCTGATACAGGGGGCTCTGCAGTCACACGGGATATATTGAGGTCCTTGCCAGTGGACAGAACATCCTCGACCAGTGGAAACAGCAATGCTTCTTCCCGGCGGATATGCCGATGATAATTATCAATGAAACAACGACAGTTTCGGGAAAAAACCTCTCTGTCGACGACCTGACCGTCAAGAAGATGCCGCAACAGATTCAGGATATCCAGAGCCGCAGAACGCAGTTCCTCATGCTCACCGAGGAGGATCCGCAAAATATCCCTGACATCCGGATATTCCTGTAACAGCCTCTGAACGAGATACTCTTCGGTCCGGTGATGAGACTGATCCGGGTAATCCAGACTGTAGCGCAGAATATCATCCAGCAATTCATAGTCTGGTTCGCCATCCGCATCGAGCAGGCTCAGTTCGCGGGCGAAAGCATCCAGCAATCTCAGAATGTTGCGATGGTCCTTTCTCAGTCCGTTCAGAATGTCCTGCATTCCCGTCTCCCTGTTTTTCTTTCAGAACGGCGCCACCCCCCCTTTTGCCCGGACGATTGTTCTGACGGTTCACAACGTCGCACTATCGCACCGTCAATCAGGCTTCCGCATTGATTCAGCGCAATGCTCCCCGCTGACTATTGCTTTCCGGCTTGTGTTCGACCATTTTCCGGCTGTCCAGAAACCAGCGAAGCACCCCGCATGTCCGGCATCACACTCTCTGCCCCGATCGCGCCAGGCGAACTGATCGACAAGATCACGATTCTCGAAATCAAGTCAGAGCGCATTGAAGACCCGGCGAAGCTCGCCAATGTCGAGACCGAACTGAAAACCCTGTCGGCGACACGGGACCGGCATATCGGGGCGTCAGACGAGATGATCGCCCTGACCGCCAGCCTGAAATCAATCAATGAAGAACTCTGGGTTATCGAGGACGACATCCGCGATTGCGAACGCAATGGTGACTTTGGCGAGACATTTATCAGGCTGGCACGGGCTGTCTATCGCACCAATGACCGCCGCGCTGATGTAAAGAAACAGATCAATATCCTGCTCGGCTCCAGCCTTGTGGAAGAGAAATCCTACGCAGCCTATTGACGGTCCGGCGCTGGCAACGGTTAATCCCGATATGAATGGCGATACCAACACACAACCGGCAGCACAGACCGACCTGTCTGCCCAGCCGGCACATATCCAGATGTTCGCGCGGGCGGCAGATGACCACAAGAAAGGTCGTATGGATGCCGCCGTGGCCGGCTATGCCGAAACACTCCGGCTGAAACCGGATTTTGCCGACGCCCTGAACAATATGGGCGTCGCGCTGCGTGCCCAGGGCAAGTTTGAGGCCGCCGTCGCCTGCTACAAACGGTCACTTGCGCTGCGCCCGAACAATCCCGGCGCCTGGTCAAACATGGGCAATGCGCTGCGGGAAGTCGGACGGCTTGAAGAAGCCTGTGTCGCCCATCGCAAGGCCGTCGAGCTGAAGGGGGATGCGCCGGAGGGTATCTATAATCTTGGTCTGGTGCTGCGGGATCTCGGCAAGATCCGGGAGGCGATGGATTGCTTCAACCGCGCCATCGCCATGCGGGACAACTATTTCGACTGCCTGTGGGACCGGGCGCTGACCTGGCTGCTGATCGGCGATTACAAACGCGGGTTCGATCACTATGAATGGCGCTGGAAACTGGACCGCAGCCCCCCACGCAAGTTCGATATGCCGGTGTGGGATGGCAAGGATCTCGGCGGCAAGTCGATCCTGCTGCATGCCGAACAGGGTTATGGCGACATGATCGAATGGGCCCGCTTCATCCCGCTGGTGAAGCAACGGGGTGCCGGTCGGGTGATCGTAGAATGCCAGACCGGTCTGCTGCGTCTGCTGGCCACTGTCGATGGTGTCGACGAAATGCTGATCAAGGCACAGAAACCACCGAAATGTGATGTCTATTATCCATTACTGTCCCTGCCCAAAATGTTTGGCGTGACGATGGAGACCCTGCCCAACACCGTCCCCTATCTCGGCCCGCCTGAAATCCACGGCAAGAAACTGCCCGCCGTCAATGGCGCAAAGCTGAAAGTCGGCATCGTCTGGGCCGGCAAGACCACACCGAAAGACCGTTCCTGTGGCCTTGAACATTTCATCGAAATCATGGATATGCCCGGCGTCGCCTTCTACAGCTTCCAGAAAGGAGGCCGCAAGGACGATATCGTCCGGCTTGGCGCGGAAACCCTGATCACCGATCTTGATCCGCTGATTGAGGACTTCGCAGATTCCGCTGCCTTCATGTCCCAGCTGGACCTCGTCATCACCATCGATTCAGCCCCTGCACATCTGGCCGGGGCGGTGGGGGCAAAGACCTGGTGCCTGCTGATCCATAACGCAGACTGGCGCTGGCTGCTCGACCGTGACGACTGCCCCTGGTATCCGACGATGCGACTGTTTCGCCAGCCCCGGCCCGGCGACTGGACAGCTGTCTGGAAGCAGGTCACACCTGCATTCCGGGAATGGGTGGCAACAGAGATGGCCAGCCGGCAACCGTAAAGCGAGGCTCCGGCGGGCTCCCCGGACAGGGCACGCAGAATTGATCTGCCGAACTCCAATAAAGTTCCTGAATATCTTTGCCTTTCAATCAGTTCGGGCGTAGTTTCCTGACTGGTTACAATTCCCTCTTGGTTACAGGACAGGCATGCTCAAGCGCCGTTTCACCGTCGCAACCCGGATTGCCGTGGCGCTGGCCGTGGTCATCGGTGCGACAACGGCAAGCTCGTCTACGCTTACCTTTCTGCATATGGGCACCGGGTCCGCCAGCGGAACTGTCTTCCCGCTGGGAGGATTGCTCGCCGGCATTTTCTCGAACCCTCCGGGATCACGGGACTGCGAGCGCGGTGGAAGCTGCGGCGTCCCCGGCGTTATCGTCACCGCCACCTCCAGCGAGGGGTCGGTGGAAAACATCACCGAAATCCAGGCAAAGAATTTTGATCTGGCGCTGGTACAGGGCGATGTCGCGTTCTGGGCCTATTACGGCCTTGGCCCCTACAAGGGACAGGAGCCGATACGTTCGCTCCGCGCAATAGGCTCGCTTTATCCGCAGGCCGTGCATCTTGTCGTTCCCGCCGATTCCGACATCGAAGATCTCAGCGACCTTGCCGGACGACGGGTTGCCGTCGGCGAACTGGGTTCCGGTACGCCGGTGATGACCGATGTCGTGCTGGCCGAACGCGGCATAAAGAAAGGCGATTACGAAGCCTATTACATGAAACCCGGTGCTGCGGCTGACTCACTTGCCGCCGGCGCACTGGATGCAGCCTTCTTTGTAACCGGATATCCGGACGCCTCGATTTCAGGTCTGGCCCAGCGCCTGCAAATCCGCCTCGTGCCGCTGACCTGGGATGATTTTGACGAGTTGATCACCAAGTACAGCTTCATCACCGGCGGTGTCATCCCGGCTGATTATTATCCCGGAATTCCCGCGACACTGACCCTCAATGTCTCCGCCCAGCTGATTGCCCGCGAAGACATGGACGAGAAACTGGTCTATGGCGTTACCCGTGCTCTCTGGCACGAAACCAGCCGCAAGAAGCTTGAAAAGAACCACCCGCGCGGTGCCCAGATCCGTCTGAAAGCTGCCCTGAACGGGGTCGGTATTCCCCTGCATCCGGGCGCACGGAAGTTCTATCAGGAAGTCGGTCTGTTAAAGTCCCCCTTCTGATTCCTTCCTTCCGCCTGCCAAAACAGTAGCCAGTTTATCCCGGATCGGGATAGCATATCCGCGCATCCGTATCGGGGGATCTGATGATGAAAATAACCGGATTTAAAACCTGGACCGGAACAGTCGTTTTTACGGCCAGTATCCTGCTGTTCGCACAGGCCGGCCTTCAGGCATTCTTTGGTCTGCCCGACAACAAGGTCTCGGTGCGGACGGACAGCGACTATCGCTACATCACATCAAATGCGATACCCGATCATTCTCCCGGCAATTTCCCCAACCGGCGCAACCCCAACAGCATCTCCGAACAGTCATTAGCCTTTCGTGTGCCGCTGCATCCGGCGCTGACCGGTCGCCAGACATCTGTCGGCATGAATGTTTTTGCCGTTGCGACAAATGGTGTCCCTTTTGATCCCTCCGCTGCGGAATGGTGGCAGCGCGACCGCAATTCCGGATGGCAGTACGAGCCACTGTCTTCTTCTGTCGACCTTGGCCTCGACAAGCATAATGCGCATGTACAGCCAAACGGCACCTATCACTATCACGGTATTCCGACCGGACTGGTCGAGGACGTAACCCCGGACCGGCATTCAAAACTGATCGCCTATGCGGCAGACGGTTTTCCGGTTTACCTGCGTTATGGATACAGCGACCCGGAAAACCCGGCGTCGGCGGTGGCCGACCTCACCCCAAGCTGGCGGCTCAAATCCGGATCACGTCCCGGCGGGCCGGGCGGGCGCTACGATGGCAGCTTCATCGAAGACTATGAATATGTCGCCGGTCTTGGCACACTGGATGAATGCAATGGTCGCCAGACCGTCACCCCCGACTATCCCAATGGCACCTATGCCTATTATCTGACCCGGGACTGGCCTGTCATCCCCCGTTGCCTGAAGGGAGAGCGGGACCGCAGCTTCCTTAAAATGGGACCGGGCGGGCCAACACGAGGGTCAGGCGGACGAGGCGGGGCATCTGCTTCGATGCATAACGACCGGCCGGGCGGTGGTGGCCGTCCCGGTGGTCCCCCGGACTTCAACAAAGCCGGAGAAATGCTGGGAATAGACGGCGAAACCCTACGCCGTGCACTGGGCCCGCCCCCACCGGATTTCGACAGCGCCGCCCAACGGCTCGGTATCCCGGTTGAAAAACTGCATGAGGCCATGCGGGCAGCAGGTGGCGGACGACGGCCCTAGGCCGTTCCGCATCTGGCAAAGTTGTCATTCGGGAACAAACCGGATCATCCCCTGAACAATAAAAGTAACAATCCGGCGAAGGTCCGGGATATTCAGTCAACGTAATTTGAATTCACAGACATACCTGAAGCAAATAACTGGGCTAAGATAAGCTTGTATTAAGCTACTCTTTTCCATCAGCCGATGGATAAAATGCTTTATCAGGAGAAAGCATTTGACCACATCCGCCCGGGATTTTTACAGAATTGCGCGCAATGACGATAAAATTCTTGACCGTTTGTCAGGCATTCAAGACGAAGCCGTTTTCATTGGTACCATTGAAGACATCGCTCGCGAACGGGGCATCACCCTTACTTCCGAGGAAATACGTCAGGCCATCTTCAATCTGACGGAAATCGTGCAGAGCGTTGCAAACGACGACGAACTGACCGATTTCGAACTGGAAATGATCGCTGCCGGGGTACCTGTGAACTGTGAGAGAGAAACCATAAAAGCATAGATAATCCAGTATCCGGCTAAACCAGCAGCAGCGGGCAGAGTTAGCCGCTAGCTGCGTCCGCCGATATCGCGGAAGCCACCCAGCGCCTTTCGGGTGGCTTCCGTATCCGTGCCGTATGCGATAAAGCGATAACCTTCCTGCAACCGGCCGTTCAGGGCATCCATATCCGGATCAACCTGATGAATGCCCATTGCCTTGCCGGTTGCCGAGCAGGCTTCCCGATATGTCGCACAGGCGGCTGTAAACGGGCCTGCGGTAAAGTCTCCCGCGCATCCAAGATCAGCATACAGATCGTACGGCCCTAAGCCGTTCCGCATCTGGCAAGGTTGTAATTCGGGAACAAACCGGATCATCCCCTGATCGATAAAAGTAACAATCCGGCGAAAACCCGGGATATTCAGTCAACGAAATTTGAATTCACAGTCATACCTGAAGCAGCTTACCGGGCTAGGATGAGTTTGTAGTAATCTACGCTTTTTCATCAGCAGATGGATAAAACACTTCATCAGGAGAAGGAAATTGACTACATCCGCCGAAGACTTCTACAGAATAGCGCGCAATGACGATGAAATTCTTCACCGTTTGTCAGGCATTCAGGACGAAGCCGTTTTCATTGGTACCATTGAAGACATCGCTCGCGAACGGGGTTTCTCCCTTACTTCCGAGGAGATACGCCTGGCCATCTTCAATCTGACGGAAATCGTGCAGAGCGTTGCAAACGACGACGAACTGACCGATTTCGAACTGGAAATGATCGCTGCCGGAATACCCATAAACTGTGAGCAGGAAACCGTAAAAGCATAGATAATCCAGTATCCGGCTAAACCAGCAGCAGCGGGCAGAGTTAGCCGCTAGCTGCGTCCGGCGATATCGCGGAGGCCACCCAGCGCCTTTCGGGTGGCTACCGTATCCGTGCCGTATGCGATAAAGCGATAGCCTTCCTGCAACCGACCGTTCAGGGCATCCATATCCGGATCAACCTGATGAATGCCCATTGCCTTACCGGTTGCCGAGCAGGCTTCCCGATATGTTGCACAGGCGGCTGTAAACGGGCCTGCGGTAAAGTCTCCGGCGCATCCAAGATCGGCAGACAGATCGTACGGCCCGAGGAAGACCGCATCGACACAATCCAGCCCGGCGATTGCCGCGACATTGGCAATGCCACGGGCGGATTCGATCTGTGGCGCGATCACCGGGGCAAAACCCTTGTGATAATCGGCAAAGTCATCACCCCAGGCATTCATTCGTGACAGGCAGACCCCGCGTTTGCCCGCCGGGGGATAGACCAGATGGTCCGCAAAATCCTGCAACGCCCCGGCATCTTCGACCTGGGGAACAATGAAGCCGTGAGCGCCAATATCCAGAAGCCGCCGTGCAAGAATCGGATCGGCTTCCGGCAGGCGCACCAGCGGTGCCACATCATAACGCTCGCAGATGACGAAAATCGCTTCCGCCGTCGCAAGGCCGGTTGCCGTATGCTCCATATCCACGGCGATCCAGTCGAACCCCAGCGTTGCCATCGCTTCCGCCATGGCGGGCGATCCGCTGCAAACCCAGCCACCAATTGTTGCTGCACCCTCACCAAGTGCTGTCTTCAACCGGTTCTGATACTGCCGTCCGCTGATGCTCATGGCTCAAACTCTGCGTGATTTGGGGGAAAGCCGCAACCAAAGGCCCCGGATCAATGGCGGAAATGCCGCATACCGGTCATCACCATCGCAATCCCGGCTTCATCGGCGGCGGCGATAACCTCGTCATCCCGCATCGATCCGCCGGGCTGGATGACGGCGGTTGCACCCGCATCCACTGCGGCCATCAGGCCATCCGCAAACGGGAAGAAAGCATCTGAGGCAACGACGCAACCGTCTGTGCGCTTGGTCTTGTCACCGGCTGCCGCGGCGGCCTCGGATGATTTGATAACGGCGATCCGGGCTGAATCGACCCGGCTCATCTGTCCGGCACCGACACCCACGGTCGCACCATCCTTTACATAAACGATGGCATTCGACTTCACATGTTTGCAGATCCGGAAGGCCGTCAGCAGATCGCGCATTTCCCGGCTGTCCGGTGCCCGCTTCGTCACCACCCGCAGATCGGCTTCGGCAACGCGGCCATTATCGCGACCCTGCAACAGATATCCGCCAGCGACTGTACGAATGGTCATGCCCGGTGCTGCCGGATCCGGCAGGCCACCGACTTCAAGTACACGAACGTTCTTCTTGGCCGACAGAATTTTCCGGGCAGCCTCATTGATTTCCGGTGCGATCACCACTTCCGCGAACAGTTTGGCGATCTCTTCCGCCGTATCCGCAAACAGTGGGCGGTTCAGGGCAATGATCCCGCCAAAGGCGCTGACCGGGTCACAGGCCAGTGCCCGCCGGTAGGCATCCAGCGTCTCGGACGCAACAGCCACACCGCAGGGATTGGCATGCTTGATAATCGCAACAGCAGGCTCACCAAATTCGGCCACCAGTTCATAGGCCGCATCTGTGTCATTGATGTTGTTGAAGCTGAGTTCCTTGCCCTGCAACTGGGTCGCCGTCACCACACCCGGGCGCTTTTCCGATCCCGCATACAAGGCGGCGGACTGGTGCGGGTTTTCGCCATATCGCAGGGTCTGCTGCAACTTTCCGGAAACCGAAAGCACCGGCGGGAACGCACTGTCTTCATCAGTCTGCGTCGTCAGCCATGTGGAAATTGCGGCATCATAGGCAGCGGTACGGGTGAATGCCTTGGCAGCCAGTCGGCGACGGGTCGCCGCGGTAGTGCCGCCATTGTTCTCCTTCATTTCTCCCAGCACCAGATTGTAGTCTTCCGGATCGCTGATCACCGTCACAGAACGATGATTCTTCGACGCCGAGCGGGTCATCGCCGGGCCACCGATATCGATCTGCTCGATGCATTCATCAAACTCTGCGCCCGACGCCAGTGTTTCCTCGAACGGATAGAGATTGCAGACCAGCATGTCGATGGGAGCAATACCATGCGAGGCCATCGTCTTGCCGTGTTCCCGGTTATCCCGCAGGCCCAGCAGACCACCGTGAATTTTCGGATGCAGCGTCTTGACCCGGCCATCCAGCATTTCCGGGAAACCTGTATGGTCTGATACTTCCGTCACCGGAATACCCGCTTCGGCCAGCATTCTGGCAGAGCCGCCAGTCGACAGAATATGGACACCCATGTCCGCCAGTACCCGCCCGAACTCGACCAGACCGGTCTTGTCATAGACGGAAATCAGGGCGCGCTGGATTGGTGGGGTGGTTGCATCAGACATCTTGGTCGGGCTCCGGTTCAGACATGGCTACGATAAGTGCGGCGCAATATGCGTCGAAAGGCCAGTTTGTTCCAGTCATCACGACCGGAAAAGAATCCCGTTCAGCCACATATGCAGGCCAGAACAGGAAAACATCGATAAAATTCAAACCAATTACTTGATGTATAAAATAATTTTATTACCTAGCTGACGGGAGAACACAGATAAGGACAAGGGAATGGTGATTGCCAAGAAGGTGCTGAAACGTGCCGAGGAATTTTTTCAGCTGGAGGCATCCGGCGGTATTGTACTGATTGCCGCATCAGCTGTAGCGCTGGTAATCGCCAATGTCGGATTGGGCCCGATCTACGACGCCATTCTGCAGGCTCCCTTTTCCATCATCGTCGGCCCGCTTGCGATTGAAAAAAATGTCCTTCTGATCGTCAATGACGGCCTGATGGCGATCTTCTTCCTGCTTGTCGGTCTTGAAATAAAACGCGAGTTCCTCGACGGCGAACTTTCCAGCCGCAGTCAGGCCATGTTACCGGCCATTGCAGCCATCGGCGGCATGGCGGTGCCGGCGGGCATCTATGCCTTTATCGCCTGGGATGACCCGGTTGCACTGAGTGGCTGGGCCATCCCCGCCGCAACAGACATTGCCTTTGCCCTCGGCATTCTGGCGCTTGTCGGATCGCGGGCACCGCTGTCGCTGAAAGTCTTGCTGACCGCCATCGCGATCTTTGACGATCTCGGGGCGATTATCATCATTGCGCTGTTCTATACATCCGATCTGTCTCTACTGTCGCTGCTGGTTGCTGCGATCTCGATCATCGGGCTGGCCATTCTGAACCGGATGAACGTCCGCCAGCTCACTCCCTATATACTGATCGGGCTTGTTCTGTGGGTCGCAGTGCTGAAATCCGGGGTCCATGCAACACTGGCCGGTGTCACCCTCGCCATGTTCATCCCGCTCGGTGGCGGTAAGGAAAAAGACGGCGACGAGCCGCTCCGCTATCTCGAACATATGCTCCACCCCTGGGTTGCCTACGGGGTGTTGCCCGTATTCGGTTTCTGTAACGCGGGTGTATCCTTCGCCGGACTGGGGCTCGAAGTACTCACCCACCCGGTCACGCTGGGCGTTGCACTCGGTCTGGTGATCGGTAAGCAGATCGGCATCTTCGGATCAATCTGGCTGTCCATCAAAACCGGCCTGGCCAAACTGCCGGAAGGTGCGGACTGGCGACAGATCTATGGCGTCAGTGCACTGTGCGGGATTGGCTTCACCATGAGCCTGTTCATTGGCGGGCTGGCTTTCAGTGATCCGTCCTATGCGGCACCGGTACGTCTTGGCGTCCTCGGCGGATCGGTGATCTCGGCCATCATCGGGTATCTGGCGCTCACTGCCGGGCGCGCGCCTCTGCCGGAACGAAAACCGGCCTGACGGTCAGGTCCGCAGCAGGTACAGCGCCACCGTTGCCACGAATGGTGCTACCAATGTCGTCGTGAATACGGACATCGCGGCGACATTGCGTCCGTTCTCATGCTGCGAACAGACGATAACCAGCATGACGCCAACCGGCCCGCAGGCATTGACGACAAGAAAAGCCGTCATGACCGGATCAAAGCCAATCGCCAGACAGGCGAACCAGGTCAGTATCGGGGCCACCAGCAACCGCAGGATCATCACCGGCGGTGCCAGCCGCCAGACATCCTGACGGTCAGCCGTGGCAAGACTGGCCCCCAGAATCAGCAGTGCCAGCGGTGCAAAGGCACCCGCCATCATCTGCAACGGGAACAGCAACGGCGTCGGCAACACGATATCGGTAACGTTCAGCCCCAGTCCGATGATGATCGCCGGAATAACGGGGCTGGATATCGACGCTTTCATCGATGCCTTCCAGTCCCCCGCCCCGGCAGTCAGCGCCAGAACACCAACCGACATGATCAGAATGGAATGCAGCGTCATGATGACCGCCTGCGGTGCGATATAGGCAGGCCCGAACGCCAGTTCGATCAGCGGAATTCCGTAATTCCCGGTATTCGGGAAAGCGATGGCAATCGCGATGACCGGTATGTGGCGATGTTCCGTCTTCAGCCAGCGCCCTGCCATCCAGCCAAGGCCAAACAGCACAAAGAACTGCACGATCGTGAACCAGGCAATATTACCAAGCGAGGATAATGATGCCTCGGTCGTGGCAAGATGAAAGATGATGAAGCAGGGCAGGGTGATGTTGAGATGCAATCTGCCGAGTGTCGGCAAATCCAGACTGAGCCAGCGTTGTGCAAACCAGCCCAGCGCGATCATCACCATGATAGGCAGCGAAACGCCGTAAATAATATCGAACAGAAGACCCAAGACAGATGACCTGAAAAGCGGCGGGAGGGGGAAGATGCACGCTGGCAGGCCTGTCGTCGAGAAGGATGATACCGCCCGGGCCACGGATACTTGCCAAGCCGGGCGCAAACCGGCACTTTCAGGGCCAGTTCATTGTCGACCGGACAGGTTCTCCAACCAAGGAATTGTCATGCGTTTCAGCTTTGTCATTGCCGCTATTGCCCTTGTCTTATCACCGATTGCCGCCTTCGCTGAAGACGCCATTGGCGTTGTCACCCGGCTGGAAGGCGATGCAACCGCATCAAAGAATGGCCTGGTTCGTACTCTTGATCCGGGCAGCGAAATTTTCCTGTCTGAAGTGCTCTCCACCGGACCGGAAACCCGCCTTGAACTGGTTTTGACCGATGATACCCGGATCATTCTCAGCGATCAGACCATTGCCTCCGTTGCTGATTTTGCTTTCGTTCCTGCCGAAGACCGGGGAAACGCGGTGATCTCCCTGCTGCGCGGCGCCTTCCGGGCGATCAGCGGACGGATTGCCGACATGCAGGACAAGGAACTGGTCTTCCGGACACAGGCAGCAACCATCGGTATCCGCGGCACAGATTTCTTCGGCGGTTATGAGGGCCGCAAACTGGGTGTTGCCCTGCTGGATGAAGACAGTGCGCTGAGCGTCGAGAACGATCATGGCAGCGTTGATCTGGCCGGACAGTTTCAGGGCACGGATGTCGAACCCGGTATGGCCCCGGAAGCAGCCCATGAATGGCCACAGTGGCGTATTGAAAAATCCCGGGAACGTGTCGCCTTCTTCAGCCGGTCATTTCCTGATTTCGATCCGCTGCAGAACCGTTATCGCCGTCCCGACTGACCCCGCACCGCACTGTCGCCGCGACCGGTCAGAACAAATGGCCGGACTTTCGTGTCTTGGTGTCGATATAGAAGGCGTTGTGGTCATTTGACGGGAAGATATGCGGTACCCGTTCAGCGACCGTGACGCCGGCCTCCTGCAGGGCTTCAACCTTAAGCGGATTGTTGGTCATCAGCCGTACCTGACGGACCCCGAGGGACCGCAACATTTCAGCCGCCGGACGGTAAATTCGTTCATCTGAGTCAAAACCCAGCATCTCGTTCGCCTCGACCGTATCCGCTCCCCGGTCCTGCAACTCGTAGGCCCTGAGCTTGTTGATCAGGCCGATCCCCCGGCCTTCCTGCGCAAGATACAGCAGAATGCCGGCCCCTTCCTTGGCAATGGCATCAATCGCCCCCCGTAGCTGGTCGCCGCAGTCACAGCGCAGACTACCGAGCAGGTCACCGGTGAAGCATTCGCTGTGCAATCTGATCAGTACCGGGTCATTAAGCTGCGGCTCTCCGATCACGATTGCGAGATGTTCCTTGCCCCCATCCGCCGGGCGAAAGGCAACAATACGCGTTTCCTCCGCATCGATGAGTGGCACCGCGGCATCACCGACCACCGTCAGTTCCCCACCCCCCGTGGCCTGAAACGCCCGGACATCGGCGGTCGAAACGCGCAGCAGGTCACGGTCACTGGCAACACCTTCCAGGCTGCCCGCCGGGCCGGGGGCCAGTAATGCCGCCGGCAACAGTCGCGCCGCACGGGCCAGGGCCACAGCGCCGTTCCAGTAGCTGTCCTCATCCCCGGGTGCCGCCCGTGCCGGAGCCTCAACCGCACCGGGCAAAGCCGCCGCCGGATCAGCCAGGGCCCGCACAGCCTGTGCCGGAAAGCCCCTTGGCAGCGACAGGGCAATCGATCCGGACGCCGCATCCGAGAGGCCAAGAATACCGGCGCGCCGGGCCGTCACCGCCAGCATCAGATCATGACCAACCACGTGCCGCAGACTGTCGAGGCTTTCTTCCGACGCATATTCCGCTGCCTGCACCAGGGCCGCGCTACCGTCAGCACCGGTCACCAGGACAATGGCACCCCGGCGCAGTTCGGCGATGGCACGGTTAACACGACTATAGGGGCTAGCAAGAGACCAGGCGGCATTCATGGAAGAACTCATTCGATCACGATATCGTTCAGATATGTGAGGTTCCGCCGTGATGCACAAGCGCCTTGTCGCAGGATGCGGCTTGCGGTGCTGTCTGTCCGGGGCTAGACAAATAGTAGTCGGTAAGCCGAATGGAGTTCCGGAATGAGTGTGCAAGGACAGATCACGGGCAAGCGGATACTGGTCGTCGATGATGATCCGGCGTTAACGGAATCTCTCGCCGAGCAACTGCGGCTGCATGAAGACTTTCTGGTTGAAGTCTGCGACACCGCCGCCGGTGCCATGGAAGTAGCGAAAGCCGACTATCACGATATCATCCTGCTGGATGTCGGCCTGCCGGATATGGATGGCCGGGATGTCTGCAAACTGATGCGCAAGGCCGGCGTCAAATCCCCGATCATCATGCTGACCGGGGCCGATACGGATGCCGACACCATTCTGGGACTGGATGCCGGTGCCAACGACTACATCACCAAGCCGTTTCGCATGGGTGTCCTGCTGGCCCGCCTGCGGGCACAGATCCGCCAGCATGAGCAAAGCGAAGATGCCGTTTTCCAGATTGGCCCCTACAGCTTCCAGCCGGCGCAGAAGCTGCTGCTGCTTGGCGACACCAACAAGAAGGTCCGCCTGACCGAAAAAGAAGCCGCCATCCTGAAATATCTGTTCCGGGCCGGCGACAAGGTCATCGGTCGTGATGTGCTGCTGAACGAAGTCTGGGGATATAATGCGGGGGTCACCACCCATACGCTGGAAACCCATGTCTATCGCCTGCGCCAGAAGATCGAGAGTGATCCGTCGAACGCAAAAATTCTGGTGACCGAACCCGGCGGCTACAAACTGGTTCCCTGAGACCGGGTTCCAGCCTCCCGCCTTTATTCACCGAACTCATCTTCATCCTTCGAGACGGGACTTCGTCCCTCCTCAGGATGAGGAATGTAGATTGAAGGGTGCCTCATCCTGAGGAGCGGCATAGCCGCGTCTCGAAGGATAAAGAAAACCACCTATTCTCCGGCCACAAAAAAACCGCCGCCCCGGACAATCCGGAGCGACGGCTTTCTGTGAACGGAGAACCGATCAGTAGCGGTAGGCGTCGGGCTTGAACGGGCCCTGCTGTTCCACACCGATATAGGCAGCCTGATCAGCATTCAGCTGGGTCAGCACGGCACCGAGTTTTTCGAGGTGCAGAGCCGCAACCTTTTCATCGAGATGCTTCGGCAGGACGTAAACCTTGCGTTCGTAATTCGCATGGTTCTGCCAGAGTTCGATCTGTGCCAGCACCTGATTGGTGAAGGAGGCGCTCATCACGAAGCTCGGATGGCCAGTGGCACAGCCGAGATTCACCAGGCGGCCTTCAGCCAGCACGATGATCCGCTTGCCATCCGGAAATTCGACTTCGTCGACCTGCGGCTTGATGTTGTCCCATTTGTGATTACGCAGCGCGCCGATCTGAATTTCAGAATCGAAGTGACCGATATTGCAGACAATTGCCCGGTCCTTCATGTCACGCATGTGATCGATGGTGATGACGTCGATATTGCCCGTCGCGGTGACGAAGATATCGGCACGCTTCGCAGCGTCTTCCATCGTGACAACTTCAAAACCTTCCATTGCCGCCTGCAGGGCGCAGATCGGGTCGGCTTCTGTCACCATCACGCGGCAACCACCGTTGCGGAGCGATTCGGCTGAACCCTTACCCACATCGCCAAAACCGGCGACACAGGCAACCTTGCCCGCCAGCATGACGTCGGTACCACGACGGATGGCATCAACCAGACTCTCGCGGCAGCCATACTTGTTATCGAATTTCGACTTGGTGACACTGTCGTTCACATTGATGGCAGGAACCGCAAGCGTGCCCTTCTTTTCCATCTCGACCAGGCGATGAACGCCGGTGGTGGTTTCTTCTGACAGACCCTTCACGTCTTTCAGAAGTTCCGGAAACTTTTCATGCATCATGATGGTCAGATCACCGCCATCATCGAGGATCATGTTCGGTGTCCAGCCATCCGGGCCCTGAATGGTCTGCTCGATGCACCATTCAGCTTCCTCTTCGGTCTCACCCTTCCAGGCGAAAACCGGGATATTCTTCGCGGCGATGGCAGCGGCTGCCTGATCCTGCGTCGAGAAGATGTTGCAGGACGACCAGCGCACGGTGGCGCCGAGGTCGATCAGGGTTTCGATCAGCACGGCTGTCTGAATCGTCATATGCAGACAACCGGCGATGCGGGCACCAGCCAGCGGCTTTGCTTTGCCGAATTCCTCACGCAGCGCCATCAGGCCCGGCATTTCGGTTTCGGCGATAGCGATTTCCTTACGGCCCCAGTCGGCCAGGGAAATATCTGCGATCTTGTAATCGGTAAAACTCATGAGGGGAACGCTCCATCATCAAAATAAAGTCAAAGCTGACGGGTTCATGCCGCCAGCCGTTCAGGTGTCCTGTGTCTCTTCGACAGGATATAAAGGAATGTTTATATGTTTATCAAGGAGAGATTTGTTCCGCCGACGACAGAAAGTTGAAGCGAAGCGGCGAAAAGAGCTAACAGGAGCCCTCGTTGAAATCATCCAGCAGCGACGCAATCCGCCCCTGATCGCTCTGTTCCATGATGGTCTGGGCATGCCGGGTGGCGGCGTGAAGATCGAGATTGAGGATACGCTGTTTCACCCGGGGAATGGATTGTGCAGACATCGACAGATCACGCAGGCCCAGCCCCAGCAGCAACGGTGTAAAGCGGATGTCCCCTGCCAGCTCTCCGCAGATTGAAACCGGTATCTTGCTGCGCAGGGCGGCTTCCGTGGTGAACTGAATCAGCCGCAACACAGCAGGATGACAGGGATCATAGAGATGCGCGACCTGCTCGTCCGTGCGGTCAATCGCCAGTGTATATTGCGTCAGGTCATTCGATCCGATGGCGAAGAAATCAACAAATCCGGCCAGCGAATCCGCCGCCAGCGCCGCACCCGGCACCTCAATCATGACCCCCAGCGGCGGCAGAGGGTCAGGCAGGGCAACCTTCCGGCGTTTCAGCCGGGTGACGACCTTCTTCATGATCTCATGCACCCGCCGGATTTCCCGCGCAGATGTCACCATCGGCAGCAAGATCCGAACCGGTCCATGCACAGACGCCCGTAAAATTGCCGCGAGCTGGGTTTCCAACAAGGCCGGGTTGGCCAGTTGCAGACGAATAGCGCGCATCCCGAGCGCCGGGTTCTGACCCGGCAGATAGGCATCACCCAATGCCGAGGACAGTTTTTCACCCCCCGCATCCAGCGTGCGGATGGTGACGGGGTGGCCTTTCATGGCCTTAACGATACCCGCCAGTTGTTCATATTGTTCATCTTCATCCGGCATGCCCGGTCGGTTCATGAACAGAAATTCACTGCGTAACAGGCCAATACCTTCCGCCCCCGCAGCCAGAACACCGGCCATTTCACCGGGCAACTCGACATTCGCCATGATGCCGATGCGATGGCCGTCCGATGTTCTCGGTTCAACATCACGCAGCCGTTCCAGTGTCCGGTTCTGGCGGATCAGGTCTTCGCGCAACTGGGTATAACGGCGAAGCGTGTCGGCGGTCGGGCGCAGAATAACCCGCCCGCGACGGCCGTCGATAATCACCGTCTCGCCATTGCGACCGGCGGTCAGCAACTCCGGCGCACCCAGCACGGCCGGCAGTCCCAGCGAACGGGCCAGAATGGCGGTATGACCTTCAGCCCCGCCAAGTACGGCGGCAAATCCCCGGATACGGGCTGGATTCAGCAGGGCGGTATCAGCCGGGGACATTTCCTCGGCAAGGATAACGGATCCGTCAGGGGCCGCTTCGATCCCGATGCCCGTATCCTTGGTCAGATTGCGGATCAGACGGCTGCCCACTTCCAGAATATCATCGCCACGGGCCGCCAGATAGGCATCCCCCATCGCCCGGAATTCAGCCGTTATCTCGCGGATTTCCGACTGCACCGCCCCTTCCGCATTACGCAGGTCACTGGTGATGCGATGCTCAACACCGCGGACCAGCCGCGATCCCTGCAGCATCCGGGCATAGACATCCAGCAACAGTCCGGCTTCCTCGGCAGCATCACCCGGCAACTGAGCGGCTTTCCGACGCAGCGTGCGCAATTGCCGCAAACCGGTTTCAACAGCGTCACGAAAACGTTGTAATTCCGCATCTGTCTCGGTTGGCTGGATCGCCCGGTCCGGTGCCTGCAGCATCTCGGCATGGCTGATCCAGACGGTACCAATGGCAATTCCGGGGGAAACCCCGACGCCGTCAATTCTGTGTTCTGCTAATTCCATAATCAGTGGCTGGTGAACCCTCCGGGCTCTTCGCCTGCCTATTCCTCGCCAAACGCGTTTTCAACAAGTTCACGGATTGCCGCCATCGCCGCTTCCGCCTCTGTGCCTTCTGCCCGGATTTCAATCTGACAGCCTTTTGCGGCCGCCAGCATCATCAGCCCCATGATCGAACGGCCAGATACCTGGTTATCGCCTTTCGAGACGACCAGTTCGGCTTCAAACTGCTCTGCCGTCTTGACGAACTTCGCTGCCGCGCGGGCATGCAAACCACGTTCATTGCAGATGGTCAGATGCTGCGGAGCGACCGTCATGCGTCACCGTTCAGAAGACGGGAAGCCACATTGATGTACTTGCGCCCGGCTTCCTGTGCACTGGTCACCGCATCCTCCAGTGACTGTTCCGTGCGTACACTTGCCAGCTTGATCAGCATCGGCAGATTGACGCCTGCAATCACCTCGACCTTCGCCCGGTCGATCACTGAAATCGCCAGATTGGACGGTGTACCGCCGAACATGTCGGTCAGGATGACAACCCCCTCACCACTGTCCGTCGCCTTGACCCGTTCGAGGATTTCAGCGCGGCGTTCTTCCATATCGTCATCCGGCCCGATACAGACCGGTGCCACCTGCTCCTGTGCGCCGACCACATGTTCCAGCGCAGAGATCATCTCTTCCGCCAGCCGGCCATGGGTAACCAGTACCATGCCGATCATTTGTTGCCTCCCTGTTGATTCAGCTCTCTGTGGCGTAATTCAGCCGTCACACCCCGTTCGGCAAACCAGCCGGCCAGCGCCTCCGCCAGAAAGACGGAACGATGCTGACCACCGGTACAGCCGACAGCCACCGTCAGATAGCTCTTACCCTCTTCCTCAAACCGGGGTGCCAGCAGTTCCAGCAGCCCGGTCAGTCGCGTCCAGAAATCATCAAAGCCGGGGTCCGTCCGGATAAAATCCTGAACGGCCCGGTCCTGCCCCGTACCGGGACGCAACACCGGATCATAGTGCGGATTACGCAGGAAACGCACGTCAAACACCAGATCAGCATCACGCGGCAGGCCATTACGGTATGAAAAAGACTGCAAAAACACCCGCATCGCAGGCTTTCCGGCCAGACTGAAGCGCTGCTGCATGGTTTTCCGGAAATCACTGACAATCATGGTCGAGGTATCAATTACCGTATCTGCCCGTTCGCGGACCGGGGCCAGGCGCTGGCGTTCCAGATCGATCCCGACACTGACCGGCCGGTCATCGGCCAGCGGATGGCGTCGCCGGGTCTCCGTGAACCGGCGCATCAATGCGTCCGTTTCACAATCCAGATACAGCAGATGCGGCGCTTCACCAGCCAGTTGTCCCAGTTCATCCAGCATGCCGGCAAAGGCATCGGCAGCAAATTCGCGGGTCCGGATATCGACGCCGACAGCAACCTGCTGATCTGCGGCCGCCCCGCCAATCAGAGCCGGTAACAGTGACAGCGGGAGATTATCGACCGCTTCATACCCCAGGTCCTCCAGCACTTTCAGAGCCGAGCTTTTCCCGGCACCGGACATGCCGGTGACAATGACAATGCGGCGGGATTTCTGATCCGTCATCTCAACAACCTCGATACTGCAATGCGCAGTTTTGCCGCCGCTGACGCCTCAAACGGGTTCATCGGCAACAGCGGAAACTCCAGCCCCAGATAGGTCACATGACCAATCTCCGGAAGACGTTCAATTTCGTCGGGGCCGACAAGGTCAACCACAAGTCCCAGTGATGCTGTCCGGTGCTCCATACTGATAATACCCAGACCACGGACTTCAAGCTTGCCGGCAATGGTTCCGGGCGGTGCACAGAGAACGCGTTCACCACGCCGTTCCAGAATGGTCTGGTCATCCGAGACAAGGGTTGCCCCACCATCAATCAGGCGCAAAGCCAGATCAGACTTCCCGCTGCCCGGTTTGCCGCGGAGCAAAATCCCGCGGTCACCAAGTGCAATACAGGTTGCATGTTCTGTCGTCACCGCAGGATCGGTCATCACAGGGTGATATCTTCATCCGGATGGGATGCACGGTCGATGGCAATACCTGCCAGAAAATCACCATGCGCGACGAGCCCCTTATGATTCCGCCCGATCACCGTGCCATCCCGTGCCGCGCGGTATTCCGCCGGGGCTTCCTGTGGCGCTTCAATCCGGTAAATCCGGCAGACCACATCACCTTCCATCACCGCATCCCCAAGATCGGCAACCGGTTCAAACAGCCCCGCATGGTCAGAGATCAGGAAACTGCGTTCGTCCGGCATTTCCATTTCGACTGTCGGTGTAGCCTCCAGCGGCTCATCCAGAATCTCGAAATGGCGCAACAGGTTACGAATGCCGCGTTCGGCAATCGACACGGTTTCAGTCGTCACCGTGCCACCGCCGCCCAACTCCGTATACATGAAGATCTTGCCCAGCCCTTCAACCACGCCATCCATCATGCCAGCCGAATCGACCTCAATGGATTCCAGTGCCACAGGCGCACCAAAAGCCGCCATCGCCGCACGGGACCGAAGCATCAGCGCCGGATCATCAAGATAGTGAATGCCAATGAACGGCATGAACTTCAGGGTTTTTCCGCCGGAATGGATATCGCAGACACAGTCAGCCAGCGGCAACAGGTTGCGGGTGACATAATCCGCGATCATTTCAGTGATTGTGCCATCCCGCCGCCCCGGGAAAACCCGGTTCATATTCGCACCATCTATCGGTGAACAGCGGCTGGCAGCAAGAAAGGCCGGATAATTGAGAAAGGGCAGGATGATGACCCGCCCCTGTATGGTCGCCGGGTCCAGTTCACGCGCCAGTTTGACCAGAGACACCGGCCCTTCATACTCATCACCGTGATTGGCCCCGGTGAACAGCAGGGTCGGCCCTTCGCCGTTGGCGATACAGGTCACCGGCATCCGGATCGCACCCCAGGCAGACTCATTGCTTGAATGCGGAATATTGAGATAACCGTGCTGCCGTCCCGGCAGACCGAAATCAATAGTGGCGGTGATTTTAGATGGCAGATCAGACAAGGTTCGGTCCCTGAAAATCGCAGTCGGGGACCGTACCATTACCAACCCGCTAATCAATGATGATCAGCAAGGCTCACGCCGGTTAGATATGCTGTCTGGCAGAAAAATAACCCGCGCCATGCCCTGTCAGGGGGGAGACGACATGGCGCGGGGTCGAGTGACCGGCTTGATCAGCCAACCAGCCCTGGGAAAACGATGCCGTTGATCAGAAGAGCTGCGCTGGTAAAGCTGACAGCGAAATAAAACACATCCATCAGAGTAATCCTTTTGACGGAACACCCGCCGCAACATGCGCCGGGTCAGATGTAATTATCCCCGGCGGCGCGCGCCCTGAAGGGGGGAGAGGCAGCGCGCCGCATCGGGGTGGTCAGCTGCGTCAGCCGATCATCCCGGGGAAAAAGGCCCCGTTGATCAGAAGAGCTGCAGCCGTAAAGCTGATCGCAAAGAGGAACGTATCCATGGGAGTGCTCCTTTCGTTTGGGTTTCGATGAGCGGGACTGTGATCCCGTTGATAAATTAAATCAAACGAGATATTCTTAGAGTCAGAACAAGGATTTTTTAATCTATGAATCTGAACCAGTTGCGTACCTTCGTCGCCGTTGCAGAGGCAGACAGTTTTGCCGATGCCGCCCAGCGTGTTTTCCTGACCCCCGCCGCAGTCAGCCTGCAAATGCGCAGTCTGGAAGAAGAGATCGGCGCCTCCCTGTTCGACCGCAGCCGGCGACCGCCGCAGCTCAGCGCCCATGGCCGCCACCTCATCCCCTTCGCCCGCGATGCGCTGGCCACGGTTCAGGTTTTCAAGGATCAGGCGCGGTCTGCCAACGAGCTTGCCGGGACACTGGCGCTGGGCTGCATCAGCGGCATCACCTCGAATGTGCTGCCACGGGTGTTGCGTAACCTGCGGCGCACCCACCCCGCTGTCCGGGTCCGGATTGAGGAATCAGATTCCGGCACGCTTTCCCAGCGTGTCGCCCGTCGCGAACTGGATGCAGCCATCGTCACCGATCCGGCGATCCGTAATCCGGACCTTGAATATGTTGCCGTCATCTCGGAACCAATGATGGTGATCGCCGCCGCCCGCCATAAAGGTAAGGGGGACCTCGAACTGCTGGAGAAGCTGCCCTTCCTCAGCCTCAACCGGGCATCCGGTGTCGGCCAGCTGACCGATGCTGAACTGAAGCGCCGGGGAATTGTCACCCGCGATGCAATGGAACTGGATTCCACGGTCTCGGTCATCCAGATGGCGGCCGCCGGACTGGGTGCCGGGATTGTACCGCGCCAGAGCCGCCTGAAGGACAGTGCCAGCAAGCTGTGGAGCACCCCCTTCGGATCTCCACCGCTGATGCGCAAGGTTGTCTTTGTCGAGCGACCGCAAAGCCAGCGATCCGAACTGGCCCGTGCAATCTATGACGAACTGATGGAAATCCTCTGACCGGTCAGACGGTCGGGGCTGGCGATGATTGCGGATCAGGATCCGGGCGAAAGCGCCGGGTCATCCAGACCAGCAAGATCAGCCCCGGCAGGGCAATCGCTGTCGTGAACAGAAAGAACCCGATCCACCCGGCTGTTTCCGCCAGCCAGCCAGACGAAGCCGACAGCAGATCACGCGCCGCCGCCATGAAAGAGGTCAGCAGCGCATATTGCGTTGCCGTATAGGCCAGGTTGCACAGGCTCGACATATAGGCAACGAACGCCGTGATCGACATCGCACCGGCAATATTCTCGCTGGCGATGGTGACAATCAGCATCGGCACGCTGTGGCCAACATAAGCCTGTGCCACAAAAACCAGATTCGACAGGGCTGCAAGACAGCCGCAAACCAGCAGGGCACGGATAATGCCGAGGCGATAAACCACAGCGCCCCCAATCAGGGCACCAATAATTGTTGCCCCAAGACCAAATCCCTTGCTGATCGACGCCACTTCAAGATCGGTGAATCCCATATCCACATAAAACGGATTGGCCATCGCCCCGAGATAGGCATCCCCCAGCTTGTACAGCATGATGAAGACTAAAATCGCCAGCCATCCCGGACGCTTCATGAAATCGGCGAAGGGAGCGATAACGGCAGTCTGGAAAAACTGTCTGACGCGGCCACGACTGGCAGATCCGACAATCTCCGGCTCGTCCGGTTGTGGCGGTTCCGGCGTCACCAGCACGGCAATCATTCCGACGATGATACAGGCCGCCATCACCACATAGACAACACTCCAGTCCAGCGCCGCATGCAAACCGATGGCCCCGCCCCCGGCAATCAGCAGGCCGATGCGATATCCCTGAACCGCCATGGCGGCCCCGGCGCCCTGTTCTTCATCCGACAGCAGGTCGACACGATAGGCATCAATCACGATATCCTGGCTGGCCGAACAGAAAGCGACAATCAGGGCGAAAAAGGCGGTCAGCGTTGGTGTGACCGTCGGATCCGTGGACCCCAGCGCCACAATTGCCGCCATCAGGCAGACCTGTGTCAGCAATGCCCAGCCCCGTCGCCGGCCAAACCGGGTCGTCAGCCCGGGGATCGGCAGACGGTCAATCAGCGGTGCCCAGAGAAACTTGAGAGAATAGGGGCTGCGCGCAATGGCAAACAGACCGATGGTGGTCAGTGAAACACCGACATCCCGCATCCAGTAGCTCAGGGTCGAAAAAACCAGCAGCAGCGGCAGACCGCTGGAAAAGCCGAAGAAGAACATCGTCAGCACGCGACGCTGCAGATAAACCTGTATGCCACCCGGCAGGCGGGCGGTCACTGGCTGCTCTCCAGCAGGCGGTCCACAGCATCATGGACAGCAGATACCGGCAGTTGCGCGAGACAGGGATACATGCCGTCGATCGCCTCGAACCGGCAATCCCCCAAACAACCCTCGCAGGGCATGGACTGATACTGAACGGTGAGATTGTCCGGCAGCAGTTCCGGCGCATAAGGCACAATCTCGCCAACATAAGCTGCCGAGGCGATACATAAGGTTCGCCCGCCCACCGCCGCCGCCAGATGCATGACCGCCGTATCGGCAGAGATGACCAGCGCCGCCCCACGCAGCATCGGCACCAGTTGCTCAAAGGTCGAGGTATCAAAACTGACATTCGGGCGGGCAATCAGATCGGCATAATCCGGATTTGCCTCCAGTTCCCCCGGCGCACCGAGAAACCTGACCTCGGTACCCACCGGCAACCGGTCCAGCAATGCGGCATATCGTGTGGCTGGCCATTGCTTCTCTTTGACCGCCGAGAAGGCCTGAATCAGGACCGTTGGCCGGTCGAAATGCGCTGCTTCGGGCAGACGGACCGACGGCAAGGGCAATGCCGGTGGTGGAGAAACCTCTCCCGTCAGCCAGTCCGCAAAAGCCGCCCAGCGCAGCATCTTGTCCTGCAGAACAGGGCCGGAGTCCCAGACCTGACTGAAGCGCTGTTCATGGCCTGCCAGTGCAGACGCATATTTCTCCCAGGGCTTGGCTTTCATCGCCACAGTCCGCGGCGCGGCACAGGCCAGCATCATCCGTTCATCGATCTCGGGATGGCGCAGGAAGTCAGTTGAAACAACCAGCCTGAAATGACGCCGGTAGAGCATCATCGACTGTTCACTGCGATAGGACATGTTCTTGCGGAAACGTGGAAAGTCGATGGTGATGACCTCCCAGTCCTCCGGCAGCAGAAAGGCGGTTCTGGCACCGTCGCGGCGCAACAGGATGGTGATCTTTTCTCCCGGCTCCGCCAGCGCGGCAAATCGCTCTGCCAGATGCGAGAACAGAATTGTGTCACCCAGCCCGCCGGCAGAAACCAGCAACACACCGGAGGCCTCACCCGTCCGCGACGGTCGCGTTGCATCGGCAAACCGGTCGGCCATTGCCGCCAGATAGGAACTCATACCGCACTCCGGATTGCGGGGCCGGAAGATCGCCGACCTTCAGACCAACGGAACTGTCGCAGGGAATATCTCATGCATCGGCTGTAGCACCGCCAGCGCGCAGGCTGCAACGCTTATTCCGCAGCCTGACTTGCCGGCAACTCCAGCATATCGCTGACCTTCTGCCACACAGCCTCTGTCGGCACGCTTGCCACACAGGGAAACACATCAAACTTGGTCGCTCTTTTGTGGCAGCGCCAGTAGCAGTGATAACAGTCCATCTCGACATTGATGAAATGCGCATTCGGAGGGCGAATCGTCTCCGGATAGGGAACAAAACTGCCATAATGGCCGCCACCAACAATAACCAGTGTTGGCGTGCCCACCGCAATACCAAGATGCGCCGGACCAGTATCATTACTGACCATCCCCGCCGCATAACGCAACAGGTCCAGCAACTCCGGCAGGCTTGTACGGCCAATCAGATCGATCACACCCGGCCGGTTCAGCCGGTAGCGAAGCTGTTCGTGAACATCGGATTCTCCCGCTGCACCGACGAAGGCAACCCGAAATCCGTGATCCAGCAACTGCTCGGCAATATCCAGATAGCTCGCGAACGGCCAGCGCCGGCCATACTCGTTCGATCCGAAATTCAGCACCACATAAGGACGGCCTTCGTCTATCGGTGGCGGCTGGTCACGCCAGGCAATCGACGGCGTCAGCGGTGTAATCGATTGCCCGGCAATCGCCGAGATGAAACGGAAATGCCGGATCGTTTCATGTACCGGATAGGCGCCGGTATCAATCACACGGGTAAACCGGGCGAGGTAATAATCGAACTCCGCCTCGGTGGCGGCGCTGATATAGGGCCGGGAGACGATGGTCTCCGCCGCACCTGACAACCAGACCAGGCTGTCTGCCGCAATCGCCTTGCGGAAGAACATGTCACAGACGGTTGTCTTCGGGTTCTGCCAGCGAATCAGCAGGGCAATTCTGAGCCTGTACCAGGCACGCCGTTCAAAGGCGTGCTCATCAATGGCAATCACCCGATAACCGGCAAAGGCAATATCAGTCAGCCCTGCCCAGGACTTGCAGCCAACGATGGTGATGTCGCTGCGTGGAATACCGAACGCCTCGGCATAGCTGTCCAGCGTCGGCCGGAACAGCACCATATCCCCGATGCCATCCAGACGGACAATCATCAGGCCACGCTTCGGCTTCAGTACCGGCAGAAAGCGGGCGATCCAGTCACCCGGCCGAAACAGCCACCAGCGCCGTCGCATACCCCGGCGGGGCAGCGAACGGAAGCTGCGCAGCGTCTTCGGCATCAATCAGGCGTCAGCTTGCTTCGCGCTGCCGCGAGGCTTTCTTGCGCTCATGCGGGTCCAGCAGGCTTTTGCGGAGGCGAATCGACTCCGGCGTCACTTCCACCAGCTCGTCTTCATCGATATAGGCCAGTGCCTGTTCCAGCGTCATCCGGCGCGGCGGCGTCAGCTTGATCGCATCATCCTTGCCCGAGGCCCGGATATTGGTCAGCTGCTTGGCTTTCAGCGGGTTGACTTCAAGATCACCGGTTTTCGAATTCTCACCGATGATCATGCCTTCATAAAGGGCGGCACCCGGATCAACGAACATGACCCCGCGCTCTTCAAGATTCCAGAGCGCATATGCCACCGCATTTCCGGAACCGGTGGAGATCAGCACACCATTCCGGCGTCCCTGAATCGGTCCTTTGTAAGGAGCATAGGAATGGAACAGCCGGTTCATGATGCCGGTGCCCCGTGTATCGGTCAGGAATTCACCGTGATACCCGATCAGGCCACGTGCCGGCGCATGGAAAGTCACCCGCGTCTTGCCGCCACCTGACGGGCGCATATCGGTCATTTCTGCCCGGCGCAGGCCCATCTTTTCAACCACGACACCGGAATATTCGTCATCCACATCGACCACGACTTCTTCAATCGGTTCCATGCGCTGACCGCTGTCAGGATCGTTCTTGAACAGCACGCGCGGACGGCTGATAGACAGCTCAAATCCTTCACGGCGCATATTCTCGATCAGAACACCAAGCTGAAGCTCACCACGTCCGGCAACTTCAAAGGCGTCCTTTTCAGCGGATTCGGTAACCCGGATGGCGACATTGATTTCAGCCTCACGCATCAGCCGGTCACGGATCATGCGAGAGGTAACCTTGTCACCCTCACGCCCGGCAATCGGTGAATCGTTAACGGCAAAGGTCATCGCCAGCGTCGGCGGATCAATCGGCTGGGCCGGCAGGGCCGCCGTCAGTTCGACATCACCGATCGTATTGGCAACCGTAGCCGTCTGCAGACCCGCGACAGCGATGATGTCACCGGCAACAGCTTCCTCAACCGGCACACGTTCCAGACCCCGGAAGGCCAGAATCTTCGACAGGCGACCCTGCTCGATGACCTTGCCCGTTGAATCAAGGCCACGGATGGACATGTTCCGCTTCGCCACGCCCGTGGCAATCCGGCCAGTCAGGATACGGCCGAGATAGGGATCGGATTCCAGTGTCGTCACCAGCATCGAGAACGGCGCATCCGCATCACCGGCCGCCGGTGGTACATGCCGGACGATGGTGTTGAACAGGGCGGCCAGACTGTCGGTCTGTTCCGTCGTCTCAGATGCCCAGCCCTGTTTCGCCGAAGCGTAGAGGATCGGGAAGTCGAGCTGTTCGTCAGTGGCGCCCAGGGCGGCGAAAAGATCGAAGACTTCTTCATGCACTTCGTCAGGCCGGCCATCCGGCTTGTCGACCTTGTTGACCACCACAATCGGCTTCAGGCCAAGCGCCAGAGCCTTCATGGTGACAAACTTGGTCTGCGGCATGGCCCCTTCAGAGGCATCGACCAGCAGGGCAACACCGTCGACCATGCTGAGAATACGTTCCACCTCGCCACCGAAATCGGCATGGCCCGGTGTGTCGACGATATTGATGCGGGTACCTTCCCAGTCGACCGAGGTACATTTCGCAAGGATGGTGATCCCGCGTTCCCGTTCCAGGTCATTGGAGTCCATGGCGCGCTCGGCGACCTGCTGGTTCTGCCGGAACGTACCGGACTGTTTCAGCAGCTGGTCGACCAGAGTGGTCTTGCCATGATCGACGTGCGCGATAATCGCAATATTGCGGAAGCTCATAATGAATCCGTTTCAAATGCCCTGCTTCGGGCGGTAATGGGCGTCCCTTACAGACGGCCCCTGTGTCAGATCAGTGTCTTCAACGCCCGGGAAGGACGCGCGCCATAGTGACTGATGATCTCGGCGGCGGCTTTCGCACCTATATGATGCGCTTCGCTCAGGCTTCTGCCGTTCGTGTAACCGAACAGGAATCCTGCGGCATATAGATCACCTGCACCCGTTGTGTCGATGACTTTCTCAACAGGAGCCGCATCAAGCACATGTATTTCATCTCCCGCGACGATAACCGCACCCTTTTCGCTGCGTGTCAGGGCGACCGTTTCACAGGCTCCGCGGAGATGCTGAAAGGCATCATCAAAGTTCTCAACCTGATACAATGACTTAATTTCGTCTTCATTGCCGAACAGGATATCCACATGACTGGTAATGAAGTCACGGAACTCATCGCGATAGCGGTCAACACAGAAGGAGTCCGACAGGGTCATCGAAACCTTGCGGCCCGCTGCATGGGCAATTTCCGACGCCCGCCGGAAGGCTTCTTTCGCCTTTGGCGGATCAAACAGATAGCCTTCCATATAGGTCACCTGCGATGCCGCGATGATCTCCGGATCAATATCTTCCGGGCTCAGTTCAACACAGGCCCCGAGATAGGTGTTCATCGACCGCTGGGCGTCTTCCGTCACGATAATCAGGCAACGCGCCGTCGATGGCCCGGTTGTCGCCATGGGCGTCCCGAAATGCACACCCGTCGCCCGCAGGTCATGCGCAAAGATGCCCCCGAGCTGATCGTCCCGCACCTTGCCGATATAAGCCGCCTTGCCGCCAAGCGATGCAATGCCAGCCGCTGTGTTGCCTGCCGAACCACCAGATTGCTCGACACCGGCCGGCATACGCTCGTAGAGGGCGTTCGACCGGTTTTCGTCAACCAGGTTCATCGCACCTTTGATAATTTCGTTGTCCGCCAGAAAGCTGTCATCAGCGCTGGCGATCACATCAACAATGGCGTTGCCAATGCAGGTCACATCAAATCGGGTATCAGTCATATGCCGTTTTTTCCTTGCCGGTCCGGAAGCGGGCGCAGTATAGGCATGCGCGCGTGATAGAAAAGCCGCGATCCCCCTTATCATTTAACCGTTCGAGAGATCGATGTTCGACGCCTTTTCCAAAGCCCTGAAACAATTGCCTGATCCGGCGTTCCGCCGCGTCCTTCTGCTGGGCATTCTAGGTGGCCTTGTCGTGCTGCTGATCCTTGGCGGACTGGTCTGGTGGGGTGCACGGGAAGCCATGCTCGCCTGGACGCAGCCGGAATGGGGCTTTGACTGGCTGAATGAATTTATCGGCAGCGCGGTCGACTGGCTGCTGGGAATCGTAGCTGGCCTCGGCGGTGTCGCCATTGCCTGGTTCCTGTTTCCGCTGGTGGTGACCTCGGTTGTTGGCCTGCTGCTGGAAGATGTCGCCCGCGCCGTTGAACGAAAGCACTATCCGGAACTCGGTGAAACCCGGCAGGTGCCCGTCCTGACCAGCATCATCAACTCGCTGAAATTCATTACCACCGCGGTACTGCTGAACATTCTGGCACTGCCGCTCTATCTGCTGCCGGGTGCAAATATCCTGATCTATTATGGCCTGAACGGTGTGCTGCTGGGACGGGAATTTTATCAGATGCTGTCCGAGCGTCGCCTGAACGAAGCCGATGCCCGGATACTGAAGCGCCGCAATTCCGCCAAGATTTTCGGTTTTGGTGTGCTCGTCGCCTTTGTCATGACAATTCCGGTTGCCAATCTGGCAGCCCCGCTTGTCGCGACGGCAGCGATGCTGCATCTGCTTGAGCGTCTTCGCCGCACCGCAGCATAGAGCGATTCTAATTTGGTATCAATGTGATCGGGAAAAAACCGAAAGCAAATTGGCAGGAAAGCTTTTCAACATTGCGAAATAAAGTTAAACAGACGCACTATCGATTCGCACGGGGTTTGCGATATGGCAGATGACACTTCCGACAAACAAGAAAACGATCTGGACGCGCCGCCGTTGAAGCCGTTCTCAAAAAAGGGCACACACAGCCCGGCGAAATCGCCTTCTGCGGGCTATCGCCCCGAACCTGCGCGCCGTGTGGTTGACCTGCCCGGCTATTCCCGCAGACCTGTTGCCGGCGGCACAGGCGAGGAAGCCAAGAAGCTTTTCGTTGGCAAGGAAATCAACCTTTCCGGTGAGATCCGGGAATGTGAAACCCTTGTTGTCGAAGGTACTGTGGAAGCAGCCCTGTCTGACGCCCGCAGCATTGAAATTCTGGAAAGCGGCCTGTTCAAGGGTGCAGCAGAAGTTGATGATGCGGAAATCAGCGGCCGGTTTGACGGTGAACTGACTGTCCGAAACCGTCTGCTTGTTCGCGTCGGCGGACAGGTGCTCGGGACAATTCATTACGGCGAGATCGTTATTGAAGCTGGTGGCGAAGTCAGCGGCCAGATCAAGAAGATCGCCTCCCCTTCGGAGCATGACGACTGATGGTCAACCGGGTGATCGGCCTTTCACTGGCCTTTGCCTGCACCGGGCTGTTACTGACAGGATGCACCACGACACAGGAACCGGAGGCCGTCGCACAGGTGGCTGCATCGGTCGACGTGGTGGAAAAACATGTACAGGAAGCACCGCGTTATCGTCTGCCCTTCGCAGACAATCCGCAGCAACTCTATGGTCTCAGCGATAATCAGGTAACCCGGATTTTTGGCGAACCGGGTTTTCGGCGCCGTGACAAGCCGGCCGAGATGTGGCGCTACACCACAGACGGCTGCATTCTCGATGTCTTCCTCTATCCGGATGGCACCGATTATCGCGTCGCCCACGCGGAAGTGCGTGATCCTGCTGTCGCCCGGCAACTCAAATCAGACCATTGCCTAACCTCAATCGTGGACCGGCGAAACGGCTGACACCGGTCACAGGACCCGGGATATGATATCCGCCAGCCGGTTCCCCCAGTCCTGTTGCCCCTGTGGTGTCGCGATCCGGTCGTTGCGGATTTCGATCATCACATGCGCCAGCCCGCGCGACACCGCATGTCGCTGCAGGGTGTAGTAAACATCATCTGCCGGGCTGTAGGGTTCGTTTTCACCGACAACCAGCCCCGGCATGGCCGACAATGCGTCGAGCAATGGCCCGGCCAAAGCCGTATCCCCGTTATGCAGAATACCGATATCCCAGGGCCGGGTCTTACCGCTGTGAACCGGTGTGTAACTGTGCAGGGCAATCACCGCGGTCGTCAGCGCCGCGCGCCGGTCCAGCAAATCCCCGATCCCCTGATGGTAGGGGATATGATGATCTTCAAAACGCTGCCGCCGGTCCCTGTCTGATAACTGCTGATTCCCCGGCACAACCACACCATCACTGACAGAAACGATTGAGCCTGCCGCACCTTCCGGCCGGTTCATATCAATCACAAGACGGGAAAGACCAGCCGCTGCAACCGGTGCATCCAGCCGCTCGGACATGCGCTCGGCAACCTCGATCGCGCCCGGATCCCAGGCGATATGTTCGCTCAGCCGGGCTGCATCCAGCCCCAGATCAGCATAGCGGTCGGGTATGAAGTTGGTTGCATGGTCACAAATGATCACGGCCTTCCCGCCGGATGCAGGGCGGGTCAAAGCTATCGTTTCAGGGGCCGTCATAAATAACACTCTTCAATGGTTGCAGGCTGTCCGCTATCGGCCAAACTGTAGCCTGACAAACGACCGGAAAGAGTCAACGGGAAGGACAAGCCTATGAAGGCAATCATTGTCGGCGCCGGAATCGGCGGGCTGACAGCCGCGCTGCAACTGCATCGCCGGGGTATCGAGGTCGCTGTTTATGAACAGGTCAGCGAGATCAAACCGCTCGGTGTCGGTATCAATCTGCTGCCGCATGGCGCCGGCGAACTGATCGGTCTTGGGCTTGGTGACGCGCTCGCGGCCACCGGGATCGAGACGCGCGAAATCCAGTACCGCACAAGATTCGGCCAGCTGATCTATGCCGACCCCTGCGGCCTCGCCTCCGGCGCGCCGTTTCCGCAATATTCCATCCACCGGGGACATCTCCAGTTCCTGCTGCTGGAAGCACTCCGCCGCGAGGCGGGGGATGTGGTTCGGTCAGATCACCGGCTGGAAACATTTGACCAGACGGCAACCGGTGTCACCGCACAGTTTATCTCCGGCACTGACCCCGCACAGACCACCACCGCAACAGGCGATATTCTGATTGGTGCTGATGGCATCCATTCTGCGGTTCGCGCGGCCCTGCACCCGAATCAGCCACCGGTCAGCTATGAAGGGGTGATGATGTGGCGCGGTGCGCATGAACAATCACCCTTCCTTGATGGCCGGACGATGGTGATTGCCGGAAACCACGACGTGAAGCTGGTAACCTATCCGATCTCCTCCGAGGCCGCGAAGCGGGGCAAATCACTGGTGAACTGGGTCGCTGAAGTCCGCTTCGACACCCCCCGTCCGCTTAACCCCGGCGACTGGCGCCGCGAAGGCAGCCGGGAATTTATCAGTCGCTTTCATGAATTCGGGCTCGATTTCCTTGATCTGCCTGCCTTGTTTGCCGCAACCGAAACCGTGTTTGAATATCCGATGATCGACCGGGAACCGCTCGACCGCTGGACCTTTGACCGGGTTACCCTGCTCGGCGATGCCGCTCATCCGATGTATCCCATCGGCGCAAACGGTGCGTCACAGGCAATTCTGGATGGCGGCGTGCTGGGCAATTGCCTGACCGAACACGGACCTCTGGATGGTCTGACCGCCTATGAAGCGGCCCGTCGGGAGAAAACCAATGCCGTCGTATTGCGCAACCGGAAGTCCGGCCCCGAAGCGGTTCTGGACCTGGCCGACGCAAGAGTCAAAACCCCGGCAGACCGGATTGAAGACCTGATTTCACAGACAGAACTGGAACAGCTGACCACCGATTACAGGCGGCTTGCGGGCTATGATGCAGAGAGTCTGAAACGCCGGGCTACCGAACAATAACTGCTGAAAGACTTGACCCGCGCGCGCCCTGCTGCCATTTTCAGCTTATGTTAGACAGAAATATCACAGATCTGGTGCTACGACTTACAACCCCGGCCGCCTGAGCGAGCCGGGCTGACGCCGTTCTGTTTCTGATTTTCTGACGACATATTTCCATGACCATGACATCCAAGATTATCCCCGCCTCTGGTTCCCTCCGTGCTGACGCCATAGCACTTCTGCGACTTATCGGCGGCCGCCGGAGCTGATTCGCGGCTCATCCGGCGTCCGTAGATACTGCCGCTCCCCCGTTTAATGATTCCAGACAGACGCGCAGAGCGCAGCCTGTCATCCAGAGGAGCAAGACCCATGGCCAAGATGCCCATTCACAAGTACCAGAAGTTCCAGCCCATCGATTTGCCGAACCGTCAGTGGCCCGGCCGAACCATCGACAAGGCACCGATCTGGTGTTCCGTCGATCTGCGTGACGGCAATCAGGCGCTGATCGAACCGATGGACGCCGCCCGCAAGACCAAAATGTTTCAGATGCTGGTGGATATCGGGTTCAAGGAAATCGAAGTCGGTTTTCCATCCGCCTCGCAGACGGATTTCGATTTTGTCCGCAAGCTGATCGATGACGGAATGATTCCCGATGACGTCACGATTCAGGTCCTGACACAGGCCCGTGAGCATCTGATCGACCGGACATTCGAATCCATCGACGGCGCCAAAAACGCCATCGTCCATCTCTACAATTCAACCTCCACCCTGCAGCGCCGCGTGGTCTTCAATCAGGACCAGGCCGGGATCATGGATATCGCCGTGAAAGGCGCTGAACAGGTCCGCAGGCTGGCAGATGCGCAATCAGCCACGAACATCATCTACCAGTATTCCCCGGAAAGCTTTACCGGCACGGAACTGGATTATGCCCGCGATGTCTGCGAAGCCGTCATGGACGTGTTTCAGCCGACACCGGAAAAGCCGATCATCTTCAACCTGCCGGCAACTGTGGAAATGTCGTCTGCCAACATCTATGCCGACCAGATCGAATGGATGGACCGCAATTTCAGGAACCGCGATTCGATCATTCTGTCCCTGCATCCTCATAACGACCGGGGCACCGGTGTTGCTGCTGCAGAACTGGGCGTCATGGCCGGCGCGGACCGGATCGAAGGCACCCTGTTCGGTAACGGCGAGCGCACCGGCAATGTCGATGTCGTGACCCTGGCCCTGAACATGTTCACGCAGGGGGTAGATCCGGAACTGGATTTCTCCAACATTGATGAAGTCCGGCGCTGCGCAGAATACTGCAACCAGTTGCCCGTGCATGAACGCCATCCTTACGCCGGGGATCTGGTCTATACCGCTTTTTCCGGATCGCATCAGGACGCGATCAAGAAGGGCATGACCGCCATGAAGTCATCCAATTCGCCGGTCTGGGAAGTCCCCTATCTGCCGATTGACCCGATGGATGTCGGTCGCTCCTACGAGGCCGTGATCCGGGTGAACAGCCAGTCCGGCAAGGGCGGCGTTTCCTATGTGCTGAACAATGAATATGGCCTCGACCTGCCGCGCCGTCTGCAAATCAGCTTCACCGATGTGGTGCAGCGGGTTGCTGACGAGACCGGCAAGGAAATCACACCGGGCGAAATCTGGCGGATTTTTGAGGAATCCTTCCTGACACCGGCTGAGCCGATACAGTTCGTGGAGCATACCTCGATGCCGGATTCACATGCTTCTGAACGGCGTGTCCTGACCGCAACCGTCAATCATGAGGGTGAGCGCAAGGTCATCACCGGCACCGGCACCGGCCCGATTGATGCCTTTGTCACTGCCATCCGGGAGAATTGTGGTCAGGAAATCCGGGTGCTCGACTATCATGAGCATTCAATGACCACCGGCTCTGATGCCCGGGCAGCAGCCTATGTCGAGGCAGAAACGCCGGATGGCCGGAAGGTCTGGGGTGTCGGTATCCATACCAACATCACCGCTGCCTCACTCCGCGCCGTCGCCAGTGCGGTCAATCAGGCTTATGGCACAGCCTCCGACAGTGCTGCACAGGCCGGCGTAACCCGTCTGCAACTGGTCTCCTGACCGCCTGTCCTTGCGGATCATATCCGGAACCCGGCCTTCATGACCGGGTTCCGTCTTCCGGCAAGGTGAGCCAGAAACGGAGCCTCTATGCGACCGACCCCAAAACAGGTTCAGGATCCCACACCAACGGCGATTGCACCTGCCGTCAGGCCGTTCCATCATAAGGCATGGAACATCAACGACTTCCGGCAGAATTCAGCCAGCGCAAAGAACTGACGGACTGGCTGCTCGACGCCTTCCCGGAAATTGCCGCCCGGGATAAGGGAGCCATCTCGCCCATGCGGGGAGGGCCGGTTCCGGCACTGGTGCGGTTCGAAGCCATGAAGCCCGGCGACTATGCCCGCAGCCGGAATTTTACCGATGGTGCGGTGACCCGACTGTCTCCCTATATCCGCCACGGCATCGTCGGGCTGGCCGAGGCGCGGGACGAGGTTCTGTCACGCTCCGGCCCGAAAGCCGGGTACAAGCTGATCCGCGAACTGGTCTGGCGGGATTACTGGCTCAGGATTCATGATGTCATCGGGGATGATGTCTGGGCGGATCGCGAGAACTGGAAAACAGGTTTCAGCGCCGAAGATTATCAGGACAACCTGCCGGACGATATTTCCACCGGCCAGACAAGTCTTGCCTGTATGGATGACTTTGCCCGCGAACTGGCTGATACCGGCTATCTGCATAATCATGTCCGGATGTATGTGGCAGCCTATGTGGTGCATCACCGCCAGATAAAATGGCAGGCCGGGGCGAAATGGTTCCTGCTGCACCTGCTGGATGGCGATGAAGCGGCGAACAACCTGTCCTGGCAGTGGATAGCCAGCACCTTCTCAAGCCGCCCCTACTACTTCAATCGCGAGAATCTTGAAGAATATACCCGGGGCGTTCATTGCCGGGATTGCCCCCGGCAGAATAACTGCCCCTTCGACAAAAGTTACGAGGATCTGCAGGCAGAACTGTTCCCGAAAATGGCTGCCCGAAAATGACATCTCTGATCTGGATACATGAAGATGCCCTGGGCGCTGACAGCCCCGCCGTAAAAGCCGCACCCAAAGCACCGAGGGTCATTGTCTTTGACGATGCATTCCTGATGCACCGCCCTTACGGCATGAAGCGACTGACCTTCATCTATGAATCGGCGATGGCCTGTGGTGCGGAAATCTGGCGCGGGCCGACGACAGAAGTCTTGCTGGCGCGGGCGAAGGAACTGGCGTGCGACCGGATCATTGCAACCACCCCGGTCGCACCGGACCTGAAGCGTCTGGTTGCCGAAATACGCCAGCAAATCCCGCTTGATCTGATCGATCCACCGGCACTGGTCACACCCGACGGCAAACCGGATATGAAACGCTTCTCCCGGTTCTGGAAAATGGCTGAAGCATCCGCCGTGAAGCCAACAGACGAGAAACCGGGCTGAAGGATACCCTCCGGCTACCTGCCATGTGATCCCGGACTCCGATCCGGGAACCAGTCAGAAACCGCAGTTTCCTCCGCCGTAACCGGTCTCAGACACTTACGATCTTGCCGGGGTTCATGATGTTCTGCGGGTCGAGGGCGAGTTTCAGGGAACGCATGACGCTGACTGCATCGCCACCATGTTCCGCCGTCAGGAAATGTTTCTTGCCATAGCCGATGCCATGTTCGCCGGTACAGGTGCCATCCATAGCCAGCGCCCGGTGAACGATCCGTTCATTCAGGGCCTTTGCCTCTTCCAGCTGCTCTGGTTTTTCCGGATCAAAAATGAACAGCACATGGAAATTTCCGTCACCGACATGGCCGACGATGGGGCAATAAAGTTCCGACTTTTCGAGATCCCTGTAGGTCTCGGTAATACACTCGGCGAGACGGCTGATCGGTACACAGACATCCGATGAGAAGGCTTTGCAGCCCGGCCGCATGGCAAGGCCCGCATAATAGGCGTCATGCCGTGCCTGCCACAGTTTCGAGCGTTCTTCCGCCAGCGTCGACCAGCGGAAGTCCGTGGCACCATATTCCCCGGCGACGGCCTGAACCTGTTCGGCCTGTTCAGCGACACCGCGTTCGGTGCCGTGGAATTCAAAAAACAATGTCGGGGCAACCGCATAATCCAGTCCGGAATACTGGTTCACCGCATCCAGCTGATCCGCATCCAGCAGTTCGATCCGGGCCACCGGCACCCCCATCTGGATCGTCGTAATCACCGTATTCACCGCATCTTCAATGCTGGGGAAGGCGCAGACCGCCGCTGAAATTGCGTCGGGAATACCATAGACGCGCAGCGTGACTTCCGTGATGACCCCCAGCGTGCCTTCCGAGCCGACAAACAGCCGGGTCAGATCATAACCGGCAGCCGATTTGCGCGACCGGCGACTGGTCCGGATAATCCGTCCGTCCGCCAGTACCACGGTCAGCGCCAGCACATTCTCGCGCATCGTGCCATAACGCACCGCATTGGTGCCCGACGCCCGGGTCGCTGCCATGCCGCCAAGACTGGCATCCGCCCCCGGATCAATGGGGAAAAACAGTCCGGTATCGCGCAGATATTCGTTCAGCGCCTTGCGGGTCACGCCCGCCTGCACCGTAACATCCATATCCTCGGCATTGACCTCGACAACCTGATTCATCATCGACAGGTCAATACAGACCCCGCCCATAAGCGCCTGGGTATGACCTTCAAGCGAAGTGCCCGTACCGAAGGGAATGACCGGAACCTGATGTTCCGCACAAAGCTTCACCACGGAGGCCACTTCTTCCGTGCTCTGCACAAAAACCACACCATCGGGCGGGGCCACTTCATAATAGGCCTCACCCCGGCCATGCTGCTCGCAGACCGATGCCGACGCGGAATAGCGATTCCCGAACATGTCTGCCAGTGCCGCCAGCACAATGCCGGTTTCTTTGCGCTGGACTGCTGTTTCTGCTGACATCGGTATTCCCTTCCCTGACCGCACAATGACTGGAACTCAAGGGTTTATGCTAGGCCTGGGCGGAAGTGAAAACAACCGATCCCGGAGATTGTAGAAGCGGTGCAACCGGCTATGATTATGCCCGGACAAAAGACTGGATTACGAAATCATGAGTGTTGAAGAAGACTATCTCTGCCTGCACGAATTCCCTGACACGGCGCGACGCACGCTAAAGCCGGAACTCTGGCAATATCTGCTCGGCGCGACAGAAACCGAGACGACTGCAAAGCGCAATCGTCTGGCGCTGGATACGCTGGCCTTCCGCAAGAAAGTGTTGCGCGATGTTCGCAAGGTTGACTGCTCAACAGAATTTTTCGGCGCGAAGCTACAGCTTCCCGTGATGCTGGCCCCGATTGGTGGCCTGGACGATCTGCATCCGGAAGGGGGCAAGGCGGTCTCCCGCGGGGTCGAAGCTGCCGGGGCGATGTATATGCATTCCTATGTCGGCCGCAGCCCGATTCCGGATTGCCGCGCCGCTGCACCAGACGCAGAACTTGGATTCTCGCTCTATATCCGGGGTGGAGATGACTGGATTGATGAATATGTGAAACAGGCTGTCGATGCCGGTTTCCGGTTCTTCGGCATCACTGTCGATTCAGCCGTCTACTCCCGCCGGGAGCGCGATATCTCTGCCCGTTTCGCCAAGCCCTGGCGTGTTGGCACTGACGATACGCGGCACTATCAGGCAGGCTTCGACTGGGATGCGGTCAAACGCTTCCGCGACCGTCATCCTGATGTCCGTCTGGTCCTCAAGGGTATCGAAGATCCGGCAGACGCAGAAATGGCCCTCGATGTCGGGTCGGCCGCGATCTATGTGTCGAACCATGGTGGCCGCCAGCTCGATCACGGCATTGGCTCCATCTCTGCCATGAAGGAAATCATCCAGCAGGTTCGCGGCCGGGCGCCGGTGATTGTCGATGGTGCAATCTGCCGCGGGTCGGATGTGGTCAAGGCGCTCTGCCTCGGCGCAGATATGGTCGCCATCGGCCGGCTTTACGGCTACGCGCTGTCCGCTGCAGGGGCTGAGGGTGTGACCCGTATGCTCCAGCTGTTGCAGGAAGAAATCCATGAAGTGATGGCCCTGCTGGGCGTCACGTCACTGAGCGAACTGGGACCGGAATTTCTGGTCTCGGCACCGCCAGTAGTTGAACCGCATCAGCTCTCGGCCTTCCCGCTGATCAGCCGGGAATAGTACCGGACCTCAGCTGTTTCCGGACAGCACGGTTCCCGCCAGATAAAGCGAACCACAGATCAGAATGCGGCAGGGCTTCGGCTCTGCCGCAATGATCGCCCTGATTGCCGCCGCAACATCACCGGCCTCACTGGCCGTTATGCCGACGGCGCGAGCGGTACCTGCTGTCTCCTCCGCCGTCCGGGAATTGATCTCTCCCGGAATGGCGACGGCCTGCAAGCTGGTGACATGCGATGCCAGTGGTTTCAGGAAATCATCTGAAGCCTTGGTATTGATCATGCCAGAGACCAGATGGACCGGCCAGTCATCCCATTGCGACAGGACCGCCGCCAGCATTTCTCCGGCCCCGGCATTATGTCCGCCATCAAGCCAGAGTTCAGTCCCCGGTGACAACAGGTCGACCAGTTCCCCTCTGGTCAGCCGCTGCATGCGTGCCGGCCAGTCAACTGCCTGCAATCCAGCATGACGGGCATCGAGGGGCACGGTAAATCCCGGCAGGTTTTCCAGTGCGACAACCGCCGTCGCTGCATTGATGACCTGGTGATCACCGGGCAGTGACGGACGCGGATAGTCCCGTGTCTGGCGGCTGGTTCCGCGCAGGCTGAAACCCTTACCTGTCTGTTTCACCAGCCAGTCCCGGCCCGCCGCGAACAGGGGCGCGGAAGCGTCATCAGCACGCTGTTGCAGAACCGCCAGTGCCTCCGGCTTTTGCGGGCCGGAAATGCAGGCCACACCCGGCTTGATAATCCCGGCTTTCTCGCCGGCAATCGCTTCCAGCGTCTCACCGAGAAACTGCACATGATCGATGGAGACAGGGGTGATCACGGTCAGGGCCGGACGGTCAATCACGTTTGTTGCATCCAGACGCCCGCCCAGCCCGGTTTCCAGCAACAGGATATCTGCGGGTGTGCGCGAAAATGCCAGATAGGCAGCAACCGTGGTGATTTCAAAATAGGTGATCGGATCCGGACCGTTCGCCTGCTCGCATTCCTCCAGCAGGTCGGTCAGCATCTGTTCCGGGATCAGTTCACCGGCCAGACGAATGCGCTCGGCAAAGCGCACGAGATGGGGAGAGGTATAGACATGCACCCGGTATCCCGCAGCCTCCAGCATCGCCCGCATCATGGCGATGGTCGAGCCTTTGCCATTGGTTCCCGCGACATGCACTACCGGTGGCAGCTTCGTTTGCGGGTCGCCAACATGTGACAGCAGCCGCCAGACCCGGTCGAGCACCAGATCAATGGACTTGGGATGCAGCCGCATCAACCGTTCGAGAACGGCATCACTTTTTCGGTTTGTCACTCTTGTCTTCAATGATTGGGGTCGCGGGCTTGGCCACCGGCGTATCTGCCGTCATGAAATCCGTATCGTCACCAGCGTCCGGCACCGGTGTCTTCGCTGGCCTGGATGACGTGAGTATCCGGAGAACACGACCGATACGCTGATTCAGTTCATCGCGCGGCACGACCATATCAAGCATGCCATGTTCCAGCAGATATTCTGACCGCTGGAAGCCTTCCGGCAGGGTTTCACGAATGGTCTGTTCAATCACGCGGGCACCGGCAAAACCGATGATCGCACCGGGTTCTGCCAGCGCAATATCGCCAAGCATGGCAAAAGAGGCGGACACACCACCGGTCGTCGGATCGGCCAGCAGCACAATATAAGGCAGCCCCGCTTCCTTCACTTCGCTGACGGCAACCGTTGTCCGGGCCATCTGCATCAGCGACAGGATGCCTTCCTGCATGCGGGCACCACCCGAAGACGGCACGGCAAGGAACGGCGCTTTCAGCTTCACGGCCTTGCGGGCCGCGGCAACAAAGCCCTCGCCCACGCCGATTCCCATGGAACCGCCCATATAGCTGAAGTTCAGCACCGCAGCGACCGTGGTCACGCCACCGATCTTGCCGGTGGCGACGATGATCGCCTCATCCTCACCGGACTTGGTATGGGCATCCTTGATGCGGTCTGTATAGCGCCGGGTATCCTTGAACTTCAGCGGATCGACCGGCGGCTTCGGCAAAATTTCACGCTCATACTTGCCGTCATCAAACAGCACCTCCAGACGCTGGATAGCGTCGAGGCGCATATGATGGCCGCAATGGTTACAGACCCGCCGGTTCTTCTCCAGATCCCGGTGAAAGATCATCTGCTCGCATTCCGGACATTTGTGCCACAGATTGTCCGGCACCTCCGTCCGCTGAACGAGTTGCTGGATCTTCGGTCGAACGAAATTTGTCAGCCAGTTCATGCGACATCCTTTTTCAGTCGCGCTTTACGCACGCCATCGGCCAGCGCGCTCACATGACCGATTACAGCGTCCACCAGGCCCGGCTGGGCCACGCCCTTATCATCAATATTATCCGCGACCAGCTGCACCAGAGCAGAACCAACCACCGCAGCATCGGCCACACGGGCAACCGCAGCTGCATGCTCCGGCGTCTTGATACCAAAACCAACAGCAATCGGCAGGCCACTGGCCTTGCGCAGCTTCTCGACCGCACCGCCGACAGCACTGAAATCCGGCGTCGCGGTACCGGTGACACCGGCAATCGAGACATAGTAGACAAAACCGGACGTGTTCTGCATTACCTTCGGCAGCCGCTCCGCATCCGTGGTCGGGGTCGCCAGCCGGATGAAACTCAGTCCGCCGGCATTGGCCTGAAGGCACAGCTCGTCATCTTCTTCCGGGGGCAGATCAACCATGATCAGCCCGTCCACACCGCATTCCAGGGCATCCGTGACAAAACGGTCAACGCCATAGCGGTAGATCGGATTGAAATAGCCCATCAGGATAACCGGGGTCGCGTCATCCTTCTCACGAAACCGCCGGACCATGTCCAGCGTCCGCGCCAGCGTCTGACCCGCAGCAAGGGCGCGTTGGCCGGCCAGCTGAATGGCAAGGCCATCAGCCATCGGATCCGTGAAAGGCATACCAATCTCGATGACATCAGAGCCACCGGCCGGCAGCCGGGAGAGGATATCCTCGAAGGTTGCCGGATCCGGATCACCGGCGGTGAGATATGTCACCAGTCCCGCCCGGCCTTCCTCGCGAAGCACCCCGAACCGGGCGTCGATCCGCGCTGTACCGCGCAGCCCGCTCACAGTTCCACCCCCAGATGTTCGGCAACGGCAAAGACATCCTTGTCACCACGACCGCACAGATTCATCACCAGCAGATGGTCCTGCGGCAGATCAGGGGCGATCTTGATGACATGAGCCAGTGCATGACTTGGTTCCAGCGCCGGAATGATGCCTTCAAGCCGGGTGCAGGTCTGGAACGCGTCGAGCGCCTCCTTGTCCGTGACCGCAACATATTCAACGCGCCCGGTATCATGCAGCCAGCTATGCTCCGGCCCGATACCCGGATAATCCAGACCGGCGGAAATCGAATGACCCTCCTCGATCTGGCCATCTTCATTCTGCAACAGATAGGTACGGTTACCATGCAGCACGCCCGGCGCGCCACCATTCAGGCTGGCCGCATGCTGTGGCGTATCCAGTCCGAAACCACCGGCTTCGACACCGATAATCCGGATATCCCGGTCATCAAGGAAGGGATGGAACAGGCCGATGGCATTCGAGCCACCCCCAATGCAGGCGATCAGGCTGTCCGGCAGGCGGCCTTCCGCCGCCATCATCTGTTCGCGGACTTCATTGCCGATGACGCACTGAAAATCTCGCACCAGCATGGGATAGGGATGCGGGCCGGCAGCGGTTCCGATGATGTAGAACGTCTCGTCCACATTGGTAACCCAGTCCCGCAGCGCCTCGTTCATGGCATCCTTCAGCGTGCCGCGACCGGAGGTAACGGGAACGACTTCCGCGCCCAGCAGCTTCATCCGGAACACATTCGGGGCCTGACGTTCGATATCGGTCTTGCCCATATAGACAACACAGGGCAGTCCGAACCGGGCGCAGACCGTGGCCGTGGCCACACCATGCTGACCGGCACCGGTTTCGGCGATGATACGGGTCTTGCCCATCCGTTTCGCCAGCAGAATCTGGCCAAGCGTATTGTTGATCTTGTGCGCGCCGGTGTGATTCAGTTCGTCGCGTTTGAAATAGATCTTCGCGCCGCCGAGTTCTTCCGTCAGGCGCTCTGCGAAATAAAGCGGGCTTGGCCGGCCGACATAATGCTTCAGGAAATAGTCCATTTCCGACTGAAAGGCCGGATCGGCTTTCGCAGCATTATAGGCTTTTTCGACCTCGAGAATCAGCGGCATCAGGGTCTCGGCGACGAACCGTCCACCGAACATACCGAAATGGCCGCGCTCATCCGGTCCGGCCCTGTAAGAATTCAAGCTTTCCATGGCCGCGTTTATAACGAAGCCGGGCGGGCGGTGAAAGCAAAACGGCGAGATTTCCCGGCATAACCGGGAACAATCATCACCCACCCTCACACGAAACGCCGCTCCTGCGTCATGCGGGAGATGACGTTGGTCGTGAAATAGTGTTTTTCCCGCGAATAAAGGCAGATTGTCAGCGGACAGAATCCCAGACTGCGGGTCAGATCGACCAGCCGACCGGATTCAATATCCTGCCAGACCATGCTCATCGGTATCCAGGCCATGCCAAGCCCATGCAATACCATTTCCCGGATACCGGCGGTAAAAGCGCTTTCGCAGAGCGGGCGCATAACACTCTGAATCGAAAACCAGTCAGGGCAATGCTGCCTGAGAGCACTCCAGAAGAAACTGCTCTCCGGATACAGAATGACAGGAGACCCCTGCGGCAAACCACCATCCGGCGTCAGACCATATCGCAGCCCCCCTCCGACCACCGGCACCAGGCGGTCATTGCCCCATTCATGGCGCCGGAAACTGGCATCAAACGGCAGCGGCTTCTCCTCCGGTGTTTCATAACACATCAGCGTGTCGGCATCGCCCCGGATACACATGGATATGCAATCCCCGCGATTGGCGGTCCGAAGCCGGTAGTTCAGCGGATAACCCGCCGCCTCTACGGAACCGATGAGGTCCGGCAGGGCCGAAAAGGTCAGCGCATGCTGGGTGGCGAAGGTAACCCGCTGCGGCATACCCGCAGAATCGCGAATGGACTGGTGCAGGTCGTTCAGCCGGGACAGAAAGGCCCGGATATCCGCCTCCCGCGAGACAACTGAATCCCGGATCGTCACCTTGTTGGTCTCGCGGTCGATAATATCCTGTCCCAGCCAGTCTTCGAAGGCACGAATCCGTCGGGAAAATGCGGGCTGGGTTACTGCCCGCCGCTCTGCCGCACGGGTGAGATTTCCCTCCTCCAGCAACACCAGAACATCCTCAAACCATCTGGTATCCATGAAACCCTCCAAACATCAAACACCCATATAAATAGTATGAGCAGCAAAACAAATCAGCATTTCTCAGTCGTCAGACAAAGACATATGTTGCCAGCCCTAGATGGAAAAATAAGAGAAACATTATGCCTGAAGCTCAAGGCGACCAACAGAACGAAACATCCGCGACCAGCCCGGCATCCCTTGCGCTATGCAAAAACCTTTCGGCAAGACTGGCAATATTCCCGCGTATCCGCCTCGGCCACCTGCCGACCCCGCTGGAGCCGATGGACCGGCTGAGCGAGATGCTTGGTGGTCCGCGTATCTGGATAAAGCGCGATGACTGCACAGGGCTTGCCGGTGGCGGCAACAAGACCCGAAAGCTGGAATTCCTGATCGCCGACGCGATGGAAAAAGGCGCGACCTGCGTCATCACACAGGGCGCGACACAATCAAACCATGCACGCCAGACAGCGGCCGCCGCCGCAACGCAGGGGCTGGAATGCCATATCCTGCTGGAAGACCGCACCGGCTATAACGACGATCCTTACAATCTGAACGGCAATGTGCTGCTGGATCAGCTCTATGGTGCGACAATTTCCAAACGCCCCGGCGGTGCGGATATGGCCGCAGAAATGGAGAAGCTGGCTGAAAAGCTGAAAGCCGGGGGTCAGGTTCCTTATATCATCCCCGGTGGCGGATCGAATCCGGTCGGCGCACTGGGTTATGTCAATTGTGTCCGCGAACTGGTCGAACAGGCCGCCGAAACTGATCTGTCGATAGATCTGCTGGTTCATGCGACCGGCAGTGCCGGCACCCAGGCTGGTCTGGTGGCCGGGCTTGCCGCCATTGAAAGCGATATTCCCCTGCTCGGGATCGGCGTTCGGGCACCAAAGGAACGGCAGGAGCAGTCGGTTTTCGATCTTGCCGTCAAAACCTCACAGCATCTCGGCTCCGGCGCGGTTGTTGCCCGGAACCGGGTGCGCGCGAACTGTGACTATGTCGGCCCCGGATACGGCCTGCCGACCGACAGCATGAAGGAAGCCGTCACCACGCTGGCCCGGACCGAAGGTATCCTGCTGGACCCGGTCTATTCCGGAAAAGGCATGGCCGGCCTGCTGGATCTGACCAGAAAGGGTCAGTTCAAGGACCTGAAGAATATCGTCTTCCTGCATACCGGGGGCAGTACCGCCCTGTTTGGCTATCCGGAAATCTTCGGACTACCCGGTTACATCGATTAATTCCGACATCATCATTTCATTAACGAGAGGACAGATCATGAAAGCAGTCAGACTTTTAACCGCAGCAGTTGTTGCCACAGGATTTATGGCAACCCTGCCCGCATCGGCAGCAGACCTCACCGGTACCCTTGCCAAAATCAACGAGAGTGGCGAGATCGTGCTCGGCCACCGCGAAAGCTCCGTGCCTTTTGCCTATCTCGACGAGAACCAGAAGCCGGTCGGCTATTCCATGGACCTGTGCCACAAGATCGTTGATGCGGTCTCGGAAGAACTCGGCAAGAAACTGACCATCAAATATGTGGCGGTGAACCCGAAAACCCGGATTGCACTGATGGCGAATGGCACCATTGACCTGGAATGCGGTTCAACCACCAACACACTGACCCGTCAGCAGCAGGTTGAATATCTGCCGGTAACCTTTGTCACCGGCACCAAGATCATGGTCCGGAAAGGCTCCGGCATCAGCTCTGTCAAAGACCTCAACGGCAAGGCTGTCGCACTGGCACAGGGCACCACCAACGAACGTGCCGTCAAGGCTGCCGGTGAAAAGCTCGGCATCGAATTCAAGGTGCTGCCGGTACGTGACCATGCCGAGGGTATGCTGTCGCTGGAAACCGACCGCGTTGACGCCTATGCCACCGACCATATCCTGCTGTTCGGCCTGATCGCCAAGTCCAAGACACCGGAGAAATTCGAGGTTGTCGGCGATTTCCTGTCCTTTGACCCCTATGCCCTGATGGTTCGCCGGGATGACAGCGCCTTCGAACTGATCGGCAAGAAAACCCTGGCCGGGCTTTTCCGCTCGGGCGAGATCGATGCGATCTATGACAAGTGGTTTTCGCCGCTTGGCGTCGGGCAGACCGATCTGCTGAAGGCAGCCTTTACGCTTGGTGCACTGCCTGAATAATCCTGTACTGCCGACCCGGGCCGCCATGATGGCGGCCCGGCTGAATTCTGCCGCGTTCAGGGGGACGGGATGAATTATAACTGGAACTGGGGCGTTCTTTTCGAAGACCCCTATTACGGCTGGTTGCTGAGCGGCTTTGGCTGGACTGTCGCCGTCGCGCTGTCGGCCTGGTGCATTGCCTTTGCCGTCGGTTGTCTTGTCGGGATCGGCCGGACCGTTCCGAACCCGACCATACGGGCCTTCTGCACCGCCTATGTTGAACTTTTCCGCAATATTCCACTGCTCGTGCAGATGTTCCTCTGGTATTTCGTGCTGCCGGAAATCCTGCCCGACGATATGGGCCGGTGGATGAAACGGGACATGCCGAATCCGGAATTCACGACCGCCGTTCTGGCGCTGGGCTTCTATACCGCATCGCGCATTGCAGAGCAGGTACGCGCCGGGATCGAAGCGGTTCCCGCCGGTCTTGCCGCTGCATCAACGGCACATGGCTTCAGCACCGCCCAAACCTATCGCTATATTCTGCTGCCGATTTCACTGCGCCTTATTGTGCCGCCAATGACATCGGAATTCCTGACCATCTTCAAAAACTCATCCCTCGCCCTGACGATCGGGCTGCTGGAACTGCTGGCGCAGAGCCAGCAGATTTCGGAATACACCTTCCAGGGTTTTGAGGCGCTGACCGCCGCCACCGTCATTTATGTCTCGATTGCCCTGATTGGCACCATCATCATGCAGTTGCTGGAACGCTTCACCTTCATTCCCGGCTATGTCGGTAAGGGAGGCTGAGATGGGTGATTTTGATTTTGGTGTCATTATCCAGTCACTGCCGTTTCTCGGCGAGGGCATGCTGCTCAGCCTCTGGCTGACTTTCCTGGCGATCATTGGCGGTATTGTACTGGGTACTCTGCTGGCACTGGCCCGACTGTCCGGCATTGCGCCACTGTCGATGCTGGCTGCCGGATATGTTAATCTGATCCGCTCCGTACCACTGCTGCTGGTGCTGTTCTGGTTCTATTTTCTGGTACCGCTGGCGCTCGGACGACCGATCGGAAGCTTCTATTCCGCCCTGATCGCCTTCGTCATGTTCGAGGCAGCCTATTACTCGGAAATCATGAGGGCCGGTATTCAGAGCGTCCGGCGCGGCCAGGTGCAGGCCGGTCAGTCAACCGGGATGAACTACTGGCAGATTCAGCGTTATGTGGTTCTGCCGCAGGCCTTCCGGAACATGGTCCCGATTCTGGTCAGTCAGGGCATCATCCTGTTTCAGGATACGTCGCTTGTCTATGTGGTCAGCCTGCAGGACTTCATGACCTCCTCCTCCATTGTCGCCAAGACCGAAGGCCGGCTGGTTGAAATGTATGTCTTTGCCGCCTTCGTCTATTTTGTAATTTGTCTGACCGGCTCAATTTATGTCAGACGCCTGAAGGAACGGATTTCCGTATGATCAAGATTGACAGCATCAGCAAATGGTATGGTGATTTTCAGGTTCTGACCGATTGCTCGACCAGCGTTCAGCAGAAAGAAGTAGTTGTTGTCTGCGGCCCGTCAGGCTCCGGCAAATCCACCCTGATCAAATGCGTCAATGGTCTGGAACCGGTTCAGAAAGGCACGATCACGGTTGAAGGCCAGGTCGTGACCGACAAGGCAACCGACCTGACCGCCTTGCGGTCGCGTATCGGCATGGTGTTCCAGCATTTCGAACTCTATCCACATATGTCCGTCCGGGAAAATCTCTGTCTGGCGCAGGAAAAGGTCTTAAAGCGCAGCCGGGACGAAGCCGTTGAACGGGCTGAAAGCCTGCTGAACCGGGTTGGCCTGATTGATCATATCGACAAATATCCGGGCAATCTGTCCGGCGGGCAGCAACAGCGTGTCGCCATCGCCCGCTCGCTCGCCATGGATCCCATCGTCATGCTGTTTGACGAGCCTACATCAGCCCTTGATCCGGAAATGATCAACGAGGTGCTGGATGTAATGGTGGAACTGGCGACGGAAGGGATGACGATGATGGTGGTGACCCATGAAATGGGCTTTGCCAAGAAAGTCGCCGACCGTGTGGTCTTCATGGATGAAGGCATCATCATCGAAGACCGCCCGACCGAAGATTTTTTTGGCAATCCGGAAAGTGACCGGGCAAAGGACTTCCTGTCAAAAATCCTCAACCACTAGACTTGTACTCCCGCTTTATCCTCAGCATGTGAATACACGCAGGTCAGCCATGCAGCCCGCGCGGAAGAATTCACATGAAAAATCCGGTAATTAATAGTAGATATTGACCGGTCCAGTGAGGAATGGAAGCTCTGATGGAACTCGACGCACTCATACTCTCCCGTATCCAGTTCGCAGCGACGATTGCCTTCCATATCCTGTTTCCGTCTTTCACCATCGGTCTTGCCAACTGGCTGATGGTCCTCGAATGGCGCTGGCTGAAAACCCGCGATGACACCTGGCGACGATTGTTCGACTTCTGGTCGAAGGTGTTTGCCGTTTCCTTCGGCATGGGCGTCGTCTCCGGTGTCGTCATGAGTTACCAGTTCGGCACCAACTGGAGTGGCCTGACCGCCGCCGCCGGAAATATTCTGGGCCCTCTGCTGGGTTATGAAGTTCTCACCGCGTTTTTTCTCGAAGCCGGATTCCTCGGCATCATGCTGTTCGGGTGGGACCGGGTCGGCGAAAAGCTGCATTTCACGGCTACCTGCATGGTGGCCATCGGTACCCTGATCTCAACTTTCTGGATCATCTCCGCCAACAGCTGGATGCAGACGCCGACGGGCCATGATCTGGTTGATGGTGTGTTCATTCCTGCCGACTGGTGGGCGATCATCTTCAACCCGTCTTTCCCGCTCCGGCTGGCCCATATGGTAACCGCCGCCTTCCTGACCACTGCCTTCACCATTGCCGGTATCTCCGCCTGGTATGTCTGGCGTGGTGATATCGGCACCGGCGCCCGGCGGACCTTCGCGATGGCTGTCCTGTTCGCCGGCCTTGTCGCGCCGGTGCAGATCATCATCGGTGACTTTCACGGCCTTGATGTGAAGGAATACCAGCCCGCAAAGCTGGCGGCGATGGAAGGCCACTGGGACAGCGATGAAAGCCCGGTGCCGCTGCGTCTGTTCGCAATCCCCGACGCCCAAGCCGAGAAAAATCATTTTGAAATTGCCATCCCCTATCTCGGCAGCCTGATCCTTGACCACAGCCTGGATGGCAAGATTACGGGTCTGAAAGATTTTGACGCCGCCGACCGCCCGCCCGTCGGTATCGTGTTCTGGAGCTTCCGTATCATGGTCGCCGCCGGGTTGCTGATGGCATTGGTCGGGCTGATCGGGCTGTTCCTGATGTGGCGCGGGAAACTGGCAACAACCCGGCCCTATCTTGCCGTCTGCATGGCCATGACGCCGATTGGCTTCATCGCCGTGCTGGCCGGATGGGTGACAACCGAGGTCGGTCGGCAGCCCTATGTAATCTACGGACTGCTGCGCACTGCCGATGCCGTATCTCCGGTCAGCGCAGGCAGCGTTGCCTTTTCCCTTACCGCCTTCATGATTGTCTACACCATCGTGTTCGGAGCCGGGACCTGGTACATCCTGAAGCTGTTGCGCAAGGGACCTGTCAAAGCAGAAGCCGAAAATGCGGCATATGTCCGTGAAAAGGGTCCGGTTGCCTCTCTTACAGAAGGGGGACACTGATCATGGAGTTCCTGCATGACCTGCTGCCGCTGATTTATACCGGTATCATCGCCTTCGGTATTCTGATGTATGTCTGGATGGACGGGTTTGATCTGGGTGTCGGTATCCTGTTCAACGCGGCCCCGACTGAAGCCGATCGTGATCTGCTGATGAATTCCATCGCACCGGTCTGGGATGGCAATGAAACCTGGCTGGTGCTGGGCGGGGGTGCCCTGCTGGTCGCCTTCCCGATGGCCTATTCCATCATCATGCCCGCACTCTACCTGCCCTTCACCGTCATGCTGCTTGGCCTGATCTTCCGGGGGGTGGCCTTTGAATTCCGGTTCAAGGCGGAACGAGGACGCCGGTTCTGGAATCTGGCCTTCGGCATCGGCTCACTGGTTGCCGCTGTCTCGCAGGGGATTGTTCTGGGGGCCTATCTCGACGGCATCACCGTCGTGAACGGGGTTTTCGCCGGCGGTTCCTTTGACTGGCTGACACCTTTCTCCATCCTTACCGGCTGTGCCGTGGCCTGCGGTTATGCCCTGCTGGGGGCTACATGGACGGCCATGAAAACCGAAGGGGCACTGCGCGACTGGGCGTTCGGACTGGCTGACCGCATGTGTATCGGCGTCCTGTTCTTCATGGTCGCTGTCAGCATCGGCACCGCTTATCTCAGCGACGAGATAGCCGGGCGCTGGTTCAGCTGGCCGAATATCGGATGGCTCGCTCCGGTTCCGGTGATTACGGCACTGGTTGCGCTGCTGCTGTTCCGGGCGGTTCGGCAACGTGACGAGATAGCCCCGTTCGTTCTGACCCTCATCCTGTTTCTTCTCGGCTTCATCGGTCTCGGTGTCAGCCTGTGGCCCGCCATCATTCCGCCGGGCATCACGATCTGGCAGGCAACCGGAGACCCGGGATCACAAACCTTCCTGCTGGTCGGCGTTGTCGTGCTGGTGCCCTGTATCCTCGGTTACACAGCCATGACCTACTGGATTTTCCGCGGCAAGGTGAAAGCCGATGGCGGATACCACTAAAACCGGCAAACCCCCTCGCCGATGGCTCTGGTTCATCGGCCTGTGGGCAGCGGGTGTTCTCGCTGTCGCTGCCCTGTCCTATGGTCTGCGCTGGCTGATCCTCGGATAGCATCCTTCGAGACGCGCTTGCAGCGCTCCTCAGGATGAGGTCCGTTGCGTAGAAGTCCTCATCCTGAGGAGGCGCCACCCGCCGTCTCGAAGGATGGCGTCGATGCACAGACTTCATGACTCACTGATTCCGTAAAAACGACCATTCCCGCACCATCATTTATGGCCTGTTCACCGCTTCCGCGTTAGAGAAGAGGCAACAAAGATCATCTGGAGGAACAGGACATGAGTGACGTTCGGGTTGAATCGGATTCGATGGGTGACATTGATGTCCCGTCGAATGCCTACTGGGGAGCACAAACCCAGCGCTCCATCGAGAATTTCCGCATCGGTGAAGAAAAGATGCCGCTGGCTCTGATCCATGCCTTCGGAATTCAGAAGAAAGCTGCCGCGAAGAGCAACATGGCGCTCGGCAAGCTGGATGAAAAGCTCGGGACTGCGATCTGTGCTGCCGCCGACGAGGTCATCGCCGGCGAACTGGATGCGCATTTCCCGCTCAGTGTCTGGCAGACCGGTTCCGGCACCCAGACCAACATGAACCTGAATGAAGTCATCGCCAATCGTGCCAATGAAATTCTGGGTGGCGAGCGCGGCGGAAAGTCCCCGGTTCATCCGAACGATCATGTGAATATGAGCCAGTCATCAAATGACAGCTTCCCGACGGCCATGCATATCGCTCTGGGGATCGAGGTCAGCCAGACGCTGATGCCTGATCTGGAGACCATGCATCAGGTGCTGGAGACCAAGACCGAGGAATTCACGCATATCGTGAAAATCGGCCGTACCCATTTGCAGGATGCCACGCCGCTGACACTGGGGCAGGAATTTTCCGGCTATACCATGCAGGTTTCCGAGAACGTCAAACGCCTTGAGAAAAGCCTTACCCAGATTTATCAGCTGGTTCAGGGTGGCACCGCAGTCGGCACCGGACTGAATGCACCGAAAGGCTTCGACAAAGTGTTCTGCGAACAGGTTGCGGGCATGACCGGACTGCCGTTCGTACCGGTCGCCAACAAGTTTTATGCGATGGGCAGCCACGATGCGATGACCAATCTGTCGGGCAAGCTGAACACCATCGCGGTTACCATGACCAAGATCGCCAATGATATCCGGCTGCTCGGTTCCGGCCCCCGGTCCGGACTGGGCGAGCTGTCGCTGCCCGAGAACGAGCCGGGTTCCTCAATCATGCCCGGCAAGGTCAACCCGACCCAGGCTGAAGCCGTGACCATGGTGGCGGCCAAGGTGATGGGCAACCACACCACAGTCACTTTTGCCTGTGCTTCCGGCCATCTGGAACTCAACGTGTTCAAGCCGGTAATCGCCTATTGCCTGTTGCAGTCGACCCGTCTGCTGTCCGATGTCATTCGCAGCTTCACGGATAACTGCCTGACCGGCCTGAAGGCAAATGAGGCGCGGATAAAGGAACTGGTCGACAATTCGCTGATGCTGGTCACCGCCCTGAACCCGCATATCGGATATGACAACGCAGCAAAGATTGCCAAGAAAGCCCATAGCGAAGGATCCACCCTGCGGGAAGCGGCACTGGCCACAGGTCTGGTCACGGCCGAGCAGTTCGATGAGTGGGTCGACCCGGCCAAGATGGTTCAGCAGCCGGACTGACGGAAAACAGCAATGTTGTCCGACCCCGCGCTGCTGACGGGCTTTATCCTGACCATAACGGCGATCGTCGTCTCGCCGGGGCCGGACAACATGCTGATCATCCGCAATGCACTGATCTCGGGCCGGGGCGTCGGTATGGCGACAGTTGCCGGCGTTCAGACCGGCATTGTCGGGCATACCCTGCTGGCGGCCCTCGGTGTGTCTGTTGTCATTGCCTCCTCCCCGATTATGTTCCGGACAGTCGCCATCTGCGGAGCGACCTATCTCGGCTGGCTGGGCCTGCGGGCGTTCCGGGCAAGCGGCAATCTGACGATGGGCAGGGGCGCCCATGTCACCGCCCTGACAGGATTCAGAGATGCCACCATAACCAATCTGCTGAATCCAAAGGTCATCATTACCTTTCTGGCGATGTTCCCGAACTTTCTTGACGTGTCAGCCGGCAATATCCCGCTACAGCTCACGGTCATGGCGCTGCTGATGCTGGTCATTAACGGTCTGTGGCAGATTATTCTGGTTCTCGCGGCTGATCAGGCCCGCCAGTGGCTGACCCGCCCAGAGGTTCAGCGCGGTATCAATTATGTGACGGGAACCGTGTTCATTGCCTTTGCCTGCCTGATGCTGTGGGAACATCTGCTGTCGGTGGCGTAAGTCTACACAATCTGGCCATACAGGTAATAACAGCCAAGCAGAGCCCCGCAGGTAATCACCACCGCACGCAGCAGGCGCACCGGGACCTTCCGTGCACCCAGCACACCAATCCAGCCACCCAGTATACTGGCCACCGTGATCACCCCCGCTTCATGCCAGGCGATGACATCTTCCAGCAAAAACAGAACAATCGCCCCGAACTGGATGAAGATGGAAAACAGGTTCTTGCAGGCATTGGCGGTGCGATAATCGTCACCAAACACGAAAACCAGCGCCGCCAGCATGATGATCCCCATACCGGCACCGAAGAATCCGCCATAGGTCGAGGTAACGAACTGGATGGCGAGCACCATCAGCGTCGCTGTCGCCACCGAATAGCGTGCCCGGAACCGGATTGATATCTTTGCCAGCCGCGGTCCGAGCGCAAACAGGGCAGTCGCCATGAACAGCAGCCACGGTACCATCGCCGCAAACCGGACATCCCCGGCGCGCAGCACCAGCCAGGCGCCAAGACCACCGCCGATCAGACTGATGAGCATCAGGTTCCGAAGCGGCACATCCGTTGACTGGATAAGCCGCCGGTCTGTCAGCACGCTGGCAACACTGCCGGGAACCACGGCAATGGCGCTGGTCGCATTGGCCGCAACCGGTGACACACCAACGGCCAGCAGCGCCGAAAATGTAAAGAAGGTTCCGCCGCCGGCAATTGAATTTATACTGCCTGCGACAAAGCCGGCGAGCGCCAGCAGCGCCCCATCCGTTAATGACATTTTCCACCCGGTATTTTTTAAGGCAGTATTTTTGACCTATCCGGAGAAGGCAAGGAGGATCGCCGGACCATGAAGGAAGCGCCACCCACGCCTGATGATGAATTTCTGCGCAAACGGTCCGTCGTCATCGCCGGTCATGCAACCAGCATATCGCTGGAGGATATTTTCTGGCATCTGCTGAAGGATCTGGCTGAACAGCGGGAGCAGTCGCTGGCCTCACTGATTACCGAGATTGATTCACAACGCCGGGTAAATCTCTCCAGCGCGCTTCGTGTCTTTGTGCTGAAATCGGTACTGGCTGATAAGCAGGGCGAGCGGGAAGACCGCCTGTGATCGTTCAGGTCAGACCGGTATAGGGCGGGGCCGGGTCATATTGCATCTGATGCTGGACCTTGCGGGCAAAGTCCGGACCGAACAGCTCGCCTACCAGCCAGAGCGCCATATCAATCCCGGCGGAAACCCCTTCCGAAGTCAGCAGATTGCCGTCCCTGACATAGCGATAACCGGAGAGCACTTCCCCGGCCAGTCCCTGATCTTTTGCCTGCTGGATACGTCCGTGATGGGTCGTGATCCGCTTGCCCTGCGCCGGACCTGCGGCGGCCAGAACAAGAGAGCCGGAACAGACCGATGTCACCCAGTTGCATCCCGGTGCCACTTTCGCGATCCAGTCCAGCGTCGGCCTGTCATCCAGCAGCGGGTTAACGCCCTGCCCACCCGGAACCAGAATAATGTCCGGCTGCGGGCATGTCTCAAACGACCAGTCTGTCTCGAACCGCAACCCCTTGGCGCTGGTGATCGTGCCGCCAGTCGCCGAAACAATAGACGGTTCCAGAATACCACCCAGCTTGGCAGCAACCCCGATGACTTCCCAGGGGCCGAACAGATCGAGATCTTCGACATTCTCGAATGCGTGAAAGACAAATTTCATGTCAGCCCCACCGGCTAAACAGGTGATCAGTCTGCGGGATGATCGGGTTTTGCCATACCGACAACATTGAATCCGCAATCCACATACATGGTTTCACCGGTCACGCCGCTGGACAGCGGGCTGAGCAGATAGAAACCGGAATTGCCGACCTCATCGAGTGTCACCGCGCGGCGAATCGGGCTGCGTTCTGCCGTCTTTTTATAGACATACCGCGCATCAGCGATAGCAGAACCGGCAAGAGTGCGCATCGGACCAGCAGAAAGCGCATTAACCCGCACGCCGTCGCCACCCAGATCAACCGCCAGATAACGCACGCTGGCTTCAAGTGCTGCTTTTGCCACACCCATGACATTATAGTTCGGCATCACCTTCTCGGCACCGAGATAGGTCAGCGTCAGCAGGGAACCGCCTTCATTCATCATCGGTTTTGCAAGACGCGCCACCTCCGTGAAGCTGAAGCAGCTGATATGCATGGTGCGCAGAAAATTTCCGCGGGTCGTATCGAGATAACGCCCCTGAAGTTCCGACTTGTCGGAATAGGCAATGGCATGCAGGACAAAATCAATGCTGTCCCATTGCTTGCCAACCGCTTCGAAGACGTTTTCCAGGCTCGCTGAATCCGAGACATCACAGGGCAGGACAATGTCGGAACCGACACTCTCCGCCAGCGGTGAGACCCGTTTGCGAAGGTTTTCATTCTGATAGGTGAAGGCAAGCTCTGCGCCATGTTTCGACAGGGCATTGGCAATGCCCCATGCAATGGAATGATCATTCGCGACGCCCATAATAAGGCCCCGCTTGCCCGCCATGACCGGTTTCAGCCCATCCATATTGTTCTACCCGATGGTTGTGTCCACCGGCCTCTCTTTCCTGCCTTCCCGGGATTATTCTTCATCGACGTCGATCAGGCCTCGTACCGCTTGAAAACGAGCGAGGCATTGGTTCCCCCGAACCCGAAGCTGTTCGACATCACGCAATTGATGCCAGCCTTGTCCTGCATCTCCGTGATGATCGGCATACCTTCTGCCCCCTCATCCAGTTCTTCCACATTGGCAGAAGCCGCAATGAAATCATTATCCAGCATCAGCAGCGAATAAATCGCCTCATGTACACCCGTGGCCCCCAGTGAATGGCCCGTGAGTGACTTGGTCGAGGAGATCGCCGGAATACGATTGCTCTCGCCAAAGGTGGCGCGAATGGCTTCCAGTTCCTTGGTGTCGCCGACCGGGGTCGAGGTACCATGGGTGTTGATGTAATCAACCGGCGCTCCGGCCGTCGACATCGCCAGCTTCATGCAGCGGGCCGCACCCTCACCGGACGGCTGAACCATGTCATAACCATCAGATGTCGCACCGTAACCGACGATTTCGCCATAAATCTTCGCACCACGCGCCAGCGCATGCTCCAGTTCCTCGACAACCACCGTGCCACCGCCACCGGCGATCACAAAACCATCGCGGTTCTTGTCATAGGGACGCGAAGCGCGGGTCGGCGTGTCATTGTAATTCGATGACAAGGCAGGCATCGCATCGAACAGAACGGTCATCGTCCAGTCCAGTTCCTCGCCACCACCGGCGAAAACGATATCCTGTTTGCCCATCTGGATCATCTCGTAGGCATTACCGATGCAATGTGCACTGGTGGAGCAGGCCGAGGTGATCGAGTAATTCACGCCCTTGATCTTGAACGGGGTCGCCAGCGTTGCCGAATTGGTGCTCGACATGGTCCGGGGGACCATGAACGGCCCAACCTTGCGCGGACCACGCTCACGGGTCGTGTCAAAAGCTGCGAGCAGGTTCTTGGTCGACGGCCCGCCCGATCCCATGATCAGACCGGTACGTTCGTTTGATACGTCGCTGTCTTCCAGCCCGGCATCGGCAATCGACTGCTGCATGGCGAGATAATTGTAGGCAGCGCCATCACCCATGAAACGGCGCTGCTTGCGATCAAGACGTTCGTCCAGATCGATCTGCGGCGCGCCATGGACGTGACTGCGCATACCAAGTTCTGCATATTCCGGGCAGAAAACAATGCCCGAGCGACCGGTTTTGAGGGAATCAAGCACCTCACCACAATCGTTACCGATCGGCGAGACGATACCCATGCCGGTAATGACGGCGCGTTTCATCAGGTAGTCTCCGGTTGTTGGAACAGGCCGACCTTCATGTCCTTGATCTCATAGATGGTTTCCCCATCCGCTTTCACCACACCATCGGCAATGCCCATGACCAGGCGGCGCATGATGACCCGTTTGAGATCAATATGATAGGTAACCTTCTTCACGGTTTCGAGGACCTGGCCGGTAAATTTTACTTCACCGACACCGAGCGCACGTCCGCGCCCCGGTGCCTGCATCCAGCCGAGAAAGAAACCGACAAGCTGCCACATCGCATCCAGACCCAGACATCCCGGCATGACCGGGTCGCCCTCAAAGTGGCATTTGAAAAACCACAGGTCAGGCGTGACATCGAGTTCAGCGACAATTTCGCCCTTCCCGTATGCGCCACCTTCCGAGGAAATGTGAGTGATGCGGTCAAACATCAGCATGGGCGGCAGCGGGAGCTGGGCGTTTCCCGGCCCGAACAGGCGACCATGCCCACATTCCAGCAGTTCTTCGTAACTAAAGCTGTTCTGTTGTTCCAACGTGTTGCCCCGTTGCTATCTTGCGAATACTGCCACATCCATAAAGCACCGGATGGCACGGTGCAATCACGGGTGACGCTATGAAAAACCTTCGCTATGGCTTGGCAAATCTTTCGAATCGTTCTAATTTTCATTAACGGCTCTCTTGTGCCCCATCAGCATGACACCATATGAGACCTGACAGTGACTGGATTGTTTAAGACATGACACGACCATTTCAGAAAGTTTGCGAGCAACTGCGGGACGCCGGGCTCCGCCCGACACGGCAGCGTATGGCGCTGGGTAAGCTGTTGCTTGAAGGCGACGATCGCCACGTAACTGCCGAGCAGCTTCATCAGGAAGTTGTTGGCAGTGGCGTGCAGGTATCCCTTGCGACGGTCTACAATACCCTGAACCAGTTCACCGGCGCCGGTCTGCTGAAAGAGATTGTGGTTGAGTCCGGTCGTTCTTATTTCGATACCAACATCAACGCCCATCATCACTTTTTCTGTGAGAGCACGGGCAGCCTGCTGGATATCGACGCCGAAAGCATTCCTCTCGGCACCATCCCGACACCACCCGCAGGAACGGAAATTGCCGGTGTCGAGGTAATCGTGCGTCTGCGGGCAACAAAATAGTTTAGAACTATTCTAATTTATTGACACCCGCGTCACGACCTCCCATAACTATCAGGTCACACAGCAGTGATACCATCCTGACCTTCCGGACCGGTTGGTCGGATGTTCTGTTAACTGATTTTGGGAGAGGCAATCATGTCCCTAGCTGGCTCGAAGACCGAAGATAACCTGAAAGCTGCTTTTGCTGGCGAAAGCCAGGCTAACCGTCGCTACCTCTATTTCGCTCAGAAGGCGGATGTTGAAGGCTACAACGACACGTCTGCCCTGTTCCGCTCCACTGCGGAAGGCGAAACCGGCCATGCTTTTGGTCACCTCGAATTTCTTGAAGAAACAGGTGATCCGGCAACCGGTGAGCCGATCGGCAGCACCGAAGCCAACCTGAAGTCCGCTGTTGCGGGTGAAACCCATGAATACACCGATATGTATCCGGGCATGGCACGCACCGCGCGCGAAGAAGGTTTCGACGAAATCGCAGATTGGTTCGAAACCCTCGCAAAGGCTGAAAAGAGCCACGCCGGCCGCTTCCAGAAAGCGCTCACCGAGCTCGGCTGATAGCGAAAACCGACGCTGCCGGCAGTCGGCTGGCAGCGTCGGTCTTTATCGTTATGTAAGATATTTCAGATTCAGGCAGGAGAGGCATCATGCAGGAAGGTAATCTGGACGCGCCGGTTCGGCACCCCATTGACTGGAACAACCCGGATTTCTGGGACGAATCGAAGCTTGAGGCAGAACTGGAACGGGCGTTCGATATCTGCCATGGCTGTCGGCGCTGTTTCAATCTCTGCGATTCTTTCCCCCGCCTGTTCGACCTGGTCGATGAAAGTTCAACCGGCGAAGTCGATGGCGTTGCAAAGGACGATTACAAATCCGTCGTCGATGCCTGCACGCTTTGCGATCTCTGCTTCATGGTGAAATGCCCCTACGTTCCACCCCATGAATTCAATCTCGATTTTCCGCATCTCATGCTCCGGCATCGTGCCGTCGAGCTGAAGAAGGGCGGCCAGCCTTTCATGGAAAAGCAGGTCAAGGAAACCGACCGCAATGGTAAGCTGGGTGGCGCTGTTGCCGGACTGACCAACTGGGCAACCGACCGCAAGAACGGCCTGACCCGTCCGGTCATGGAAGGCGTCGCCGGTATCGACCGCAACGCAGACCTGCCGAAATGCACGGGCCGCACCCTTGTCGGCCGGGCAAAATCGAACCCGCCGCAGGTCAATAAAGATGCCCCCGGATATGGCCGCAAGGCGGTGCTCTATGCCACCTGCTTCAGCAACTACAACAACCCTGAAATCGGCGAGGCCGCACTGAACGTGATGGCAAAGAACGGCGTCGAGACCGAGGTTGTCTATCCGCGCTGCTGTGGCATGCCGCAACTGGAAAGCGGCGATATCGAGCGCGTTGCCGAACATGCGAAAAGCGTGGTGAAGGAGCTGCTGCCCTATGTGGAGAAAGGCTACGACATCGTTGCCCCGATCCCCAGCTGCGCCCTGATGATGAAATTTGAATGGCCGTTGATTCTGCCCGAGAATGAAGACATCGCGAAACTGTCGAAAGCGACCTTCGATATCACCGAATTCGTTGTCGACATGAACAAGAAGAGCGGACTGGCTGAAGGTCTGCAACCTCTTGATGGCGGTGTGACCATGCATATCAGCTGCCACAGCCGGGCCCAGAACATGGGCGCGAAGGCAACCGAGATGCTGCGTCTCATTCCGGAAGCCGACCTCGCGGTGATTGAGCGTTGTTCCGGTCATGGCGGCGCCTGGGGTGTGATGAAGGACAACTTCGAAACAGCCCTGAAAATTGGCAAGCCGGTTGCCCGCACCGCGCTGAAGAACAACAAGAAATATGTTGCCAGCGAATGCCCGCTGGCCGGTGCCCATATCCTCCAGGGAATGGAAGCCATACGGAAAGATGAAGACCCGGCCGTGCCGGAACAGTCCGTCCATCCCATCCAGATTTTTGCCCGCGCCTATGGCCTTTAAGCCGGCGCCAGGGGCAACACACAGACGACAAGGAGCCTGAAATGATGGTCAAGAAGATTGAGATTACCCAAGACGACATCATGTCGATGAGCGAGTACGGTCCGCTTCGCAAGGACAAGCGCCGGGAAATGGCCGCCCACAAGAAACAGCGTCGTCTTGAGCTGGGCCCCTTCGCCACCTTCTATTTCGAATCCTACGAGACGATGTGGCATCAGGTTCATGAAATGCTCTACATCGAAAAGGGGGGTGATGAGCAGCTCGCTGACGAACTGACGGCCTACAATCCGCTGATCCCCAAAGGCCGGAATCTGGTCTGCACCCTGATGTTCCAGATCGAAGACGAAACCCGCCGCCGCAATGCGCTGAAACGGCTGGGCTGGATCGAAGACATGATCACCCTCTCGTTTGACGGTGAAACCATCAAGGCCGAACCGGAACAGGATGTGGAGCGGACGACGCCGGAAGGCAAAACCTCTGCCGTGCATTTCCTGCATTTCCGGTTCACCGACGAACAGGCCGCAAAATTCAAGAATGAAGGCACCCAGGTGATTATCGGCACCTCACATGAGAACTACACTCATATGGCGGTGCTTCCCGAAGCCGTCCGGGCCGAACTGGCCCGCGACCTGCACTGAGCTGATCCCTGAACCGGCCTGACCTGATCTCAGTTCAGGCCGCGTTCTTTCTCGATGCGGTCCCAGGACGCATTGATGGTCGCCAGCTTTTCCGTGGCCTGATCAATAAATTCATCCGGCATCCCCTGAGCCACCAGCCGGTCAGGGTGATGATCCCGGACCAGTTTGCGATAGGCTGATTTCAGTTCGTCATCACTCATCTCGCGGGTAACGCCGAGCACCTTGTAGGGATCAGGAGCGTCATCAAGCCGGATATGGGTTGCGATGATCCGCTCAACCGAGGCATCCGGCAGATCAAATTGCAGGGCCACGCGTTCCAGAAAACGCTGTTCATCAGGATGCAGCACGCCGTCCGCCATGGCGATGACGCACAGTCCGGCCAGCAATTCCTCAAGAACCGCCTTGTTGTTGCGAAACAGCGCGCCAAGCTGCCGGGCATATGGTTCAAACCCGCCCGCATCCTTGCGGGCTTCATCAAACAGGCTGCCTACCTTTGCCGCATCTTCCGGTGCGACCCGAAAGATGCGCTTGAACGCATCAATCTCATCACGGGTGACCTGTCCGTCGGCCTTCGCCATCTTGGCGCACAGCACGATGACACCGACCGCGAATGCCTGCCGTTTCTGATCTTCAGTGACATGACCAAACGCAGGCGCCATACCGCCACCGCCGGTTTCGCCACCCCGCATCCGGTCATAAACATGACCGCCCGCCAGTCCAATGATCGCGCCGAGCGGTCCGCCAAGCGCCAGACCGGCTGCAACACCCACTACCTTGCCCCAAATGCTCATTGCGCATTAATGCCAAAGCAGGGAAGTGAGCGAAAGTCTATTCGGCAGGAACCTGAATTGGTTTCGTTGCCGGCCCCAGACGACCAACGCCCGGCAGCTTGATCGCCGGGTCCAGCGGATCAATCCCGAAGGTCAGGCCAAGCAGGTTGATCTCCAGCCCCTCCTCCTTTGCCGCGAGGACACCGAGGACTCCCAGAACGTTCAGCTGGAATCCGGTGCCGCTCGGTGCCGAAGCCACAATATTCGACGGAATCCAGTCCTTGCCGATGGCAGTTGATGGCAAATCCATCTTCAGGTCCGGTACTTCCCGGCCAATATGTGCAATGAAGGTATTCGAGTTAGGCCCCGGCCAGACCCGGTATTCATCCGGATAAGGATAGGTCTTCACCGCAGCCTCGATGTCATCAATGATCCGGTCAACACCCGGCCCCCGCAGATCGCGGAGCAATTCGGGGGCTGACCCGAACCAGCGGCCATCCGGCTCCCGGCCATTCACCGAGATCACAGACATGCCACGTCTGGCCCGCCAGCCGATCACTTCATAAACACGGTAACTGTCCGCACCTGTGCGCTTTGCCGCAATCCAGCTATGCACACCGAATGCACCGCGCCAGGACCATGCGCGTGCGGCGAACACCTGCACAACAGCTTCCTGCGTTGTTGCGGGGTCCGGTGACTGATCGGTGGATTCACGACTGGCCGTCTGCCAGCTACGCGACATGTCGGCAAGCCCCGACGTCACGGCGACCAGTGGCCCAGCAGCCAGCACAGCCAGCAGCACCAGAGTTCGTACGATCCATTTCATTCTGTTCCTGCCATCTGTGGGTCGTCGGAGCTGTAATAATACAGATTGTCCGCCAGCCGATGATTGCAAGGCTGCTTGCAGGTCTTTAACGGACAACGCAAACTTCGCCTTATGAGAGATATTTCAGATCTTCGGCTCAAAGGATAGCCTCTTGTACGACTGCCCCTGCCGATGAGCGCACACGACATTATCTCAACAGCGAAAACCGTTCTGTCCGATCCGGATTTTCAGACCGCGTTTCCTGCTGCGCAACCTGTCCCGGAACAACAGCCCCCGCCTGAATGGCTGGAATCCTTTTTGCGGTCCATTGTCGATTTTCTCAAATGGTTGCTTGACCGGCTGCCGGATGGCTCCGGCCTGAGCGACCTGGTGAATGTCGTGCAGGGTCTGGGAGATATCGCTCAGGTAATCCTGCTGATTGTTCTGCTGTCTGTTGCGGTGATGGCAACGGTTATAGCTTATCGATGGCTTGCCCCCCGGATTCGCCAGCTGAAAACCGGCAGTCCGACAGACCAGGGCACAGACAGACAAACAAAGGGGGCAGAACATCACGACCTGCTGTCCACCGCCCGGAAGCTGATTGATGCAGGCGATCTGGATGCCGCGGCGGCCTGTCTGTTCCGTGCCGCGCTGGGATCGGTACTGGATGACGATGAGCGCCGGGAACGCCGGTCCCAGACCGCACGACATCTGGTCAGCCAGCTTCAGGGAGACGAGCCAACCCGCCATCTGCTGCAGCGACTGGTTGGCGTTCGGGAGGCCGTTCACTATGCAGGCCGTACATCCTCACCACAGGAGTTCGAGAGCCTGTTTGCCGACGTCAGCGCTCTGATTCGGAGGCATCAGAAGGCATGACCAGCAACATATTCTCATCCCGCACAGTTGCTGCCCTGATTATCACCGGCATTCTGTCATTCACCGGTATCATCCTGATCTCCGTTTTCGCGCCGGACCAGGCTGTCCGGCGTGATTTCAGAACCAGCACCTATTCGGTCTCTGCCGTCGGTCATAAAGGACTGGCAGAGACATTCAGGGCCACCGGCCGGACAGTGATAATCAGCCGCACCAGCTCTGCCGCCAAGGCAGGGAATATGAACCTGCTGATTGCCGCAGAACCGCGGGACAGGGAGCTGCTCCGCGATTTCCTGAAAACCGTCGGGCGGGATCAGCGAACTCTCTATGTCCTGCCAAAACGATTCCCCCACCCGCATCCCGAAAACCCGTTATGGATTAGCGAGGCCAGCCTGGCACCGGCACCGCAGGTCGACAAGATTGCAGACATCCTTCTCGACGGGCTGACCGTCTACAGAACCGGAAGAACAGCCGCGCTAACGGGCATCTTCGGACGCAATGCCCCTCGCCCGGATGTCGACGACTTGCAGTTGCTGCATCAGTCTGCCGGAATGTTCCCGGTGCTGAGAATCGGGGACGGTGTACTGCTGGCGAAAATCGGAAACCGGTTCAGCAATCATTATATTTTGTCCGATCCGGATATTCTGAACAATCAGGGGCTGCTGCGTGGACGTAACGCAGAAGTGACCTACCGGATTATCCAGACTGCCGGACCAGAAGACGCCGCGATCATTTTCGATGAAACCATTCACGGCTTTGGCCAGAGCCCGGACCTGTGGCGGAATATTCTGACGCCGCCGCTGCTGGCTGCAACCCTGACGGCTCTGACTGCCCTGATGCTGCTGATCCTAGCCGGGATAAAACGGTTTGGCCCGCCGCTGCGCCGCCAGCGCGAATACAACATGGGCCGGGCGGCACTTTACGATGTGACGGCCACCCTGCTGGAACAAAGGGGTGATACCCGCCTGCTGGGCCGGGAATATGCAGCGATGACAATCCGGAAGGTGGCCGCCTCGCTGCATCTGCCCTCCGGACTTTCAGATGAGCAGAAAGTCCGGCGGCTGGCCATCATTGCACGGCGCCGGGGTGTCGCAGGCGATATCCATCAGATGCTGGACCATCTTGGCTTTACCGGCACCGCCAAAGCCGCCAGCAAGTCCGAAACCCGCTTCTGGGCCGGGAAACTAAACCACTGGAGTCATGAGGTTATGCATGGGACCCGATGAAATCGGCGCGTTCAGCGCCAGATTGCGAGAAGAGATTGCGAAGGTCGTTGTCGGCCAGGACGTGGCTGTCGACCTGCTGACGGTCGCCCTGCTGTCAGAAGGCCATCTGTTGCTGGAAGGTGTTCCCGGCACGGCCAAAACATTGCTGGTACAAAGCTTTGCCGCCGCCGTGGATATGAAATTCGGTCGGATCCAGTTCACCCCCGACCTGATGCCGGGCGATGTCATCGGCACCAATCTGTTCAATTTCCAGAGCAACAGCTTTCATCTGACCAAGGGACCGATTTTTACCGAACTGTTGCTGGCTGACGAAATCAACCGGACTCCGCCGAAAACCCAGGCCGCCCTGTTGCAGGCCATGCAGGAACGCGTGGTCACCATTGACGGTGACAGCTATCCGCTGGGCAATGGCTTCATGGTCATTGCAACCCAGAACCCGATTGAACAGCAGGGAACCTATCCGTTACCTGAAGCACAGCTCGACCGGTTCCTGTTCAAACATATCATCGACTACCCGGACCGCGATCAGGAACGGGCAATTGTCGCCCGTCATGGTCATCGCAGCACCATGCCGGACCTGACCGCCTTTGATGTGCAGCGTGTTGCCTCGCTCGCCGAGCTTTCGGATATCCGGAGCGCCGTCGCCAGACTGCGCATCACTGACGACCTGATCGACTATATCGTCGATCTTGTCCGCGCAACGCGGGAACATCCGTCACTGTCCGTCGGGGCCTCTCCACGGGCGGCCAATATGCTGGCGATCGCCTCCCGGGCACATGCTGCCCTGCAGGGACGGGATTATGTCATCCCCGATGATATTCAAACCCTCGCACTGCCGGCTTTGCGTCATCGCATCCAGCTTTCGCCGGGCGCCGAAATCGAAGGCGTCACAACAGAGTCTGTCGTCAACGCCATCCTTGCCGAGATCGCGGCCCCCCGCTGATGTTCATGCCGACCGTCCGTGCGGCCCTGCTGGCCGGTGTCGTTGTCATTCTGTCGATCATGGTGGTGACCATCATGCCCGATTACTGGATGATGCCGCTCTGGCTGATGCTGCTGGTTCTGGCCGTGATCCTGTTCGACGGCTTGCGTCTGGCACGGGCGGGCGATGTCCGCGTGCATATGGACGGGCCGGCGGCCCTGTTTGTCGGAGAGGCTGAACGGGCCGGCATTCTCATTAACGCACAGATACCGCTACACCGGGTGCAACTGGCCGTCGAATGTCCGGATGACACTGTGATGCTGTCATGGCGCAACCTGCCCGGTGACCTGCCAGCCGGCGAACACAGGGAAGATCTGGATATTCTGCCGGTCCGCCGCGGCATTGCGCATGTTCCGGCAATCTGGATTGCCTGGGAAGGCATATGGCGGCTGACCCGGCGCAGCCTCCGGATTCCGGTTGGTGCCGACGTGCCGGTGATACCTAATATTCGTGCTGTCCGGCGGGCCGCGATTGCCTTCGACGCACGCGACAGCCTGTTTGGCAGCAAACCGCAGCTGCTGCAGGGCGACGGGTCCGAATTTGATGCCCTGCGGGAATATGTACCGGGGCTGGACCACCGGTCGATTGACTGGAAACAGACCGCCCGGCACCGGCAGCTGATCTGCAAGGAATTCCGGACCGAGCGGAATCATCAGATCGTCATGGCCGTAGATAATGGCCGGCTGATGGGGGAGACAATCGACGGTATTGCCCGGCTGGACCACGCGGTGACTGCCGCACTGCAACTTGGCTATATCGCCCTCAGGGACGGTGATCGCTTCGGCCTTCAGGGATTCAATGCCGATCTGGATGCGGGAATGCCCCCGGTTGGTGGCCCCCAGGGATTTACCATGGTCCGGAAAATCGCCGCCGAGATTGGCTATAGCACGGCGGAAACCAACTTTACCCTGTCACTTACCCGCATTGCTGCAACCCTGAACCGGCGCTCGCTGATCGTTGTGCTGACTGATTTTGAAGATGTGATCTCCGCAGAACTGATGATGGAAAACATCGCCCGTCTGTCACGGCGGCATCTGGTTCTGTTTGTCACCTTCTCGAACAGCACACTGGAAGCACTGCAAAACAACACCGTCACGTCACTGGCTGACATGGGACGGGCCATCGTTGCGGACACCGCCCTGCGGGACCGGCGGATTGTACTGGAACGGCTGCGCCGGATGGGTGTCGATTGTATCGAGACAACAGCCGGAGAATTCGGAACCGAACTGCTGAACAGTTATATGCGCCTCAAGCGGCGGGATGCGATCTGATGGCAGGCCCCGTCAAGACAGTAGCCGCCGGTTCTGCTCTGAAAAGCACTGTTTTTCGACAGGAACGCGAACATCTGTGGCGCGAACTGGACAAGCTTGTCACCCGGATAGAGAAAAAGGGACTGCGCAAACTGTCCGCCGAAGACACCCTGAAACTGCCCGTCCTGTATCGTCAGACCCTTTCTTCCCTGTCAGTGGCCCGCGCAACCTCGCTTGATGCTGCGGTTCTGGCTTATCTGGAGACGCTCTCGACAAGGGCTTATCTGGCGATTTACGGGATCAATACCGGCTTTACGGCAAGCCTCTGGCACCTGATATGGCACAGTCTGCCTGCGGCCATACGACAGGGTGCAGCCTATATCCTGGTCGCCGGGATTATCTTCACATTCGGCGCCCTGGTCAGCTATCTGCTGGTCGCCGGAAATCCAGACTGGTTCTACAGCTTCATCCCGGCGGAAATGGCCGGAGGACGAACACCAACCACGTCTGACACCGATCTTCGGGCTGTCATATATGATGATACCGGATTGCATATCAGTCACCTGCAGTTCTTTACCGCCTTCCTGTTCTCCCACAATGCGGGGATCGGCCTGCTGGCCTTTGCTCTCGGTTTCGCCTTTGGCATCCCGACCATGCTGCTGCTGTTCTATAATGGCTGTTCCGTCGGCGCCTTCATCGCCCTCTATGCAAGTCGCGGCATGGCCGTCGATCTCGGTGGCTGGCTGACAATTCACGGGACAACAGAAATACTGGCAATCCTGATCTGCGGAGGCGGCGGTCTGATGCTTGGTCAGGCCGTCGCCTTCCCCGGTCGCCTCAGCCGTCTCGACAATCTCGCAGCAACCGGACGGACCGCCGCGCAGATGCTGGTTGTTGCTGTCGTTATGCTGTTTGTCGCCGCTTTTCTTGAAGGCTTCGGACGACAACTGATTCAGGATATCGCGGCCCGTTACGGTATCGGCCTGATCATGCTGACACTCTGGATGACCTGGTTTCTGACAGGAGGTCGCTCTGGCCGCCGCTGACCATAAGACCGGACAGCGCATCCTGATGACCCCTGAAGGGGTCCCGCTGACCATCAGGCTTGCTGATCGCGGCACCCGTTTCGGGGCACTGCTGATTGACCTGATTGTGCTTGGCTTTCTGGTCAGTCTTGCCTGGATTCTGTCGTTTCTTGGCCTCTGGTTTTTCAACGCGAATTTCAATATTGATGACAAGCTTGCCCTCGGCATTACCTTCAGTATCAGCCTTGTTCTCTCTTTCCTGATCCGGAGTTTCTATTTCTGCTGGTTTGAAATTCGCTGGCGCGGATCAACTCCGGGCAAGCGTATGCTGGGCATCCGGGTGGCCGACCGCCATGGCGGCAGACTGACCGCAGAAGCTGTCATTGCCCGCAACATCATGCGTGAAGTCGAACTGTTCCTGCCGATCACCTTCCTGACGACCGCACCATCTGACAATGTCGAAGCCTGGCAGACCATTGTGACGGCGGTCTGGATCGGCATCTTCGTCTTCATGCCGTTCTTCAACCGGGACCGGCTGCGGGTTGGTGATCTGGTTTCCGGCACCTGGGTCATCATCGCGCCACGCCCGCGACTGCTACAGGATATTGGCGAGGCAATGTCATCCCGCCTGTCTCCGGCGAAGCAGACCCTGCCGCATTCCAGTTTCACACCGGCACAGCTTTCTATCTACGGCGTCTATGAATTGCAGACACTGGAGACCGTTTTGCGCGCAACCGGAAAATCGGCGGATGCCACCCGCCGGGATGTGGCGCGGCGGATCGCCCGTAAAATCGATTTCACCAAACCTCTGCCCGATGCAGCCTGCCAGCCCTTTCTCGAAGCGTTCTACGTCGCGCAACGCGCCCGGCTGGAGGCTGATCTGCTGATGGGCAGGCGCAAGGAAAAGAAAGAAGCTGAAGACGATGAAACGGGCTCAGCCTGACGATGCTCAGATCAGCCGGGGGTTGGGGAAGATAACCGAAACGACAGTCCCCGGGCGTTCTGTACCAGCGGCAAACTCTGTCCGTTCCACTTCACCTCCGAGGGCGGCGGCCAACCGGTCAACGATCCGTGAGCCCAGTCCGCCACTCAATGTCGAATTCCCGCTGTCCAGTCCGACACCGTCATCAGACACCCGAAGCACATAGGTTTCACCGTCATGCCGCGATGTCAGTGACACGGTAACCGTACCTTCTGCATTCCCGGGAAAGGCATATTTGACCGCGTTGGTCGCCAGTTCGGTGACGATAACACCAATCGAGACCGCATCCTTCGACAGAAGCTGGAGATCTTCACTGCTGCTTTCCAGCGTCACCGGCCCGACCTCCTGCAGGTTGACGCGCAGATCTTCAACAATCGCCTTGATGAAATCCGGGGCTTCAACGCTGTCGCCGCTTTCACTGATCCGCAGACGCCGCTGGGCCGAGGCAATTGCCAGCACCCGGTCTCTCGCAGCACGAAGTGCGGCAACGCATTCGTCATTGTCAGACTGATTCGCCTGCAAACCCAGAAAAGCCGCCACAAGTTGCAGCGAGTTACCAACACGATGATGAACATCACGCAACAGGGCTTCTGCACGACGGGTGCTCTCTTCTGCCTCATCCCTTGCTGCCGCCAGTTCTTCCGCCCGGCGCCGCATGCTCTTGACCAGTTCGCTGTTTTCCATGCTCAGCGTCATCTCGTTACGCGCCAGTGCGAGATATCGCCGGCGGCTGAGAATAATCGCCAGGCAAAGCGTAATAACCGCGCCGCCCATCGCCACGCCTGCCGCAGCAAGCATCCAGTCAGAAAGGGCTTCGGCTTCCGCACGACGTTGCGCGAGCAGACTGGTCTCTTCTCTCTGAAAGGCCGCAAACTCGAAATGCAGATCCGGTATGATGCGGTTTTCAAATGACTTGCTGAACAACAGCACAGCCCCTTCGAAATTCGCTTTCGTCGCAGCATCCAGCGCCTTGTCGATGAGTATCTGATGAGTAACAAGCAGCTTGGCTATACGTTCCAGACGCGCCCTCTGTTCCCTGTTATCCCCCACCCGTCCCTGCAGACGCTCCTGCATCCGGGGAAGGTCAGCCCGTGCCGTTGCATAGGGTTCCAGAAACCGGGGGTTGCGGCTCAGAATATACCCACGGAATCCAAGTTCCATATCCTGTACGAGAACCTCATATTCACGCGCATCTTCCTGAATCTGAAGCGTGTGTTCGATCCAGCTGTCCGCCTTGATCTGCTCCATCATCAGCCATGACGCCGCGATCACAGCGATCACGATCAGGCCCAGACCTCCAAACAGAAAAATGTAGATTGTCCGGAAACTCATGACACTGCCAAGAGCGGCATTGACCGACCCGAGCTGATCCGGGGAGATAGGGTCCGTTTCGGAACTTTCTTGATTCACAAGCGTACATCCTGTTCTGATGGTATTGAAATCTGGTGGATCGGCAGTCCTGATGACAAAGAATACTCAACTTTCCGGAAAACGCATATTGATCGTCGAGGACGAAATCCTCGCGGCAATGGAACTCACGGATATTCTGGAGAGCAGGGACTGCACAATTGTCGGGCCAGTGGCCAGCCTGAAGGATGCCCTGCCGCTGGCGGAGGAATCCGAATATGATGCGGCGATTCTGGATATTACGTTGCGGGATGGTGAAGTTTTCCCCCTGGCGCAGTGGCTTCAGGAGCATCAGGTACCGTTTATTTTCGCCACCGCCTACGGGTCATCTGCCGGCCTGACAGAAGAATTCAGCCATTATATGCTGGTGCCAAAGCCCTATCCTGAACAACGTCTGGTCCGGGCTCTTGATCAGGTTATTAACGGCTGATCAGCCTTCATCATCAGATGAAGCCGCCTGCTGCCGTGTTTCCTTCCACTTCTCAAGACTCTCGAAAATAAGTTCGCGGACAGCAGCACTCCGGGATGCAGCCCGGTTTTCAAACCGCCAGTCATCGATTTCCTCAAGCTCGCTGTCATTCAGCATGACCTGCAATTTGACGACACGCTTTTCCATCGCCTGATTTCCGATCCCTCTATTCTACCAGTTCCGCCCGGGGCGCTTTCAGACTGTAGGCCAACGCCGTTCTCAGGGCGCGTTCCCGATAAGGTTTGGCCAGGACGAAGGTGGGTTCATAATCCTCACCCGTCAGCACTTCATCCGGAAAGGCCGTAATGAAAATCGCGACGGCGGACATTTCCGAACTGATCTGCTTGACCGCATCCAGCCCGGTGCCACCGCCTCCAAGATCAAAATCTGCCAGCACGACATCCGGCCGGTGTTTTGCCGCCAGTGCCACTGCCTGATCACGGCTGCGTGCCATGGCGACAACTTCCACCCCCAGGCTTTCCACCAGCATGGCGACACCTTCGGCAATCAGGGGCTCATCTTCAATGATCAGCACCCTGCCCGTCACCCCCTGCTCCAGTTCCGCCCGGGCCACCTTTGCAAGATCAGCAGCCTCCGCGACCGACAGCCGAAGTGCAGCAGCAGCATCCTGAGAGGCAAGCCCCATAACTTCTGTCAGAATCAGCATCAGCTGGCCGGGTGTCGCAACAGGTGCGGTTGAGGCCAGCAGGTCGCTGCCGGAGAAATTGTTTTTCCGTTCCGTCCCTGCTACCGCCGTCCAGACAGACAGCGCATCACAAAACAACCGGCTGCGACGGGCATCTTCCGGCAAGCTGACAATCTGATCGAGATCAAGCAGAGCAAGAGCTGCCCAGGCGATTTCATCACCAAACAGCTGATCGTTCATTGCCGCCCGGAAAAACTGCCGGAGCTGCATGATCTCTTTACTGAGCGTTACGCTCGCCTCTGCCATCTCACCCTCGAATACTCAAATTGTCGTCAGCCCGGGCTGTTCTGCAACAGGCCGGGCTGATCCGTTTTACCGGCCATACAGGTCAGGCTTTCGGCTGATCCTCCGGAGCGGTCTCCGTCTTCTCATCCGCAGTTTCAGAGGGCGCTTCTTCCTCGTCAACCGGCTCACCGTCATCGATACCAAGCGCCTTTGCCTGATGCTCGACCAGTTCCGCAATACCCTTGCGGGCAAGGCGCATAAGTTCGGTGAAAGCCTCGTCCCCGAAAGGCTCTTCCTCAGCCGTCGCCTGAATTTCGACGATACCACCATCGCCGCTCAGCACAAAATTGGCATCAGCCATGGCCGTGGAGTCTTCAAGGTAATCCAGATCCAGCACCGGCTCGCCGCGGAAGATGCCGCAGGAAATTGCCGCAACCGGGGTTTCAATCGGCATCGTTGTCAGGCTGCCCAGCGACTGCATGTGCTGTAATGCCGCGTAAAGAGCGACAAAACCGCCGGTAATCGACGCTGTCCGCGTGCCACCATCAGCCTGGATGACATCGCAGTCGACCTTGATCTGCACTTCGCCCAGACCTTCAAGATCAACCACCGCGCGAAGGCTGCGCCCGATCAGGCGCTGAATTTCCTGGGTGCGCCCGCTTTGCTTGCCGCGGGCCGCTTCACGCGCCATGCGATCACCCGTTGCCCGGGGCAGCATACCGTATTCAGCCGTAACCCAGCCCTTTCCGGAATTGCGCATCCAGCCCGGAACCTTTTCGTCAACGCTGGCGGTACACAGCACCTGTGTATCGCCAAAACAAATGAAGCAGGAGCCTTCTGCATGCTTGCTGACTCCCGTCTCGATCGAAATGGGTCGCAATTCGTCAAATTTACGGCCTGAAGGGCGCATTTTTCTCTCCTTGTGCGTCTATAACCGCCGTTCTAGCCGATCCGCCAAGACAGGCCAAGCAATGCGGACTTGACCACCGCATTCACCGGTTAAAAAGAGAACGTAATCGCGGTGCCTGTTCCGGGAAACATTCAGGGAGGAATGCCATGTCGTCTGGTTTGCCTGTTATCTCGATTTCCCCGCGTATCCGGCGTTCCCCTTTTTTCGATGCCACCCGCCGCTGGGGCTTCAGCGCCTATACCGTTTATAATCACATGTATATGCCGCTGTGGTTTGAAAGCCCGCTGGCCGATTACTGGAAGCTGGTCAATGACGTGACCCTCTGGGATGTCGCCGTCGAACGGCAGGTCGAAATTTCCGGCCCCGATGCACTGCGCTTCACACAGCTTCTGACCCCGCGAGATCTCAGCAACTGCGCCATCGGACAGTGCAAATATGTGCTGCTCTGTGACGAGAAGGGCGGCATCGTCAACGACCCGCTGCTGCTCCGGCTTGATGAAGACCGGTTCTGGCTGTCGATCGCTGATTCCGATGTGCTGCTCTGGGCACGCGGCATCGCCCTGAATGCCGGGATGGATGTGCAGATTCATGAACCCGATGTTTCACCCCTGCAGTTGCAGGGACCGAAGGCCATGGAAGTCGCCGCAACCCTGTTCGGTGACGATATCCGCAGTCTCTCCTTCTTCCGTTTTGTCGAGACAACCCTGGACGACATCCCGTTGCTGATCTCCCGCTCCGGCTGGAGCGGCGAATTCGGCTATGAAATCTATCTGCTGGATGGCCGCTACGGCGATCATCTGTGGGAACGGATCATGGCCGCAGGCAAGCCCCATGGCATCGCCCCCGCGGCCCCCAATCATATCCGGCGGCTGGAAGCGGCCATGCTGTCCTATGGTGCTGACATGACAATGGACAACAATCCGTTCGAGGTCGGACTGGGACGGCTGGTGAATCTGGAGGCCGAGATCGATTTCATCGCCCGCGACGCCCTGCAGCAGATATCCGAAACCGGCCCGGAACAGTTGCTGGTCGGTCTGGTCATCGACGGCGAGCCTATCGCCTCGAACGACCGGCCCTGGCCGATGCTTCGTAATGGCAATCTGGCCGGCAAGATGACCAGCATCACCCATTCCCCGCGCATCGGACGGAATATCGGTCTCGCTTACCTGCCGACAGCGGAAGCCGTGCCCGGTGAACGCTTTGATCTCGTCACCCCGGATGGTGAGCGAACCTGCGAAGTCGTGCCCACCCCGTTCTGGGATCTGAAGAAAAAACGGGCGTAGCAGCCACGTCCGGATAACCGGGTTCCGGCCTGTCGCTGGAGATTCACAAAAAACCTGATATGATCAGGAACTTCCACTCATTACCTGCGTTTACCCTTTGCGCCACATGTCATCGACATCGTGGCTATTTTTGTGTCAGGGCCCCATGTCGGCGCCTCATCCAGAACGGGAGAAACGAATTTATGTGTGGAATTGCAGGCGAGATCAGGTTTGACGGGAAACCGGCAACACTGGGCGCACTGGAACGAATGAACGAAGCCATGACACCGCGCGGCCCGGATGCTGCGGGTGCCTGGGCACAATCAGGAATTGGCCTCGCCCATCGTCGCCTGAAGATCATCGACCTGACAGACCGTGCCGGTCAGCCCATGACCGACCCTCAGCTCGGCCTCTCCATCGTCTTCAATGGCTGTATTTATAATTACAAGGAACTGCGACTCGACCTGCAGGCGAAGGGCTATCAGTTCTTCTCCAGCGGTGATACCGAGGTCATTCTGAAAGCCTATGATGCCTGGGGTGAGAATTGCGTCGACCATTTCCACGGCATGTTTGCCTTCGCCATCGCAGAACGTGACAGCGGGCGATTGTTTCTGGCCCGCGACCGTCTCGGCATCAAACCGTTATACCTCGCTGAAACACCCGGCGCGCTGCGTTTCTCGTCGTTTCTGCCAGCCCTGATTGCAGCGGGTGATCTGGATACCGACATCGACCCGGTCGCCCTGAATCATTACATGTCCTTTCATGCGGTTGTTCCCGCACCCTTCACCATCCTGAAAGGCGTGCGCAAACTGCCGCCGGCTTCCGTAATGCGCATCGAACCGGATGGCCGTCGCCATACGCGGGTCTACTGGAATCTGAATTTTGGCCGCAAACCGGGTGATGAAGCCCGCAGCTTTGAAGACTGGCGCGATGCAACGCTGGAGGCCCTGCGGGTTGCCGTTCGCCGCCGTCTGGTCGCTGATGTCCCGGTCGGGGTGCTGCTGTCTGGTGGCGTTGATTCATCGCTGATCGTGGGACTGCTGGCCGAGGAAGGGCAAACCGGCCTCAACACATTCTCCGTCGGTTTTGAAACCGTTGGCGACGAAGCCGGGGATGAATTCAGATATTCCGACATCATTGCCGAACAGTTTGGCACAAAACATCACAAGATCAGCGTCAACAGCCGGGAACGGCTGCTGCCTTCCCTTGAAGGCTGCGTCTCTGCCATGGCGGAACCGATGGTCAGTCATGATGCCATCGGCTTCTATCTGCTGTCCCAGGAAGTCGCGAAAGACCTCAAGGTCGTCCAGTCCGGACAGGGTGCCGACGAGGTGTTCGGCGGCTATCACTGGTACCCGCCGATGGTCGGCAACAACGATCCTGTTGGTGAATATTCACGGGTTTTCCGGGATCGTGATTACGCGGAATATTGTGACGCCGTTGATCCCCGGCATCACGGTGGCGACCACAGCCTCGATTACATTACCGAACGCTTTGCCGAAGCCGGCGCCGACGACCCCGTCGACAAGGCACTGCGCATGGATACCACGGTCATGCTGGTCGATGACCCGGTCAAACGGGTCGATAACATGACAATGGCCTGCGGGCTGGAGGCCCGGGTGCCGTTTCTTGATCACGAACTGGTCGAACTGGCCGCCCGTATCCCTGCCGAGCACAAGATTGCCGGTGAAGGGAAACATGTTCTGAAGGAAGCTTCCCGTTCGGTTATTCCGTCAGCCGTTATTGACCGGCCCAAGGGTTATTTCCCGGTACCTGCGCTCAAACATCTGCAGGGCGATGTGCTGGAGCGGGTGCGCGACATTCTGTCACAGCCTGCCGCCAGAGAGCGCGGTCTGTTCCAGCCTGCCTATGTCGACAAACTGCTGGCAGCGCCGACCGAGCATATGACCCCGTTGCGCGGCTCAAAGCTCTGGCAGATTGCCCTGCTGGAATACTGGTTCCAGGTTCAGGGAGTCTGAGATGAGTACCAAGCGCGCAGCCACCCGTCCCGGGCGGACGCGGGATGCCTCGCTGCTGCCGGCAGACCATCGCACCGCCCGGCCTGACAGCAATGCCACGATTCATTGCGGCTGGGGACGGCTGATCTTCGGCAACACCTTTGCCAGCGCCGAAGCGGTTGCCGAAACCCTCTGCACCGAAAAGTCCGACGAACGCGACATCGCCATCTATATCTCTGATCCGCATGTCGCCCTGTCCGTCGCCCCGCAGGAGCTGTTTCTGGATCCCAGCCATACATTGCGACTGTGGCTGCCGCATTACCGCCCCCGGAAAGAACAGGTGCCCGGGTTTAACGTCCGGCGATTACGCGACCGGCAGGATGCGGAAGCTATCAACCGGCTTTATGCGCTGCACAAGATGGTGCCCATCGAAGTTGAAGATCTCAGCAGCCGCAAGAACAGCCGGACCTTCACCTTTCTGGTCGCCGAAGATGCCACCTCCGGTGATATCGTCGGAACCGTCATGGGTGTCGATCACAAGCGCGCCTTCAACGACCCGGAACTGGGTTCCAGTCTCTGGTGTCTGGCCGTTGATCCGCAATGTTCAACACCCCGCGTAGGTGAAATGCTGATCCGCACCCTGGCCGAGCATTATCAGGCCCGGGGCCGGTCTTTCATGGATCTCAGCGTGATGCATGACAATCAGGCCGCCCTGCAACTCTATGACCGTCTCGGCTTTGTTCAGGTCCCGCAGTTCACGGTCAAGCGCAAGAACCCGATCAATGAAAACCTGTTCATCGCTCCCCAGCCGGAAGACGCCCTGAATCCCTATGCCGGGATCATCGTCAAGGAAGCCCGCCGTCGCGGTATCTCGGTCGATGTTGAAGATGCAGATTCCGGTCTGTTCAGGCTGTCCCTTGGTGGCCGGTCGATCACCTGTCACGAAAGCCTCACCGACCTGACCTCTGCCGTTGCCATGACACGTTGCGACAACAAGGCGCTGACACGGCGGCTGCTGGCCCGGCGCGGACTATCAGTTCCCGATCAGCGCAACGCCGGATCAAAAATGGAAAACCGGGCCTTCCTGCAGGAACATGGCCGGGTCGTTGTAAAACCTGCCCGGGGTGAACAGGGCGCCGGTATCAGTGTCGATATCCGCTCGGAAGACGAACTCGAAGCCGCCATCGAGAAGGCTTACAGCTATCACGATGTTGTTCTTCTGGAACAGTTCTGCCGTGGCGAAGACCTGCGGATCATCGTCATCGACGGGCGGGTGGTGGCCGGTGCGATCCGGTTGCCCGCAGCCGTTACCGGCAATGGCCAGGACGACATCAGCGAACTGATCCGTGTTCAGAGCCGTCGCCGGTCAAATGCCACCGGCGGGGAAAGCACCATTCCGCTGGATGCCGAAACTGAACGATGCGTAACGCTCGGCGGATACCGGATGCACGACATCCTGCCGAAAGGCGATATCCTGAATGTACGCAAGACCGCCAATCTGCATACCGGCGGCACCATCCATGATGTGACATCACGTCTGCATTCCAGCCTCTGCCGGGCTGCCGAACATGCAGCGACAGTACTGGAAATGCCTGTCGTCGGACTGGACTTTCTGGTCCCTGCCGTCGACCAGCCCGACTATGTCATCATTGAAGCGAATGAACGACCGGGCCTCGCCAATCACGAACCTCAGCCCACTGCTGAAAAATTCATCGACATGTTGTTTCCTCAGACCAAACGGAGATCCGAATGACCCTTACCCCCGTGCCAGACAGCCCGGCACCGCTGGCTGTCTCTGCCGAACGCATCGCCAACACCGTGGTCGAACTGGTCTCAACGCCAAGCCCGGTCGGCTTTACCGACAACATTGTGCGCCTCGTCTGTGGCAAGCTCGACGCCATGGGGGCGGAGTACGAGCTGACCCGGCGCGGGGCCATCCGGGTCAATCTGAAAGGCCGGAAGTCCAGTCCCGACCGGGCGGTTGCCGGGCATGTCGATACACTGGGCGCACAGGTCAAGATGCTGAAGGAAAACGGCCGGCTGGAACTGGTTGCCATCGGCCACTGGTCGTCACGTTTTGCGGAGGGCGCGCGGGTCACAATCTTCACTGATGATGGTCCCCGGCGTGGCACCATTCTGCCGCTGAAAGCATCCGGCCACACCTACAACAAGGAGATCGACACCCAGCCCGTCGACTGGCGCCAGCTTGAAATCCGGGTCGATGAAATCGTCAAGAACCGTCGTGATCTCGAAGAACTGGGTTTCAATATTGGCGATATCGTCAGTATTGACGCACAGCCCGAACTCACCCCCGCCGGTTTCATCAATTCCCGTCATCTGGACGACAAGGGTGGCGTGGCCGCCATGCTGGAGGCACTGCGCGTCATTCATGAAGCCGGTGACAGCATCAGCCTGCCCATCGACTGCCATTTCCTGTTCACGATTTCCGAGGAAGTCGGCTCCGGCGCATCAGCCGTGCTGCATGGTGATGTCTCCGAACTGGTCTCCGTCGACAACGGTACACCAGCGCCCGGACAGAACTCTTCCGAATTCGGGGTGACGATCGGCATGGCAGACCAGACCGGGCCGTTTGACTATCACCTCACCCGGCATCTGATCGGTCTGTCAAAGGATCACGCCATTGAGCATCAACGGGAAGTCTTTCGCTTCTATCGCTGCGATGCGGCCTCAGCGGTCGAAGCCGGGAATGACATCCGGACCGCGCTGATTACCTTCGGTGTCGATGCCAGCCACGGCTATGAGCGGACACATATTCATTCGCTCGAAAGTATCGCCAGACTGCTCACCATCTATGTGCAGTCCGACGCCGTGGCTGATCGCGACAGGCATGAACTTCATACCCTCGAAGGGTTCCCCGAGCAGCCGGCAGCAGAATAACCGGCGGCAATCAGCCGCCGATCTTCTGCAGAATTTCCGCGATCGCCTTTTCCGCGATCTCGGCCAGTTGTTCCGGGGTCCGGTTCTGGATCGGGTGAGGCACCCAGACCAGGTCAGCCGTGAAACCAAGCGCCGTCATCTGCGCCTCGGCAGCCTGTGTGAAGGCTTCGGAGGCAACAGCGCAGCCGGGAATGCCGCGACGATCAAGAGTCAGCTGGTCATGCAAACTGCACGACGTACAGGACCCTCAGTCGGCGAGGCCTTCGACCACCACATCGCACTGCTCGATAATGTCCTGAATGACAGAATCCGGTGCGGGCTTTGTATGGGTCGGCTTCTCGAACCGCAGCACCTTGCAGCCCCGCTCGCTGAGCAGCCGGTCAATGGTGTCGAGAAACTCGACGCTGCGCTCTTTCGAGATCGACAGCAGACCGATGGTGGTGTCCGGCCCCAGTGGCGGAGCCTTCATTCGATGCCGGATGACGGGCGATGTCTCCGCCGTCGGATCCCGCATGGTGTAGGACGCAGATGTCATGTTCCAATCTCCTTTGATACGATCTGAACTTCCTTGGCCCGGCGCTGGGCGGTCCAGCCACCGATAACTGCCGAAAACAACCCTCCCGGCCCCCCGGCGCGAACGACCAGCAGGCCGCCGGGATGAAACTTGTCGACCATTTCCTCTGCCCGGGACGGGTCAATACCCATGCTGACCCCTCCGGCTCCGCGGATAATATCCTTGCCCGGACGCCGCAGCGACTCGATCAGGGCAGCTTCGATTTCCGGGCGACCCCATCCCGCCTGCTTGTAGATCGCATAATGATCCGGCGACAGAACCAGTATCGCATTTCCCCAGGCCGCCAGTTTCGGATGACAGACCCCGGCCAGCCCCATTGCCAGTGAGCGGGACAGATCTTCCGGCCCCTGTGCGGCCTGATCCGCGATACCCTGCACCCCGTCACCATGGAACAGCGTCACGCTGGAGGTACCCGGTGCATGACCGCGCGCCACATTCAGCGGTACCCAGTCAGGGTCAGTTTCATCTTCGGCAAAGCAGAAAGTGTATTTGCCGGGGTTACCCATCACCGACCGGTCAATGCCTTGCGGTTTGCCGCCACCGACATTGCGAATGATCAGCTGAAGTGCCCGCCCGATGGTGGCGTTGGCACGATTGCCCTGCCCCAGCGCGTTACCGGCCCAGTTCATGCCGATCCGTTTGGTAACCGGTCCGTTGACAATGACCACCGGTCCCGAGAACCACAGCGTCGCCAGCAGGCCATGCATGGAAAATTCAGGAATCAGTGCAGCTTCCAGCGCGGCCAGAACGACCGGGAAATAATCCGGCCGACAGCCCGCCATGACCGCATTTATCGCCACCTTCTCAACCGTACATTCCACCAGATTGGGCGGCACGATACCGATAATTTCATCTGCCTTTCGGGTGGTTCCGGCCAGCATCCGGGCGATCCGCAGATCGGTCGGAGGAGTGATCGGCAGACCGTCGGACCAGCCACGGTCATAGGCAATCTCCATCGGATCATCATTCTCATCGACCTCGATGGAGCGCGAATTGATCTTGATGTCGCCGAATTTCAGAGCCAGCCGTTCCGGCATTCCCGGATCCATGGTTTTCGAGCCGCAACCCGGCCGGAAGACCGGCAGTCCGTCACCCAGATCAGGGTCGCCGGTTAGGCTGATCCATTCCGCCCGGTCCCATCCGAAGGTTCGTGCGACCTCCTGACCATTTTCATAGCGAATCAGGGTCGGAACCGTCTCGACACCCAGCGACCAGGAGGTCGCCAGCCCGGTATCATCCAGTGCGCCGCCAAGATCTTCCGGAAAGGCCGGATCATCCTGACTGTAAATTTTCATCGGCGCGGTCTGCGCAAGCTTACCCAGCACTGGCGTCACCAGCTGACAGGTTTCGCAATCGCGCTTCAGAACAACCACCCATTCCATCTGACTACCCTCACCCGTTTTTTATCACTCTAGGATAAATAAGTCCGGACTACTAGAGACTGCTTTCAGAGGAAATCATCCGGCCGCCAGGGCGCAGGAATGTGACGTGATGGCTCTCCAATGGCCGGACCGGCAATATATTCATAACCGGCAGCTACCAGCGGCGACAGAAAGGCGCGGTCGCAGAGATTTCGAACCGCCCCGCCAAGCCCCTGCTGTTTTGCCTTTTCAATAACCCGCGTTGCGTCGCGAAGAATCGTACCATCCATGACATCCGGCAGACGAAAACTGATGAAATGCACATCCGCTTCCGCATATTTACCCACAAGATCACTGTAGACTGACGCTGGCAGGCCTGCCTCAAGATCAATCGACAGATGTGTTCCGAACCCATGCAGGAAAACCCCGAGTTCACTGACCCGGCCGAGCGGTGCGCCGTCCGGCACAGCCGAGAGGTTGAACGACAGGAGATTGCGCAACGGGGCGGGGACGAACTGCAGCACCTCACGCAGTTCTTTCTGTCCGTTCCGGCTGGCTACGGTTTCAAAATGCAGCTGAATAACGAGATGAACGCGGTCACCACGGCGGATGGCAAAAGTCAGGTCCAGCAGCGCCTCTTCCAGCACATCAATATCGAACCGGATGATCTCTGCCGGATACGGGTTTTCCCCGAGAATATGATAATCGCTGAGCGGACGGGAAGTACCGACAATCAGTTTCCGGGCACTGCACCGGAAGGTCGCGATACGCCCCGTCGGTGCATGCCAGTACGGATTGAACAGATACTGCAGCGGCGCATCATGCGGGCTGGCCAGCGACCGGCGTAATCGCGCACGACGGCCTGCCCGTTCCACATCCGGCACTATACCTTTCTGCCCGTCCCCGGCATCTGCCGCCTGACTGCGGTTCCGGAACCGCTGGATAATCTCAGCCGGTGTATGACCATCCGGATAATCCAGATCGTCGAGGTTCTCGGCGCAGGTGAATATCCGGACACCGTCCAGCCCTTCCTCGCCGTGAACATCATTGAGAATCCGGGAACCGATGGCCGCTGCCCGCACTTCCGCCGCCTCGGCGGAACAGTTCGAAAAGATGACAAGATACTGATCATCGCTGCACCGGATGAAGGAGTCACCGGCCGTGCAGTGATCTTTCAGTGCGGCTTCCGCATGGCGCCGGATCGCAGGGCCGAATTTTGCCCACTTATCCGCCCCCATCCCGATCCGCAGGTCACTGAGTCCGATGAATGCAATCTGCCCGACCGAAACCGGTCCGTTCTTCAGCAGACGACGAACTCTCTCAACAACTTCAGCGACGATCTCGGGCATAACCGAACTCCCTGAATCGATTTATGCCGACAGTATGCAGATAATTGACGCCTGTGTACGACCTGTCTTTACACTGAGACGTCATTTTTTGCTGACATCAAAATGTTGACATTAAAAATGTTAACATTTAACGTTTTTACATGGAGAGAATGAATGCTTAACCGTGCACCCAACCTTGCCACACAGGTTCTGACCGATCTGGAGCGGCGTATCTACGGGGGATCCATACCGCCGGGAACGAAGGTAAATGAAAGTCATCTGGCGACCGAACTTGGCGTCAGCCGCGGCCCCATTCGCGAGGCCTGCCGTGCCCTGGAAAGCGAGCGCATCATTGAAGCCTTCCCGCAGCGGGGCAGCTTTGTCCGCAAGATATCCGTCAAAGAGGCAACGGACCTTTTCGCCATCCGGGAAGAGCTGTCAGGCATCATTGCCAGGGGCATCATAGAAAACGCGCCTGCCGGTTTTGCAGATCAGCTTCAGGTCTTTGTAAATGAAATGGATGCGGGTATTGCGGCCGGTGACCTCGAAAGCTTTTTCCCGACCAATCTGCAGTTCCACAAGATCTTGCTCAGCGGTACAGGGAACAGGCGGCTGGAAGATATCTTTCTCGGCCTGTTCAAGGAACTTCGTCTTTTTCGTATCCAGAGCTTTCTTCCGGAACGGCATTTCCCCGACCGGGTTCTGGCCTACAACACCGACTCGAACCGCGGTCACGGACTGATTATCGCGGCCATCCGGTCCGGATCATACGAGACACTGACCGATGCCCTTCGCCAGCAGGTACGGGCATCGCGGGATCGCAGTTTCCAGGCCTTTGCCCGCTCCACCGGCGGTGGAGAATCATCTGTCGGAGAGGTTGCCTGACATGACACAGCGACGCGGCGAACTCCTGTTATCAACGGCTCTGCTGATCCTTTCAGGATGGATATTCTACAGCTCTTCCGGGCTGCAGGGCGGTGCCGGACGCTTTCCGCAGGTCGCCGCCGCACTGATCGGAATCAGCAGTGTCATGACGCTGTTTCGCAATTTTCTGAAACCGGCCAGCGACACCGAAAAACCGTTTACCGGCGTTGTCTGGGGACGGTTGCTGGTGGTCGTTGCCGCTTTCCTCGCGGCACTGGTTTTGCTGAAACCGATCGGGTTCCCGATTGTTTCTTTCCTGTTGTTTGTCATCTGCGCCAGCGCAGCAGACAGCGCGGCTTTTTCGCGACGCGCACTGCTGACCAACAGTCTGGCCGGACTGTTCTTTGTCACCCTGCTGACGGCCTGCTTTGTCGTCTTCCTCAGGGTCACATTGCCGATGGGGATACTGCCCCTTTAATTCAACCACCCGGGAGGAAACCATGCCGAGCATAAAGACTCGTTCGAAATACACCCTGACCGCAGTCGCGGTCGCTGTTGCCGCATCACTGACGGCAACATCTTTTACGCCAGCCGCAGCTGACTTTCCCGACAAGCCGATCACGGTGATTGTCGGAACCGGTGCCGGAGGCGGTGCCGACCGGTTTGCCCGGACGATCGCCAAACATGCACCAAAGCATCTCGGCGTCGACATGGTCGTTGTCAACAAACCCGGCGGCGGCGGACAGGTTGCACTGAATGACTTCATCGCCAACGGCGAAACAGACGGCTATACCCTGTTCACAGCACTGATCCCCCATATCATCTACTGGAGCCAGACCCGTCCCGACGGCCAGAGCGGCTTTCAGCTGGACGATCTGGTTCACATTGCCCAGCCGGTTCGCATACCGTCAGGCTTCATGGTTCCGGCCAGCAGCGAATTCAAAACCTTCGATGATCTGGTCAAGTTCGCCAAAGCCAACCCCGGCAAACTTACCATGGGTATGAATGGCAAGCGGTCCGGCGGTCATGGTCTGGTGAAAATGCTGGAGAAGGCAGCCGGTATCGATATCGCGGAAATCGCCTATGGCGGCGGTTCAAAGCAGGTCAAGGGCGTGCTCAGCAACGAGGTTGCCGTGCTGAATACCAACGTCATGCATGCCGTTCAGTACAAGGATGAACTGCGCCCCCTGGCTTTCGCCGGAGAGAAACGCAGTGCCCTTGCACCGGACACACCAACGCTTCGTGAACTGGGTTACGATGTCGTTGACTATGTGACCCGTGGTTTTGTTGCACCGAAAGGTATCGATATGGCCCGCGTCGAAATTCTGCGCAAAGGCCTGAAAGCGATGTCGGAAGACCCCGGTTTCATAGCGGACCTGAAGGCGCTGGGTCTGCCCGCAGACTACATGAACCATGAGGAAACGCAGGTCTATATCGACAACTTCCTGAAGAACAACGACTGGCTGCTGAAAGAATTCAAGCAGTAAGCAGTCCGTAACATCATACCCGGGAAGAGAAGACCATGGTCGAATTCATTATGGATGGGCTGAGTTACGCCCTGTCACCAGTCGGTATTGGCCTGATCTTCCTGGGCGTGACGCTCGGCATGTTCGGCGGTGCCTTGCCGGGCATCAGTGCTTCCGTCTCGATTGCACTGATCCTGCCGCTGACCTTTACCCTTGATCCCGCCAGCGCCCTTATTCTGCTGGGTGCCATCTATATGGCGGCGGAATTTGGCGGATCGATTTCTGCCGTTCTGCTGAATACACCGGGAACACCGGCGGCCATCTGTACCGCCATGGACGGCTTTCCCCTTGCCGGCAAGGGACGGGCACGGGAAGCAATCTCGATTGCCGTGATCGGCTCCGCCATTGGCGGGCTGTTCGGGGCCGCTGTATTGCTGTTCTTCACACCAACCCTGGCCCGATGGTCACTGGCTTTCGGGGCGCCGGAAACCTTCTGGCTGGCCATCGCCGGTCTTGCCACCGTCTGCACCCTGACAGCCCAGTCCTTTGCCAAGGGGATGGCGATGGCGTCACTGGGGCTCTGGATGTCGACTGTCGGTATTGATCCGACATCCGGTTATTCCCGCTTTACCTTCGGAACCTATCAGCTTGAATCCGGCATCAGCCTGATACCGGCCATTCTCGGCTTCTTCGCAATGGCGCAGATGCTGAATCTGATTGGTCAGGGCAAGGAGCATGTTGCCGAGCTGCCCAGGCAGCCGGGCGCTGTCGGCAAGGCCTTCGCCCGTGCCGTTGCCCGGCCCTTTCTCATTCTGCGGTCCAGCATCATCGGCGTCCTGATCGGCATCCTGCCCGGTGCCGGTGCCTCGATTGCCAGCTTCATCGCCTACGGAGAGGCAAAACGCAGTTCCAGCGAGCCGGAAACATTCGGCGAAGGCAATCCGGATGGCATCTATGCTGCGGAAAGCGCCAACAACGCAATGGTCGGCGGATCTCTGGTTCCTCTGCTGGCGCTCGGTATTCCCGGATCGGCCAGCGCCGCCATTCTGTATGGTTCACTGACCATCAACGGGATCATTCCCGGACCACGGCTTTTTATTGAGCATGGTGATGTCGCCTACCGCTTCATCGTCGCGCTGTTTCCGATCTGCCTGGCAATGCTGCTCACCGGTCTGGTGCTGATGCCGCTCTATTCGCTGATCCTGCGGATTCGTGTCGTACATATTGTTCCGGCTGTTTTTGCGCTGACCATCGTGGGAGCGTTCTCCGTACGCAATAATGCGTTCGATATCTATGTTGCCTTTGCCTGCGGATTGCTGGGATTCATTCTGCTCCGCCTGCGTTATGCGATCGCGCCCCTAATTCTTGGCCTGGTTCTCGGGCCTCTGGTCGAGGAAAGCTACACCCGTTCAGCTTCACTGGCTCGTGTGGACGGTTCACTGCTGGCCTATTTCTTCGGGCGTCCGTTATCGATCGTACTGATCAGTATCACTGTGATTATCGTGCTCTCTGCCTTCTGGGCGCCGATGATCAAACCCTGGCTCAATCGCCAGAGACAAGGAAAGCAGGTGAAATGAGCAGGAGCGAATTCCACGGATACCGGCGCGCTGATGGCAGTGTCGGAATCCGCAACATCGTTGTGGTGATGTCGATCACCGGCCTGACCAGTCCGGCCGCACGCCGGATCGGCAGCATGGTCCGTAACACTCACACAATCTGTATGCCCTACAACACCGGACTGCTTGGTGAAGACAAGGCCACCCATCTGCGTACGCTTGAAGGGCTGGCCTGTAATCCAAACGTTGGCGCCGTGCTGCTGATATCGGACCATGTACCCAAACTGGAGAAAATGGCCGCCACCCTGCGCAGCAAAAAACAGCAGGTCGACTGCCTGTCGATGGATGATGTCAATCAGGATGCCATTGCCCTGGTGGCTGAGGGCACCCGGCGTGCCGCCCGGCTGGTCCGCAAGATTTCCGGTCAGCCACGCATCCCGGCCAGGCTGTCAGAATTACGGATTGGCCTGAAATGCGGGCGATCCGACCCAAGTTCCGGCCTCGTCGCAAACCCCGCGGTGGGCACCTATATCGATCAGCATATCACCTCCGGAGGATCTGCAATCTTCGGTGAGGTTGTCGAATGGCTGGGCGCGGAACATCTTCTGACCGGACGTGGCGCAAATGAAGACATATCCCGGAAACTGCTGGAATTGCCCCGTAACCGGGAAAACCGCGCCGTGATGGCAGGACTGGACCTGCTCGGCAGCAACCCCAGTCCGACGAATATTCGCTCCGGCCTCTCGACGATCGAGGAAAAGTCGCTGGGGGGCATCTCAAAGACAGGAACTCAGCCGATCTCCGGTATTCTTGCCTATGGCGAAGCCCCTGATATGCCCGGACTGTTCGCCATGGATACACCGAACTATGCGCCGGAGCACCTGACCGCCCTGTCAGCAGCCGGATGCCAGTTGCATCTGTTTACCACAGGTGCCGGGAACAGCTTTACAAACGGTCTCTGCCCAACCTTGAAAATCTGCGCCAATGACACTGCCTGCGACTATCTGGGTGAGCAAATCGACATACCGCTTGATGGCATAATGTCAGGCCGGAGATCCATGGAGGAAGCAACCCTTCAGATTTCCGAAAATGTCCGGCAGACTGCTGACGGCAAACTGTCCTGGGGGGAAATTCTGGGCGAAGGCGACGATATCGTCAGTCGCTTTGATGCTGCGCTCTAGCCATGAAAAAGATCGTGAAAGCCGTTACATTATTTGCCGAGGATCATGTCGCCACCCTGCTGGATGCCGCCCGGTGCGGTGATCTGGTGGAGCTGTCATCCGGTGAGCAGGTGCAGGCCCGGGAAGACATGGATATCTATTTCAAGATTTGCATCCGCCCCGTACGCAAGGGAGAAGTTATCCGCAAATACGGGCAGGCTATCGGCGAAGCGACAACAGATATCGCGCCGGGCGAAAAAGTCCATATTCACAACCTGCGATCACGCCGGGCAGTTGCTGATAACTGATGAACCGGTCTGACCGGTTCTCAGCTCCGGGAGCGGTCAATAATGGCTGTGGTGCTGTGGCCTTCCTCGATATCGACCAGCATGACCTCACCGCCAGCCGCCTGCACGATATCCGCACCGACAACTTCGCTGACGGCGTAGTCCGCGCCCTTGACCAGCACGTCCGGGCGGATGGCCCGGATCAGTTCCAGCGGGGTATCCTCGCCAAAGATTGTCACCACATCAACGGCAGCCAGCGAAGAAAGCACGGTGGAACGGGCGGCTTCCGTCTGCACCGGACGCTCAGGACCTTTCAGGCGCTGGACACTGGCATCACTGTTGAGGCCCAGGACCAGCCGGTCACAGGCCGCCCGCGCCTTGCGCAGCAGAATGACATGGCCGGGATGCAGCAGATCGAAACAGCCATTGGTAAATCCAACCTTCAGACCCTGACGCCGCCAGCGAGAAACCCGCTCCAGCAGCGCAGCCCGCACCAGCACCTTGGCTTCAGCCGCCGCAATATCCTGATGATGCAGGGCCGCCATCAGTTCCTCGGCAAAGACCGCAGCGGTACCAACCTTGCCGACAACAATCCCCGCAGCCGTATTTGCCAGCCGCGCCGAGTCGAGATGAGAAACACCGGCACTGATCGCCGCCGACAAGGTTGCGACAACCGTGTCACCCGCCCCGGAAACATCGAAGACTTCCCGCGCTTCAGCCGGCAGATGAAATTCCTGGCCGCTGCCTTCAACCAGTGTCATGCCTTCCTGACTGCGGGTCACCAGAACATTCTGGATGCCGCATTTCGCAGCCAGTTCGCGGGACGCCACAATGGCATTATTGTCCCCGTCAACCGGCAGCCGGGTTGCAACACCCAGTTCCTTCTTGTTCGGTGTGACCAGAGTCGCCCCGCGATAACGCTCGTAATCATCACCTTTCGGGTCAACGATGACCGGCCGGCCCATGGCCAGTGCCAGATCAATCAGATCACGCGACAGACCATCATCCAGCACGCCCTTGCCATAATCAGACAAGACCAGAACGTTGTATTCACCCAGCAGATCGCGGGCGAGATCGATGATCTTGCGGCGCGTCGTCTGGTCGGCCGGAGTGGTGGTCTCCTGATCAGCCCGCAGCAACTGCTGACCGGACGCGAAATACCGGGTCTTGATGGTGGTCTGGCGTCCGCGTTCAACCAGCAGGAAAGGTTCCGTGCGTTCCGCCTCTGCAACCAGATGGGTGACATCCCGGCCTGCATCGTCATCACCAACAATCGTCAGGAAGGCCGAGCTTGCACCAAGTGCCGACAGATTGCGCACCACATTACCGGCACCCCCGAGCATGGATTCCGCATGATCCATGCGCAGAACCGGAATCGGCGCTTCCGGAGAAATCCGGTCAGCCCGGCCATAGATGAAGCGGTCCAGCATCAGATCGCCGACAACCAGCACCTTGGCCGAAGACAGTTTCTCGACATCCGCAGCGAGGGTGGAAGGGTCAGTCACGTCGATCTCTCCGGTGCAAACAGTCAGACAGCAGGGGCGGGTACAAGACCCAGTTCAATCTCCAGCGCACCGCACAGCATCTGGCCAAGAGTGATATGCATTTCCTGAATGCGCGCTGTCACATCAAAGGGCACAACCAGCAGCGGATCGGCCAGACCCGGCAGATCACCCCCGTCCCGCCCGGTCAGCCCGGCTGCAATCAGCCCCATAGCCTTCGCCTGTTTCAGCGCCAGCGTTACATTCGGGCTGCGTCCGGATGTGGTGATGCCAAGCGCGACATCACCGGCCTTGCCGATCGCGTGAATTTGCCGGGCGAACAGCTGGTCGAAACCCAGATCATTGCCGATGGCGGTCAGGGCGGATGTATCCGTGGTCAGGGCGATTGCTGCAATCGGTTCACGATTGCTGACATACCGGACGGCCAGTTCGGTCGCCAGATGCTGGGCATCACCGGCACTGCCGCCATTTCCGAAAAACAGAATCTTGCCGCCATTGCGCACTGACGTCGCGCAGACTTCCACCAGACGGGCGAACGGTTTCTTCAGCGCGTCGCGGGTTGCTGTTGCCGCTGCCATATGCTGTTCGAACTCGCTGTCGTAGAAGCGGTCAGGATCAAATCCGCTCATGATTTCCGTCCGTTATTTTTGCTGCTTATAACATTCCCGCCGGGCCGGGCCACGGATTTCAGTGCCCGCCGGTGGTTGCGAAGTGCGAACAGCGAATCCACCGTCAGCGCCACCAGAATGATGCCCCCGCCAAGCAGGGTCAATGGTCCCACCCCCTCATCCAGTGCCCACCATACCCAGACAGGACCGAGCACCGTCTCCAGCAGCAGGATCAGGCTGACCTGTGCCGCCGGCAGATAACGGGGGCCGACCGCAAAGGCAATGAAGGCGACCGGCAGGACAAAACATCCCATCATCAAAATCCAGGGAGCGGATTCAGATGTCATGACCGGCGTTGCGCCGACAGACAGCGCCAGACCGGCCGTCAGAAATCCGGAAATCGAAACCGTCGGTGCCATATCAATCGAACTGTTGGCCCGGAAAATCGTGAAGGCAGCAGCCAGTGAGGCAGCGGTGGTAATGGCCATCGCATCACCAAAGATCGCCCCCTCCCCGAGATTTGGCAGCGCAATAATGGCGACACCACAGAGCGACACGGCAATCGCTGCCCAGGTTCGCCAGCGTAGCTGTTCCCCCAGAAAGAACAGCCCGAACAGGCCGGAGAACAGAGGCGATGTGGCGACGAGAATGAGCACATTGGCGACGGAAGTATTGTCCATCGCCAGAACGAACGTGAAGGCGTTCAGGGAAAAGAAAAATGAAGCAATCAGTCCGGCCCGGCCGATACTGAGATAAGACGCCAGGGCCCGGCGGCGCTTCAGCAGCAGATATCCGATGGTGATGGTTCCGCCATAAAGCAGACCACGCCAGAAAATCAGCGTCCAGGGATCGGTTCCGGCCAGCCGGATAAGCAGCGAATCCGGCGTGAGCACCAGCACGCCGCCAATGGTGATGAAAAGGCCTTTGGCGAGATCAGACATGATCTGACGGTTGTCGGCAGAAATAGCCCGATGTCAAAGTTATTCAGCCCGCCGACGATTCGGCCCGCCGTTCACTTGTCGAGAACCGACTGGATACGCTGCCTCAGATCAGTCACCGATACCGGCTTTACCATATAGCCGTTCGGCTCCAGATCTCTCGCCTTCACAACCGTATCGATATGACTGTCTCCGGTCAGGAAAACCACGGGCGTATTACGAATCGACTCCAGTTTTGCGGCCCGGAGTTTTCGTAAAAAGGTGAGCCCGTCAACCGGTTCCATATGGATATCACACAGCACCAGATGCGGTCGCACCCGCACGACCTGCTGCAATCCATACTGTCCTTCCTCTGCCTCATAGATATTCAGAATATCGAGTTGGCGCAGTGACTTGCATATCAGCCGCCGGATATAGCCCTCATCATCGATAACCAGAACACGTGTATTTTTGAAATCGACCGCCATCAGTCAAAATGCCCCGTCACGTCATCAACCTGTCAATTGCATCCCTTAATTCATCAACAGTAGGTGACAGCACTGTCGCCACCAGTTCTGCTGATTCAATATCCTCAGCGTCCAGCATATCCTGCAGGTCCGATGCAAGATTTCCCAGCCGCGTTGCGCCAATTGACAAGGCAGCCCCTTTCAGAGAATGGGCTTCCTCACGCGCAGTAGGCACATTACCGACGCTTACTGCAACCTCAATCCTCTTTATCCTGTCCGGCAGATCCTCCACGAACTCCCGGAGAAAGTCCCGGGCCTCGTCATCAAAAGCCCCGAAGCTGTCGGTCAGCCTGTCGAGTGCAAAAATATCCGGATCAATGCTGTCCATAACGGCGGACGGTACCGGTTCTTTCGCTCCTCCCCGCTGACGGAGGTCCAGAGCCTGTGGCAGTCTGGATTCCAGCATTGCTGCAAGCCGGGCACTTTCAATCGGTTTGGTCAGATAGGCATCCATCCCGGCATCAAGACAATGCTGTTCCGTCCCGACCAGCGCATCTGCCGTCAGGGCAACAATGGGCAGATGACGGCCGGTTCCTGCTTCCCCGGAACGGATCGCTTCCGTCAGTTCAAACCCGTCCATTTCCGGCATATGAAAGTCTGTCAGCAACAGGCCAAAGCCGTCTTCTTCCAGTCGTTCCAGCGCCTGCCTGCCGTCATTCACAACTTCATGTGCATAACCAAGGCGCTGCAGATGACGGCTGATGACAACCTGATTCGTCTTATTGTCCTCTGCCACCAGAATAACGGCATTCGCAGCACGGGCCTGTTCCAGCGGCGGCGGGACGAAACCGGCGTCAGACGCCATTCCCGTCATATTCAGCTTCTCCAGTTCCACCCGGCCCCGACTGGCCGCCATCACGTTCCATAGTCTGATACGCCGGACCGGGTGGATCAGATTGGCGTAGTAGCCCGCCCGTTCCGCACTGCTGAGGGACGAGAACAGCAACCGTGATGCAACCAGAACCAGCTTGCGTTCAGGATCGGGGGCAATCCGGTTAAGCTGCCGGGCCAGAGATACTCCCTGTCCACCAGCCAGCATCGCCTCAACAAGAATCAGGCCAGGAAGAGTCCCGGCTTTGGCAGCATCAAACAGGGCCTGCGGGCTATCCAGCCGAACCGGGTCGGGTGCTCTGGCAAACCGAAGTGCCCGTTCAATCATTTCAAAGGGCGTATCTTCAAACCCGACGACAGCAACGGCACAGTCCGAGATATCCGCAGGCGGCATGACCGGTCGCGGATCAACGATTGTCATGGGAATTTCAACCCAGAATGTTGACCCCTCTCCCGGAACACTCTCAACGCCAATGCGGCCTCCCATCATGTCGGCAAGACGATGCGAGATGGCCAGACCAAGCCCTGTCCCGCCAAACTTCCGGGCGGTCGAGCTGTCCGCCTGCTCGAAAGGCTGAAACAGGCGGGCCTTCTGTTCTTCCGACAAACCGATGCCGGTATCCTCCACCTCCAGCCGCAGCCTGAGTTCACTGCCAGCCTCTGTCGGGCAAAGAATCGGCAGACAAATGCGCAGGGACACTGTGCCGGTTTCCGTGAACTTGATCGCATTCCCGCCAAGGTTCAGCAGAATCTGACGCAGTCTGGTCGGATCACCCTTCAGCCGCTGTGGCAGCCGGGGGTCAATATCGACAGCAAGATGGAGACCTTTTTCCTCGGCCCGCAAGGCCAGCAGGTCTCCCACATCCTTGGTGATCTCACCCGGATCGATATTCAGCATCTCGATATCGAGACGCCCGGCTTCAATCTTCGAGAAGTCGAGAATATCGTTGATGATACCAAGCAGCGCCGAGGAGGACTGCCGGATGATGGTGGTCATGCCGCGCTGGTCATCATCCAGTTCGGTCTGGTCCAGCAATTCGGCCATCGACATGACACCATTCATCGGTGTGCGGATTTCATGACTCATCGAGGCCAGAAAATTTGATTTCGCCTGCGTTGCCGTTTCAGCGACTTCACGGGCCTGCTCAAGGGCAAGGTTGGTACAGGCCAGTTCTTCTTTCTGCGCAACGATCCTGCCCCCGATTCGCCGACGCCATTCGAACAGTCCGACAAACATCAGCAACAGAAGGCTGACACCGATTTCCCAGGATGCCGCCCGCAATGCTGTCGCGATCTGAAGTGACCGGTCAACAGACAGATACAGGGTCCAGTCCGCTGCATTCAGTGGCAGGGCGATCTCATGATCTGCTCTGCTGAGCTGGCTGCCCACCGGCAGGAAAACATTCCCGTCCCGCTCGCTCAGAATCAGTCTGCCATATTGCTCCGGAAACGCCTCGATGAAGCGGTTAAGCTGGCGCAATGCCAGATCGACGGCGACGACTCCCGCAAAACGGTCTTCCAGATAGATCGGACGTCCAATGGTGATGACCGGCCCCTGCCCCCCGTTGTCTTCATAAACCCGCGTCAGAAACTCGCCTTTTTCCGGGTTCCTCTCCGGCGCACCCGCCGCAAACCGTTCTGATTCAAGCACCTTGTCGGAATAGGCAACCCAGGTTGATGGCACCCATGGATAGACCAGCTGAAAGCGGTTCAGAGAAGTGTAATAGACCCAGGGAATATCCGGCTGTCTCTCACGGGCCAGACGAAAGACCGTGCGCAGGGCCAGCGCCATCTCCATCTCGGCCATGAAGTCATCCTTGCGACCGGTGAGCGGGCCGACCCCTGTCATATTGCCGACCAGTGACGGGCTGAACCCGCGGGCCGGATGGTCCAGATTGAAATGCCCGTTCGCGTCTTCCTGCAGGGCAAGGAACAGATCGGTCGGCGGGGCGAAAGGCGGCCTGCTTTCATGAAGATCAATCGCCAGCCGCTGCAGCAATGCGACGACCGTTGCCGCATTATTGATGACGTCATCCAGATCACCGGCGACCTTCCGGGCGTTGATCATCGCCTTGTCCTGAAGCTGAGACTCATAGTCCAGAAAGCGGGTCACAGCGAAACTCACGGCCCCGGCGGTAACGGCAATATAGAAGGCAGCCAGTATCAGCCGGAGGCTCCGCTTATCACCGGACAAGATCCGTTCACTCACTACAGAAACTCCCTTTGAAGCAGCAATGATACTGTCGATATACAATCACCGGCGCAACAATATGCTGACAGTGTTAATGCCAGCCTGCCAAGCATCCGCTTTCGCTGTCTTCCGCGCCGGTTTATAAGCCGGTCATGTGTGGAATTAACGCAATATTCGCCTACCACCCGGATGCGCCACCGGTCGCACTGGCAGAGCTGATTGCTGTCCGTGACCGCATGGCCAAACGCGGGCCGGATGGCGCGGGCGACTGGATGTCCGCCAACAACCGGATTGGTCTGGGACATCGCCGCCTCGCCATCATTGACCTCAGTCCTTCCGGGCATCAGCCGATGCTGGCTGGCGGCCCCGATGATCCGGTCATCACCTATAACGGCGAGATTTATAATTACCAGGCGCTGCGAAGTGAATTGCAGGCCGCCGGCATCCGGTTCCACACTGAATGCGATACAGAAGTGATCCTGCGCCTCTATCAGCGCGACGGTATCGACGCTTTCACGAAGCTCCGAGGCATGTTTGCCATCGCTATCTGGGACCCGAAGCGTCACGAGATGATACTGGCCCGCGACCCCTTCGGTATCAAACCGCTGTATCTTGCGGATGATGGCAAAACAATTCGCGTTGCCTCTTCTGCCCGGGCGCTCTCGGAACGGCCGGAAGTTGACAGTCATATCTCCGCGGCGGGTGCGGTCGGATTTCATCTGCTGGGCAGTGTCCCCGATCCCTTCACCATCTGGCAGGGCATCATCGCCTTGCCGGCCGGAACCAGCATGGTTGTTGGCCGCAACGGGGCGTCATCTCCCCGCAAGTTTTTCGATCTGGCTACAGAGATCAACGGACCGGGTGCCGGCGAAGGTGATCTGGCATCGGCATTGCGTGACAGTGCCGCCGCCCATCTGGTCGCCGATGTCCCGGTCGGGCTGTTCCTGTCCGCCGGACTGGATTCAACCACCATCGCCGGTCTGGTTTCAGAAATTTCCGGCGATCCGGCCCGGGCCATCACTCTGGGTTTTGAGGAATTTGCCGACACGCCCCGTGACGAAGTACCGCTGGCAACCCTTGCCGCACGTCATTACGGCTGCGACCATGATATCCAGCGGGTATCTGCCCGTGAATTTGCTGACAATGCAGAAACCATCACAGCCGATATGGATCAGCCGACCATCGACGGGGTGAATGTCTGGTTTGTCAGCCGCGCCGCCCGGCGGGCGGGCCTGAAAGTTGCGCTCTCCGGCCTTGGCGGAGACGAGATGTTCTGCGGTTATGACACCTTCACGGATGTCCCGAAAATCAGACGGCTGGCGCGTATGGCGCTGGGGTCACGCAAGCTCGGCGTTGCTGCCCGTCATGTTATCGGCGCCCTGCCGCTCCGTGGGCGGTCGCCGAAAATCTCCGGCCTGTTTGAATATGGTGGCACAACCGAGGGGGCCTGGCTGCTGCGCCGCGCCCTGCGCATGCCGTGGGAGCTGGATCAGGTCATGGACCCGGACATGGCCGCAGAAGGACTTGGCATGCTTGCCATCGAACAGCGCCTCCGGGCAACCCGTACCGGTATTGATAATCTGACAGATCAGATTCAGGCACTGGAGACAGGCTGGTACATGCAGAACCAGTTGCTGCGGGATGCAGACTGGGCCGGTATGGCACATGGGCTGGAAATCCGGGTTCCTCTGGTCGATCCGGTCCTGTTCCGGCATATCCGCAGGCTCACCGCCAGCGGCCAGCGGCCCGGCAAACAGAACATGGCCAGAAGCGCCCGCCCGCTGCTGCCCGGAGAAATCCTGAACCGCCGGAAAACCGGCTTCTTCGTTCCCGTGGCAGACTGGGTACTGGGCGACAGGCCGGCAGGAAAATCCGGCAGAGGTTATCGTGGCTGGGCGAACCGGATTGCCGGACAGTTCGGGTTCTAAAGACGGGCGCTTTTCCGCTCGTAAATCGTCGAGGCATCTGCTTCCATCGCAATACCATCCACCGGATAAAACCTGTCGATCTCCGGCACGACCGGACGGGCATTATCAGCCCGGATCCACAGGCGCAGCAGCAGACGCTTGCGGTCGGCCGTATCCCAGTCGTCATAGGCCGTGCGGGCATGCAGGGTGGTCAGATTGTTGAAAAACAAGGCCTCGCCCGGCTCCAGAGCAAAATGCAGGCAATGTTCGGGGCTGTCCGCCAGTTCATCAAACAAGACCAGCGCCGCCTGCTGCCGGTCGGTCAGGGGATGCCCGTCCTCAGCCGCCCAGGTGATATGCTCACGCAGATAAACGCAGCTGACCCGTCCTGCGGATTCTGAAAATACCGGCACCCGGTAATCGGTGATTTCCGGTTCGCCCGGCGGCTGTTCCCCGCGCCAGTGATAGGGAAATCCCCGGTATAGTTCGGCCAGCAGGTCCGGCGCCTGCTGTTGCATGGCATCATGTACAGACAACGCATTGGTCAGGCGGGACAGCCCGCCGGTACGGGCCTGACGAACACAAAGCAGACCAACCAGATCATTTGCATCCGTATGCAGCCGCAGCTCACGGCTGGTCCGGTAGCCGCGTTCATTCGGATTGGTGCCGGATACATCGGTGACATGCCCCAGCCGGTCGCCAAGGCGGCTCTGTGAAACCGCATGTCCGAAGCAGGCCCCGATCAGACGAAAGGCACGGGCGGTCTGTTCAACCGACCACCGGTCGACGGGGACGCCTGTGAGGACAACAACGCCTTTACCATCCATCAGGCTGTCCCTGACAGGTTTGAGCGCCTGTAAAAGCGGTGCCAGAAGTTCAGGGGATCTGGCGAAAGACGGGTCGCTGATATCATCCGTCTTCAGCTGATCCAGTATCCGTTCAATCAGTTCCAGCCGTTCACCCAGCGGAACCATGAAGGTTGATTTTCCGGCCACTTCGCCGGCCAGCCATCGGTCGATACCCTGCATCATCAGTCCTCCGGTTGCGCGGCCAGCAAACGGTCGAAATAGGCAATCGTGCGGCCCAGCCCGTCACGCAGCGGAACGGTGGGATTCCAGCCCAGTTCCGCCTTTGCAAAGCTGATATCCGGGCAGCGCTGCATCGGATCGTCTTCCGGCAGTGGCCGGAACACCAGTTCCGAAGACGACCCGGTCAGGTCAATCACCAGTTCGGCAAGCTCACGGATCGTGAACTCTCCCGGATTGCCAAGATTCATCGGGCCGGTCACATTATCCGGTCGGGTCATCAGCCGGACGAAGCCTTCAATCAGGTCATCCACGTAACAGAAAGACCGGGTCTGATTGCCCTCACCATAAATGGTGATCGGCTCACCCGTCAGGGCCTGAATAATGAAATTGGAAACCACACGGCCATCATTCGGATGCATGTTAGGGCCGTAGGTGTTGAATATACGGGCAACGCGAATCGGCAGTTTATGCTGACGGAAATAGTCGAAGAACAGGGTTTCTGCGCAGCGTTTTCCCTCATCATAACAGGCACGCGGGCCGATGGGATTGACGTTTCCACGATAGCTTTCGGGCTGCGGATGAATTTCCGGGTCACCGTAGACTTCGCTGGTCGATGCCTGAAAGATCTTCGCGCCTGTGCGTTTTGCCAGACCCAGCACGTTGATCGCGCCATGCACAGTGGTCTTCGTGGTCTGTACCGGATCGGCCTGATAATGCACCGGTGAGGCGGGACAGGCGAGATTGTAGATCTCGTCAACTTCCACATAGAGCGGAAAGGTCACGTCATGGCGCATGAACTCAAAATGCGGATTCTGCAGCAATGGCAGGATGTTATCGCGCGATCCCGTAAACAGGTTGTCGACACAGAGGACATCACAACCATCATCCAGCAGTCGTGCACAGAGGTGCGAGCCCAGGAATCCGGCCCCGCCGGTAACCAGAACCTTGCGTCGTTGCAGCATCAGGATTTTCGTCTCACTTCTGAAAAGGAAGACGACGTTACCACCACCGATTTGCCCCTTCAAACCCGCGTTTCAGGGTCCGCTGCCCGGAATAGGCTTCATCTATTGCATTTCTTTCGGTTTCAAATGGTATCTGACCGTTTAATGACCGCCCACTCTGGACTATGTTAGGTCTGTCCGGGAAGAATAACCCGGTCAGTTGCGGGGAATATCGAGATGGTACTGTCACCCTACGCGGTGCAGTCGCGGGAAAATGATGAACTGAAAAGCCAGGAAGCTTCTCTGGTCGATACCGCGCGCCGGATCGCCAAGGACCGCCAGGGCCGTTTCGCCGTGCATATTCACCTGTCCGACCTTCGCCCCCATCCCCGCCGTGAACAGTTCATCCGGATCGCCACGCGGACCTTCGATCATCTCGTCACCCGTATGGACGCGCAGGTCTTTCTGCTGGGCAACCTCGACATCATGCTGGTGACCAAGAACACCCGCATGGCCGATATTGACGAATCCGTCTACAAGCTCCGCGCCCTGTTTCATGAAGATCCCATCGCCTTTGCCGACCCGGTCTCCGGTGAAGACCGTTTCTGCACCTGGTACAACCTGCTGCAGGAATACGAAATCTGGCTGCGTATCGTTGCCGAGCTGGCCTCTGAAGAACGCAATCCGCGCAAGGCCCGTGCCCGCAAGGCAAACCAGCCCGCCGAACTGGAAGGGATGGATCCTGACCGGCTGGCCAAGGTCGATCTTGCGCTGCAGAAACTCAACATTGCCGGAATTATCCGCAAGCAGGCTGCCGTTGATATCGCCATGGTGCAGGGGTCTGCCCGTATCATGTTCGAGGAATACACGGTTTCCGTCATGGACCTCCAGCGCACCGTCGCGCCGGAGGTCAACCTGCTGTCCGACCGCTGGCTGTTCCAGCATCTGTCGCTGACGCTGGACCGCCGGATGCTGTCGGTCATGTCGCGTATTCCGCTGACCAGTGAGGGCATGAGTCTCAATCTGAACATACCAACCGTTCTGTCCGATGAGTTTCAGGTGTTTTGCGACAGGCTGCAGGATAACGGGGGCGCCCGTGTACTGGTCGAGTTGCAGCCCATCGATATCTTCGCCGACCTCGCCGAATATACCCGGGCACGGAAGGTTATCCGGGATGCCGGCTTTACTGTGATTGTTGATGGCATCAACCATCTCGCACTACAGTTCATTGATCCCGGCGAACTCGAACCGGATATCGTCAAGATCATCTGGTCGAACGAGGTCAAGGACCTGCTGATCGGTGACCGGGCCGAGGAGTTTGCCCTGCTGCTCGACCGTGTTGGCCGCGAGCGGGTGCTGTTGTCACGCTGTGACTCGGAACATGCCGTACGCTGGGGTATTGACCTCGGACTGACGAAATTCCAGGGGCGGTATATTGATGCCATGCTGGGGGCGACGACCATGGCCGCCTGCGAAAAAAGCCAGATGTGCACGTTGCAGCAATGCGTTACCCGGCGCAGCGCCATCGGCGGCTCCCTGCCCCGTGAATGTCCGAATCCGCCGATGCTGAACGCCGTGCGCGAAATCACCGCACCAAAGCTGATGCGCCCGAAACGGACGGAGGGCTGAAATCATGGCAACTCAGCCGAAAACCCAGCAGTCCGTTCTGCCAAGCCAGGAAAACCTGTTGCTGGATTATGTCCACCGGCTGGAACGCCACCGGGCCGGGCGACGTGCCGTGCATATTCATATCTCGCGCCTGCGGGCTGAGAACCGGCGCGAAAACCATGTCCGGATTGCGGCAAACGCCTTTGAGACCCTGATTCGCAACCGGATGGGCCAGATATTCACCCTGAGCAATACCGATCTGTTTTTCGTCTTCAAGATGGAGGCGATGGATGAAGCAGAATCTGCACTGGTGCGAATCCGTTTTCTGTTCAGCGAAGATTCACTGCTGTCGAAAGACCTTTCCGGAGAAGCAGCGGATTTTCTGACCTGGTACAATATCGAGCAGGAATATGAGCAGGTTCTGAAGCTGGCGCAGCAATTCGTTCACGAAGAGCGCGAACGCCGGGTCCTGGAAGAAGCCGAACAGGCAGTCGCCAAGTTTGATGACCGGCCAAGAGGGACGGACATGACGCCGGAGGTCCTCGCCAAGGTAGAGGAATCTCTCAGCCGCGCCGACCTGTCGAACATGATGCGGCGACAGTCCGTCTGCGCCATTGTGGGTCAGGCCCCGCCGCAACCGGTCTTTTCCGAGCTGTTCATTTCCATTTCCGACCTCCGCAATACCTTGCTGCCGGACGTCAACATGGTCTCCAGCCGCTGGCTGTTTCAACATCTGACGGAGACCCTGGACCGGCGGATGCTGTCACTGCTCAACAAGAATGATGACCGCTCGATCACCGGCGACATCTCGATCAACCTCAATATTGCGACCCTGCTGTCTCAGGAGTTTCTCAGCTTCGACGACAATGTGAAGGCCGGCATGCGGGGGTCCATTGTCATCGAGTTGCAGCAGGTCGATATCTTTGGTGATCTCGGTGCCTATATGTTCGCCCGGGACTTCACCCATGAACGCGGCTATCGCATCTGCATTGACGGCCTGACGCAGATGACCCTGCCCTTCATTGATCGCGAGCGGCTGGGGGCGGATATGTTCAAGATCGTCTGGGATCCGCGCGCGGCCGCAGCCAGCAACAGTGACGCCCCGGAGAAAATCCGCGACATCGTTCAGCGCAACGGTGCCATGCGGGTGATTCTCTGCCGTTGTGACAACAATGATGCCATTGAGTTCGGCCACCGATGCGGCATTCAGTTGTTTCAGGGCCGTCATGTCGAAACCCTGCTGGCATCCGAGATGCGCCGCCGTCAGATGCCCGGACTGAACCGTCAGTACTGACCTGATAAACAGACATGTCTGAAAAACCGAAAGTCTCGCGCCGTCACTTCCTTGGCACTGCTGCTGCGACCAGCGGTCTGTCGGCTCTGCCGCTGCGCTCATCCCGTTCCGCCGACCGGGATGTGGTGGTCATCGGGGCCGGCATTGCCGGTATTACGGCTGCCCGCCTGCTTCGGGAACAGGGCTATTCGGTGACCGTTCTGGAAGCCCGGTCGCGTATCGGCGGACGGGCCTATACCGAAAGCAAGACCTTCGGCATCCCCTATGATCATGGCTGCGCCTGGCTGCATAGCGCTGACATCAACCCGCTGACCGATCTTGTCCGGGGGGCGGGTTACGACGTTCAGGATGAAGGCAGCCGTGACATCTGGCTGCATTTCGATGGTCAGGAAGCAAGCGACGGCGACTATGCCAGCGCGGGAGAAGCCTATGGCATGCTGCAGGACCGTCTGGAAAGCTGGAGCGGTGAGCGGGACATGTCAGTCGCTGAGTTGTCCCCGCCAAATGACCGGTTCGACCGTCTTGCCCATGCCCGTCTCGGCCCGCTGGAAGCCGGTGTCGAAACCAGTTCCCTGTCGGTCGCCGATGTAAATGTACAGGAAGGTACCGGCGTTGAATACATGGTCCCCCGCGGGATGGCCAAAGCCATTCTGGACGGTATTGGCGGTGTCGATGTGGAACTCGGGAAACCCGTCGACCTGATCGACTGGAGCGGCGATGCGGTTGCCGTCTCCGGCACCTGGGGCACCCTCACGGCGCGAACAATTGTCATTACCGTCTCATCCGGCGTGCTGGCTTCCGGGCATCTCCGTTTTGTGCCCGCGCTTCCGGAATGGAAACACAGCGCCATCACGACCCTGCCGATGGGCGTGCTGGAGAAAACCGGTTTTCTGCTGGCGCCCGGCAGCATCACGGATGCAGATACAAACACCCTCTATGTTCAGGGCAGCGAGACAGCGATGATCTGGGATTATCTGCTGAAACCTTTCGGCTCCGATCTGGTGATTGCCTTTTCAGGCGGCGAGGACGCCCGCGATCTGCACAAGCTGACGGATCAGGACGCGACTGAAGCAGCTCTGGAAGGTCTGATCTCCGTCTTTGGCTCCGATATCCGCAAGGCCGTCCGCAAAACGCATCTAACGAACTGGGCTGATGACCCCTGGGCGCTCGGTGCTTATGCCGCAGCCACCCCCGGCAATCTGAAAAGCCGGCAAGCCCTCAGCCAGCCCGTTGCAGAACGGCTTTTCTTTGCCGGCGAGGCGGTGATTCCGGAGTGGGCCACGCAGGCAACTGCCGCCTGGCTGTCCGGCAGGCAGGCGGCAGAAGATATCATCCGCAAGCTCGGTTAAACGTCGAGGTTCGCAACCTTCAGGGCGTTGGTCTGAATGAAATCACGTCGCGGTTCAACCACATCACCCATCAGGGTCGAGAAGATTTCATCCGCTTCATCCGCGATCGAGACCTTCACCTGCAACAGGGTCCGCGCATTCGGATCCAGCGTCGTCTGCCAGAGCTGATCCGGGTTCATCTCGCCCAGCCCTTTGTAACGCTGAACCGCGATGCCCTTGCGGCCAACTTCCATGACGGTTTCGACCAGATCAATCGGGCCGACAATCCGCCGCTCCATATCTTTCGCGAAGAACGTCCCGTGCTGGGCGAAGAATTCCTGCAACTGAGCAGCCAGCATGTCGAGACGCCGGGCTTCACTGCTGCGGATCAGGGACGCATCAATCGCATAGCGTTCCGTCACACCACGGAGCGTGCGCGAGAAAATAAGACGGCCATCTGTTTCCGAGACACCGGCCCAGCCCTTCTCATATTCGCTTTCCAGTGCATTCAGGCGCGTGGCTATATAACCCGCGACGGCCGCACCCTTCTCGGTGTCGTTCAGCATTTCAGCATTCAGCGCCCCGGCAATCGCGGCCTGTTCTGCAATCCGTACCGGCATATGCCGGCTGATTGCATCCAGCAGCCCTTTCGCCTCCCGTGCTGTATTCACGATCGCCCGCAGGTCGGTACCCCGGATCTGCGTTCCGTCATTCAGGGTAAGGCCAGCCTCGTGAATACCCGTATCGACCAGGAAGTCACCGAGTGATTTCTCATCCTTGAGATACTGCTCGGAATTGCCTTTCTTGGCGCGATAGAGCGGCGGCTGAGCAATATAAAGATATCCCTTCTCGATCAGTTGCGGCATCTGACGATAGAAGAAGGTCAGCAACAGGGTCCGGATATGACTGCCATCGACGTCAGCATCGGTCATGATGACAATCTTGTGGTAGCGGCATTTCTCAATATTGAAATCATCCCGGATACCGGTGCCGAGCGCCGTGATCAGGGTGCCGATTTCGGCGGAAGACAGCATCTTGTCGAACCGCGCCCGCTCCACATTGAGAATTTTACCCCGCAGCGGCAGGATCGCCTGATTCGAGCGATCACGCCCCTGTTTGGCAGAGCCACCGGCGGAATCACCCTCGACCAGGAACAGTTCGGATTTCGCAGGGTCACGCTCCTGACAATCCGCCAGCTTTCCGGGCAGCGACGAGATATCCAGCGCACCCTTGCGGCGGGTCAGTTCGCGTGCCTTGCGCGCGGCCTCACGGGCGGCGGCGGCTTCGACAATCTTGCCGATGATCTTCATGGTCTCTTTTGGATGTTCCTCGAACCACTGGTCGAGCTTTTCACCCACAACCGATTCCACAATCGGCCGGACCTCTGACGAGACCAGCTTATCCTTGGTCTGTGACGAGAACTTCGGATCCGGCACCTTGACCGACAGGACACATGTCATCCCCTCACGGGCATCATCGCCGGAGATCGAGACCTTCATCTTCTTCGCCAGACCCGAATTCGTCGCGTAATTATTGATCGTACGGGTCAGCGCGCCACGGAAACCGGCGAGGTGCGTACCGCCGTCCCGCTGCGGAATATTGTTCGTAAAGCAGTGCATGCTCTCGTGGTAGCTTTCGTTCCACTGCAGCGCGACCTCAACGGTAATACCGTCCTTCTCACCGAAAGCAACGATGGCACCCTCTGTCACCGATGTCTTGTTGCGGTCCAGATACTCGACGAAAGAAGCCAGCCCGCCCTCGTAATGCAGGTCGACGACGGTGTCTTCCACGCCACGGGAATCCGTCAGCTTCAGCGCCACACCGGAATTCAGGAACGCCAGTTCCCGCAGACGGTGTTCCAGCGTCGGAAAATCGAATTCCGTCATGGTGAAGGTTGTGCTGGCCGGCATGAAGGTAACATGCGTCCCCTTCTGGCCATTTGCCGGGCCGACAACACGCAGATGGTCAACCGTATCGCCATGTTCGAAACGAACGGCATGTTCCTTGCCGTCCCGGAAAATCCGCAGTTCCAGATAATCTGACAGCGCGTTTACAACCGAGACGCCAACGCCGTGCAGACCGCCGGAAACCTTGTAGGAATTCTGGTCAAACTTACCGCCGGCATGAAGCTGGGTCATGATGACTTCCGCCGCAGACACACCCTCTTCCTCATGCATATCAACGGGGATACCGCGACCATTATCGGTCACTGTCACGGAACCGTCACCATTGAGTGTTACGGTCACCAGATCGCAATGTCCGGCCAGCGCCTCATCAATCGCATTATCGACGACTTCATAGACCATATGATGCAGGCCCGAGCCGTCATCGGTATCACCGATATACATGCCGGGTCGCTTGCGCACCGCTTCGAGCCCACGCAGAACCTTGATCGATCCGGCATCATAAGCTTCCGGGTCTATGGGCAGGGGTGTATTTTCTTCACCAGTCATGATCTTCAGCTATCCGGTTGGGGGTAAAGGGTCGCATCTTCTATACGCACGAAACAGGCGCGCCGTTCCAGCGCACTGAACTGAACACGATCTGCGCCGGTCAGAAACGCCTGGGCACCGATCTCGTCAATTTCGTCAAACAGGGCCGCACGCCGACCTTCATCGAGATGGGCACAAACTTCGTCCAGCAACAGCAGCGGCGCAAATCCGCGCAGCCGCGCCTGCATTCTGGCATTCGCCAGTACGATACCGATCAGCAGCGCCTTCTGTTCACCGGTTGAGCAATCTGCTGCCGGCATGTCTTTTGCGGCGAACCGCACCGCAAGATCGGCCCGATGCGGGCCGAATGTGGTCACACCGGCGGCGGCATCCAGCGACCGGTTCGAAAACAACCGCGCTTTCAGCGCCAGTTCCGCATCAAGGGCCGGGCGATCCTGCAACAGCCCCGCCGTCTCACAATCATAGGACAGCAGTGCCGTCGGAAACGCACTGGATTCCTGATCCGCGGCGAGGTTCGCCAGCCGAGTCACGATATCCTGACGCGCAGCCGCAATCGCAATCCCGAGGCCGGCCATCGTCTCTTCAATCGCCGCAACCCATGCCGGGTCGACCCGACCCTCGCGCAACAACCGGTTCCGCTGGCGCATCGCATTTTCATAGGCATTGACCCGCGAGGCATGTTCCGGATCAGCACCAAAAACCATCCGATCCAGAAACCGCCGGCGTTCGCCAGCACCTTCGATAAACAGCCGGTCCATCTGCGGTGTCAGCCAGAGCATGCCAAGATGGCGGCCAAGATCAGCCTGTGCCTTGACCGGCTCGCCATCAATCGCAACCACCCGGCGCTCACGGCCATCGCCCGTCACTTCACGGGCCGTACCAATTTTCATCTCGCCTGCAGCAGTACGAATTCCGGCGGAAACACCCCAGGTTTCGGTCTCCGCGGCATCCTTGCGCAACACATCGCCAATTTTTGCGCGCCGCAAACCACGTCCCGGTGACAGCAGCGATATCGCTTCCAGCATGTTCGTCTTGCCGGCACCGTTTGATCCGAACAGCACCGTTGTCTGTCCTGCCACCTTCAACCGGGCGAAGCCATAACAACGAAAATTCGTTACCGTGACATCGTCAACCGACAGCCCCCCCGAAGGTCCGGTCATGGACAGCGGCAGGGCCGTGTCATCAACGCGGTTGGCCGGATCGGCATATCCCAAACCGTCACACCCTCATCGGCATCAGCACATAGAGCGCCGAAGCATCGCCGCTATCGCTGACAATGGTAGGCGAGGACGCATCGGACATCAGAAAAGATGCATGATCGCCTTTGATCTGATCGAGAATGTCGAGCATATAGCGCGAATTGAAGCCGATCTCGATCGCGGTTGAATCATAATCAATCTCGACCTCTTCCGTGGCCGACCCGTTATCCGGGCTGGTTGCCGACAGAATGAGATTGGAAGGCTGAACCTCCAGCTTGATCGCCCGCGATTTCTCGGTCGAAATGGCTGAAACACGGCCAGCCGCATCAACCAGACTGCGCCGGTCAACACTCATCTGCTTGTCGTTATCTGCAGGAATGACCCGCTGATAATCCGGGAAGGTGCCATCAATCAGCTTCGAGCTGAGCACCGCCTTGTCGAAGGCGAAACGAATACGCGTATCAGACAGGCTGATCGAGAGCACCGTACCGGTTTCATCAATCAGCTTGCGCAATTCGGCGACCGTCTTGCGGGGCACAATCACGCCCGGCATTTCAGACGCGCCGTCCGGCATCGGGGTCTCAACACGGGCCAGGCGATGACCGTCGGTGGCAACCGCACGCAGCACGGGCTCGCCGTTGCTTTCCGTTGCATGCAGATAGATACCGTTGAGGTAATACCGGGTTTCTTCCGTCGAGATGGCGAAATGCGTGCGGTCAATCAGTGCCCGCAGATCAGCGGCAGCCAGCTCAAACTGGTGCGGTAGGTCATTGCTGGTCGTCGCCGGGAAATCATCTGTCGGCAGACAGGGCAGCGAGAACTTCGACCGGCCGCTGCGCAGGGTCAGGTTTTCACCCACCGCTTCGATCTCAACCTGGCTGCCATCCGGCAACCGGCGGACAATGTCATACAGCGTATGAGCCGGCGCCGTTGTCGCCCCGTCCGTCGTCACCGTTGCCGGCGTGGTTTCGACAATATCAATATCCATGTCAGTCGCCGTCAGGCTCAGCGAATCACGATCCGCCGACAGCTTTACATTGGACAGGATGGGAATTGTGTTACGCCGTTCAACGACACTCTGCACATGTGAGAGAGACCTGAGTAGCGTCGCCCGTTCGATCGTCAGTTTCATTGCGTCTCGGATGCTTTGTGGTTATCGGAACCCCGACCCCTGAACAGGCCGCAGGACCAAGCCGTTCGTCACTGGCCTGACGAGTCGGACTATACCAGAAATCACCGAAGTCAAAAGCGAAAGCAGGCGGAAACCGGCAGCTAACAGCCGCTTTCCGGCCTTTAGCTTTCCAGCATGCGCCGAAGCAGTTCCACGTCTTCGGCAAAGCTTGGATCAGCGGCCCGAAGTTCGTCGACTTTCTTCACCGCATGCATGACCGTTGTATGGTCGCGACCACCGAAATGCCGGCCAATTTCCGGCAGGGAACGGGCGGTCAGATGCTTCGACAGATACATCGCGATCTGGCGCGGACGGGCCACAGCGCGGGCCCGACGGGCAGAAACCATCTCCGCGAACTTGATATTGAAATGTTCGGCAACCCGCTTCTGGATCTCCTCGATCGTCACCCGCCGGTCATTTGCCCGCAGCAGATCGTGCAGAACATCCTGAACGGTCTCCAGCGTGATCTCGCGACCAACCAGCTGGGAATGGGCAATCACCCGGTTCAGGGCACCTTCAAGCTCACGCACATTCGATGTGATCTTGTGAGACAGGAATTCCATGATCTTGTCCGGCACCGGCACGCCCATCTTCTCCGCCTTGGACTGCAGAATGCCCAGACGAAGCTCATAGGTCGTGGAATGGATGTCGGCAACCAGCCCGCAGCCCAGACGTGAGCGCAACCGCTCTTCCATGTCTTCCAGCGCCGCCGGTGACTTGTCGGCGGAAATAACGATCTGACGGCCCTGATCGACAAGCGCATTGAAGGTGTGGAAAAATTCTTCCTGGGTCGAATCCTTGCCGCCGATGAACTGTACATCGTCAATCATCAGCACATCGACCGAGCGGAACTGCTCCTTGAAATCCATCGTATTGCGCTCACGCAATGCCCGGATAAAGCGATACATGAATTTTTCAGCCGACAGATACACAACGCTGCGATGCGGCGCGAGTTTCTGAATATGCCAGGCGATGGCATGCATCAGATGGGTTTTGCCCAATCCGACACCGCCATACAGAAACAGGGGATTGAAAGTAACCGCACCGGCCTCGGCCACACGCTGCGCCGCCGCATAGGCAAACTCGTTCGGCTTGCCGACGACAAAACTGTCGAAGGTAAAACGCGGATCAAGCGAAGCGCTGATATCCGTACGTTCATCATATCGCGCAGACGGGCGATAGGCAGAGGCAGGGGCACTGTCCGGCAGCGGCGCAGACGCAGGCTTGCTTCCCGCATCATCATCCTCGCTCTCCAGCCGGGCCACATCTTCGGCGCGACCGGGACGGACAATAACTTCCACACCCTTGATTTTCGGATTCTCGTCACGCCAGAGCTCTTCGATACGCGCGGCGTAATTTGAAGCAACCCAGTCCCGCATGAACCTTGTCGGAGCGGCAACACGTACTACCCCACTGTTACGAACCTCGGCGAGGGACATCGGCTTCAGCCAGCTTCTGAAAGCGGCATCACCAAATTCCTTCTTGAGTTGCCCCCGGATTTGCACCCACTGGGATTCAATTGCCAGATCGTTGCGAGCTCGCTCCATTCTATTCCGTCTTCCCCTGCGCGCATCCGACAGTCGGCAATCCGTCAGCATACACAACGTTAACATTCAACTTCGGTGACCCGCCGGACAGGCACCGTTCAAGACATCCGGAAAAAATCCCGGCAAACACAGATTTAAATGTTCCCCAAGGACTCCGGACCCCAATCCGGAGACCAATGGCAAATAAGCCTGCATTCAACTTTTGGTTCAACTATCCGATGCAAAGACTAGGAAGCCCAAGACTTAAAGAATTCAGACAGACGACCGGTACTCTTCTCCTCAGACATCTCACCCAAAACACAGCCGCACGGCATTTTTTCTAAAAAGATCCGAGTCGACTACATTTTGGCGACAGAGGCATTGCGCCTCCGATGAAGAGCAGACTATCTGCGGTCCGTGAGCCGCGCAACGGCTGAATCCGGCTATGATCCAAATAAAATTCTTGACTTTGAAAAGGTCATTTTGACCCCGTCACTTGGCTTTAAAATGACCAAAAGGGGCTTGCATAAACGTCATTTAAGGGATGTGACAACCATCACCGGCGAGAACGAAAAAAGGCGCTGCAATTGCAGCGCCTTGAACTCGTCGGCGTTAGAAGATCGCCAATATATGCACGTATTAAGCGCCGAGCGTCTTCACCCGGTTCGACAGGCGGGAAATTTTCCGCGCTACCGTGTTCGCGTGAAAGATGCCGCGGCTGACGCCACGCATCATTTCGGGCTGGGCTTCTTTCAGGGCTGCCGCAGCGGCGGCCTGATCGCCAGCGTCCAGTGCCATTTCGACCTTCTTCACGAAGGTACGAATGCGGGCGCGGCGCGCAATATTCACATCGGTGCGACGACCGTTTGTGCGGATGCGCTTCTTCGACGACTTATGATTGGCCATGTGTTTATCCTGTATCAGCGTTCTTAGCCGGAGGCGGGCTTATACAGACCGCCCCGGGCACCGTCAAGCGATGAAGGCCTGAATTACTGGTGTTTAAAACTCGGACGGCGCTTTTCAATGAAGGCCGCCATCCCTTCCTTCTGATCTTCCGTCGAAAAAGTCGAATGGAACAGACGCCGTTCAAAGCGCACCCCTTCTTCCAGGGTCGTCTCATAGGCCCGGTTCACCGACTCTTTTGCCATCAGCACGGAAGGCAGCGACAGATTGGCAATGGTTTCCGCGGTCTTCATGACATCATCCATCAGATCCGCCAGCGGCACGATCCGGCTTACCAGCCCCGCACGCTCGGCTTCCTCGGCATCCATCATGCGGCCGGTCAGGCACATTTCCATGGCCTTTGACTTGCCCACAAAGCGGGTCAGACGCTGGGTGCCCCCGGAACCGGGAATGGTTCCGATGGTAATTTCAGGCTGACCGAATTTCGCATTATCCGCAGCAATGATGAAATCGCACATCATCGCGACTTCACAACCGCCGCCCAGCGCATAACCGGCAACCGCCGCAATGACGGGCTTGCGGCATTCCGCCACACGGCCCCAGTCAACGGTGATGAAGTCTTCCTTATAGACATCCATATAGGTCTTCGGCTGCATTTCCTTGATGTCCGCACCAGCGGCGAAAGCCTTCTCGCTGCCGGTAATGACAATGCATCCGATTTCCGTGTCCGCCTCAAAATCATCCAGTGCCTTGGCGAGTTCACGGATCAGAGGCGATGAAAGCGCATTCAGCGCCTTCGGGCGGTTCAGGGTAACAACCCCGACCTTGCCCTTTTTCTCTGCAGTAATGTTCTCGTAAGCCATGATGTGCTTTTCCTTTGAATAACCTCGTGGTGCAGGGCGCTCCGCAATCAGTCCGGCGTCAGCGTGAACCGGACAGTCGTTGGCGCGCCCCCGCTGATCTGCTCAATCGTGAGCGTTTCTCCCTCGCGCCGGTAACTGCCGGCGGCAAGACGGCTCCAGCCGAGTTGTGGCAATGTTGCATCATAGAAGTCGGTAATCGCAGACATCGCCGCGTCCCCTTCCGCCCATGCTTCGACAATTCTGCCGCGCGTGGTCTCGAACACGGTTGCAGCATCGGCCACTTCGATCAGGCCCGGCATCAGCGGCATATCCTCAATGACAGACAGGAACTGGTCGTTCTCTGCACCGTCAGCGGGGATCGCGAAACCGGCGGCGATCACTGTGAGCGCGGTAATTAGGGACCTTCTGGTCAGCATGGGCCGATCTGATACATCACCGCTGCCGCTTTGCACAATAGAAACTCGACCGGCCGGACTGCACAATGCGATGAACCTGACAGGGTGTGGCTTCCTTGCGACAGCCGGGGCAACTCTCTCCCTCACGGCCATAAACCGCCCAGTCATGCTGGAAATATCCAAGCTCACCGCTTGCCTGAACATAATCCCGGAGAGAGGATCCACCGGCGGCAATGGCCCGTTCCAGCACCTGTTTGATCGCCGGGACAAGTTTCTCAGCCCGGACCAGCCCCACATTTGCCGCCTGCCGCCGTGGCGAGATTCCCGCGTGATACAGCGCCTCGCAGACATAGATATTGCCCAGGCCGGCGACGATCCGCTGATCCAGCAGGGCTGACTTGATGGGCGTCTTCCGGCCCTCCAGCCGGGCCGCGAGATAAGGCCCGTTGAAGGCATTACCCAGTGGTTCCGGCCCGATATCCCTGAAATAGGCATGATTATCCAGGTCCGCGCCTGCGATCAGGTCCATATAGCCGAACCTCCGGGGGTCACAAAACCGCACCCGGTCGCCATCTTCCGTCGTGAAAATGATATGATCGTGCTTTTCCGGCGCAATGCCGCCATCTGCCCGGTCAATGACCATCCGCCCGCTCATGCCGAGATGAGCGACCAGCACCTGACCGTCATCCAGAAACATCCGGATATATTTTGCCCGTCTGGAAATGCTTTCGACCCGGCGTCCCTGCAAACGCCCGCCCAGACCTTCGGGCAGCGGAAAACGCAGGTCCGGACGGCGAACCTCAACAGTGGTCAGCACCCGCCCTTCCAGATGAGTGGCCAGACCGCGACAGACAGTTTCGACTTCAGGTAACTCAGGCATGCGCACAAGCTAGCCTAGCCGGAGACGTTAGGCTATCTTCCCGCGCATGAGCAGCGCAGAAAAATCGGACCCGTCAGCCACCGCCAGTTTTGGCTTCACGGAAGTCCCTGAAAACGAGAAAGCCGGCATGGTCCGGGGCGTCTTCGATTCCGTCGCCGGACGCTATGACCTGATGAATGATCTGATGAGTGGTGGCACCCACCGGCTCTGGAAGGATCATTTTGTCGCCCGTGTCGCCCCGAAAGATGGCGAGGCCATTATCGATCTGGCCGGCGGCACCGGTGACATCGCCTTCCGGATGTCAAAGGCAGCCCCCGGCGCCCGGATCACCGTCTGCGACATCAACGAGAACATGATCCGTACCGGCCGCAGCCGTGCCATTGACCGCGGCATTCTGCAGGGCCTCGACTGGACCGTCGGCAATGCCGAACAGGTTCCGGCACCGGACCGCAGTTTTGACGCCTATACCATTGCCTTCGGTCTGCGCAACGTCACCCACCCGGAACGGGCACTGGCCGACGCCTACCGCGTTCTGAAACCCGGCGGCCGGTTTTTCTGCCTGGAATTCAGCCATGTTCAGGCCCCGGCCATGGCCGCTGCCTACGACCTCTATTCTTTCCGGCTGTTGCCGAAAATCGGTCGCTATGTCGCACGCGACGAAGAAAGCTATCGCTATCTCGCTGAATCGATCCGCATGTTCCCGCCGCAGGAAAAGCTTGCCGACATGATGCGTGAAGCCGGGTTTGAACAGGTAAAATACCGCAACCTGCTCGGCGGCATCGTCGCCATTCATTCCGGCTGGCGCATCTAGACATGACAGGCCCCGTCTCACTTCATTCCCTCCTGATGCGACGGCATACCGTCACCACACCAGTCAAAGTTTCCTGATGATCCGATCTGTTCGACATATATTCCGGATGTTCCGGCTGGCCGCCATTCTGGCCCGGCATGATGCGCTGTTTCCACTTGCCCGCTTTGCGGCGGCGGCACCCGCGCTCTGGATTGCCCGCCTGCTCTGGCGCAGGGGGACGGACGGACGGCCCGGAGAACGTCTGGCGCGCGCCCTTCAGGATATGGGGCCAAGCTTCATCAAACTGGGTCAGGCCCTGTCCACCCGGTCCGATCTGCTGGGCGAAGAACTGTCGAATGACCTCGCTTCCCTGCAGGATGCCCTGCCCCCGTTCGACGGCAAGCTGGCGCAGGAGATCGTCGAAATCGAACTCGGCGGAGATATCAGCAATTTCTTCAGCGAATTTGATATCCGCTCGGTTGCCGCAGCCTCCATTGCCCAGGTGCATTTTGCCACCACGACTGACGGTCGCGAGGTCGCTGTCAAAATTCTCCGGCCCGACATTGAAGCTGCGTTCATCCGAGATATCGATTTCCTGAAATGGGTTGCCGAGATCATCCATTCGACCCAGCCCGCCATGCGGCGCCTCAAGCCGATCGAAATGGTGGAAAAGTTCGAACGCACCTCCATCATGGAGCTGGACCTGCGGTTTGAAGCCGCCGCCTGCGCCGAGCTGGGGGAGAATTTCACCGATGATCCGGATTTCCACGTGCCCGAAGTGGACTGGACACGGACATCAGAACGGGTCCTCACGCTGGAACGGGTCAGCGGCATCGCCGTCGATGAACGCGACGCCCTGATTGCGGCCGGTATCGACCCCCAGAAAGTTCTGGAAACCTCTGCCCGGGTATTTTTCCAGCAGGTGTTCCGAGACGGTTTTTTCCATGCGGACATGCATCCCGGTAACGTCTTCGTCCTGCCTGACGGGTCAATCGCACCGGTCGATTTCGGAATCATGGGACGGATCGACAGGCGGACACAAAAATTCCTGGCTGAAATGCTGATCGGTTTTCTGTCGCGGGATTACCGGCGTGTGGCAGAGGTCCATTTCGCCGCCGGTTACGTACCGGCCGGTCAGTCAAAAGATGATTTTGCTCAGGCCGCCCGGTCGATTGCCGAACCGATACTGGGCCTGCCATTGTCACAGATATCTGTGGCGCGCCTGCTGGGGCAGTTGTTTCAGGTCACGGAAACCTTCCGCATGGAAGCACAGCCCCAGTTGCTGTTGCTGCAGAAAACCATGCTGACCGCAGAAGGAACCGGACGAAAACTCAACCCCTCGGTCAATATGTGGGAGCTGGCCAGACCGCTGATCGAACAATGGATGATCGATACCGTCGGACCGCAGGCCAAGGTTCGTGATACACTGGAAGATATCGCCCGCCGGACCCCGCGTCTGCTGGACAATGCCGAGAAGGCTGTCGCCACGCTGGCCGGACAGGGCATCAAGGTCCATCCTGAATCGATGGACTGGCTGAGCGGCGGCAAGAGGCGCAGTGCCACGCCCTGGGCGTTGTGGGTACTGGTCGCCGTCATGGCAATACTGGTTTTCGTCGATTAGGAGGCAGACATGCAGCCGGCGGGTTTCAACATCGAAGACTATATCGCCGGCTTGCCCAAGGCTGAACTCCATCTCCATATCGAAGGCACGCTGGAGCCTGAAATGATGCTGGCTCTGGCAGAGCGCAACGGCGTTGACCTGCCCTACAGCACGCTGGACGACGTGCGTGCGGCCTATCAGTTCGACTGCCTGCAGGATTTTCTCGATGTCTATTATGCCGGAATGTCGGTTTTACAGACCGAGCAGGATTTCCATGACCTGACCTTTGCCTATCTGCAGCGTGCCCATGCCGACAATGTCCTTCATTGCGAGATTTTCTTTGATCCGCAGGGCCACACAGATCGCGGCATTGCCTTTGAGACGGCGCTCAACGGTATCTGTTCCGCTCTTGACCGGGCCGAGGCCGCTTTCGGGCTGACCTCGCAGCTGATCATGTGTTTCCTGCGTCACCTGTCGGAGCAAGCCGCCTTCGAAACGCTGGCGCAGGCGCAGCCACACCGGAGGCGCATCGCCGGGGTTGGTCTGGATTCATCAGAAGTCGGTCATCCCCCAGCGAAATTTGAACGGGTCTTTGCCGAAGCAGCGCGTCAGGGCTACCGGCTGGTTGCCCATTGTGGCGAGGAAGGACCGGCGGACTATGTCCGTGATGGTCTCGACCTGCTGAAAATTGACCGCATCGACCACGGCAACCGTGCTCTTGATGACCCTGAACTGACGGCACGGATTGCCCGTGACGGCATTGCGCTGACGGTCTGCCCGCTCTCCAACCTCCGGCTTCAGGTCGTCACTGACCTGCGGGATCATCCGGTCCGCCGGATGCTGGATGCCGGGATGAAAGCAACCATCAATTCAGATGATCCCGCCTATTTCGGCGGCTATATGACTGAAAACTATCTCGCCCTGTCCCGGGCGCTCAACCTGACACGATCCGAGATTGACCAGCTGGCGCAAAATGCCATGGAAGCCGGGTTTCAGGATGACGACCGCCGACAGGCCTGCCTGGCAGCACTTCACCGCTACAGGTCAGCCCATCCCCCGGGCTGATCCGGTCAGCCGAAAGCGCGGGAAATAATCGGGTCGAACAGACGCCCGACCGGACCTGTCAGCCTGATCGGGCTGTCGATCACCACAAGACAGATACAGTCTTCCTGCGGCAAAGCCGTCGGGTTGTGGTCGGTATCACGATCCGCAAAAACCGCATCTCCGGCCTGATACCGGCCAATGCCGTCGTCATAGGCCCCCTTCAGCACCAGCGTCCATTCATCACCGGTATGAGTATGCTGAATGCTTTTACGGCCCGCCTTCACATGGATCAGCTGGGCATCCGCCCCGTCGCGGCCCTTGTTGAGATCAGCATACCGGACCGCCGGCCCAAGACGACGCCAGCTGGCCGAGGCCAGACCGCCGCTCAGATAGTCCCGCAACGGGGGAAACGCGCAGGGGTGATCACCGGAGAGAGATGTTGCAGGGCGCAGGGGTTCCGGCGCCAGATCATCAAGCTGATCGAACAGCGCCGCCTTTGCCGGGTCTGACATCTGTACATCAGCCAGCTGATCCAGCAGATCGCCGCCAAAGCTTTCCATCTTGCGAACCGTCTCCCGGCAGACCGGGCAGAAAGACAGATGCGTCGCCACCATCAGCGCATGGCTCTCGCCGAGAGCGCCGGAGGCATACTCCATCAGCAGTTCTTCATGCGGGTGAAATGTCGGCTTCATTCTTCTGTTCCATATGCCTGTCGAAGTTTCTTCATCGCCAGCCGGATCCGGGATTTTACCGTTCCCACCGGCAGGTTTAGCCTTGCGGCGATAGCGCCATGTGCAAGCTCTTCATAATACGCGAGCCGGATCAGATCGGATTGCTCCTGCGGCAGCGTTTTTATCGCCGCGCGCAATGTCAGAGCTTCCTGTTCCCTGTTCAGAGCCACATCAGGTGCGGTTTCCGGCTCCGGTTGCAGCATCGGCTCATCCGGATCGAGGGAAGGCCGGCGTTCCTTGCGAATCCGGTCGATGCTCTTGTTCCGGGCGATGGTGAACAGCCAGGTGGTGAAGCCGGCCTTTGCGCCATCAAACTGCGCCGCACGCCGCCAGACCAGAATCAGGGTTTCCTGAACCAGTTCCTCAGCATCGCTCTCCGAGGTACCAAGCCCGAGGAAATAGCTTTTGAGACGCCCGGAAAAGAGATCGAAAATTTCTCCGAAAGCGGATTTGTCATGGCTTTCGGCAATGCGCCGCACCAGTTCAGCACAATGTTCCGGTGTCGGTTTAGGGCGTCCGGACATCTTGCTCACAAACCAGTAGCCGCGATTTCCTGCTGATCGTCCATCTGCCGCAACAGCTATGCCCACGATACCGTGCCTCGCCCTGAAAATCAGAATACGGATCAATCATCCATTTCAGCTTTCTACGACAGGGCGGCCCGGATGGATCACCATCATGCGACATATGACAGAAAGACAGCTTATCCCTTGGTGACGGAGATTTTCAGCTGATAGTCCGCCGCATTGCGCGGATTGGCGGATGAGGTGAACAGGCTGGTATCATTCTTCAGAATGAGCAGTTCACGAAGCGGGCCCATCAGATCTTCGAAGATGTTGAAGCTGTTCTGGAATTTTTGCATGATCCAGCGTTCGCTTTCAACCACCCTGCCATCAACCAGCACCGCATCATACATGTTCATGATGATCGACAGACGCTGGGCGAAACTCAGCTTGTCGGATATTTCTTCGAGGAAATCATCGACATCATTAACCTCGGTATAGGCAATCGCTTCCTTCGTCAGTGCAGAAACCTCATCCCAGGTCAGATCACCGCGGCGGACATGCTTGCCGAACACGGTCATGAACTCCGCCATCTCCTCCTCGACGATGCGACCATCAGCGCGCATGATATAGGCAAGAGACGCGGCAATAATAAGCAACGGCTTGGCGGATAAATCTTCGGACATGGTATTCTCCCCTCAACTGCTGCCTGTTTATGCCGCATGCAGTCAAACGCGACAACCTGATTAACCGCCCGGCGCCAGACTCTCAGGGAAATGTCATTATGCTTGATGCCAGAATCAGACCTTACATTGATCGACCACTGGCTCTTGCGGCAGAAATACTGGTCGCCCGGAAGATATCTGCCAACACCGTCACCCTCGCAGGTTTTTTTATCGGCCTCGCGGCCGTACCGGCAATAGCCGCCGGGGCCTATCCTCTTGCGCTCACCCTGATCCTGATCAACCGGTTGTCGGACGGCCTTGACGGGGCGGTTGCCCGGCTGACCGGGAAAACCGACCTCGGCGGCTATCTCGATATCGTCTGCGATTTCATTTTCTATTCGGCCATCATCTTCGGCTTTGCGCTGGCCAGCCCCGGGAACAGCCTGTCCGCCGCTTTCCTGATCTTCAGTTTCATGGGCACCGGTTCCAGCTTCCTCACCTTTGCCATCATGGCGGAAAAGCGGGGCATCACGACAGATATCCGTGGCTCAAAGTCGCTCTATTATCTGGGCGGCCTGACGGAAGGCACGGAAACCATTGCCCTGTTCGTGGCGATCTGCCTGTGGCCGGAATATTTCCCGGTGCTGGCCTGGGCCTTCGGAGCGCTTTGCTGGGTCACGACAATATCGCGGATCATTGCGGCCCGGCAGACATTCGGAGATGCCGGATAGGTCTTCGTCGCCTAATGCTCTCCCTCACGATACAGCGACCGGGTGGCGCCCCGGACCAGCATGCCGAAATAGTCATGGCCACTGGTCGCGATATTCGGTGTCCGGCCCTGTACGTCAGACAGGCGACGTGACCCGCCGCAGAACACCATCCGCAGGGTCAGTTCACCGCTGCCCACCGCGGCAGTCTCCGGAACCTCTCCCTGACATATCCGATCACCCGACGCACCGGAGCCATTGAAGACCACAAAGGTGCGGGCGTCATCAGTCGGAAAATCCGGCCCGGCCTGCGCATATTCGATCACCCGGCCGATCTGCACGACCGACATTTCCTTCAGCGTCCGTTCCGCCACACCGCCGTCATTGAAGGGATCACCGATCACCACCACCGGCATCGGACCATCGGCAATAGTCGCAATCAGCGTGCTGTCGATACCGCTTTCCTGATAGCTGACCACGGAGGTCGGCACATCATCACAGGCGGTCAATGCCAGCAGGGCCGCAAAAGCCGCAAGGCGGTGAAGTGACTGCATGGATATTCCTCATCATCAGCAATATATGGATCAAGTCTCCGCCGCCACGCCCCGAAATCAAGCCGGGCCTTGACTCGCAGCCCGATTTGCCGTTTAAAGCCCGCCGTTCTGCAGAGTTCAGACACAGCTGCTCCCGTATCCATATCTACACGGGGGTCCGCCAGTCCGCGAGGGTTCGCGCACTGGCGCATTTGCGTTTGGGCGATCAGAACTGTTGTTACAAACGGAAGTGCCGATGTTCGACGCCTTACAGACCAGACTTGGTGACGTCTTCGAGAAGCTGAAACGCCGCGGCGCGTTGAGCGAGTCCGATGTATCGGAAGCGCTCCGCGAAATCCGTGTTGCGCTGCTCGATGCCGACGTCGCCCTGCCGGTCGTCAAGGAACTGATCGACAAGGTTCGCGAAGAATCCGTTGGCGAAAAGGTTCTGAAGTCGGTCACGCCCGGCCAGCAGGTCGTCAAGATCGTCCACGACACCCTGACCGACATGCTGGGCCGTCAGGTCGAGGATCTGGACCTGACCGTCAGCCCGCCGATGGGCATCATGGTGGTTGGTCTGCAGGGGTCCGGTAAGACCACATCCTGCGCCAAGATCGCCAAACGTCTGACCGAAAAAGACCGCAAGCGCGTGCTGATGGCATCGCTCGACGTTTACCGTCCGGCCGCCCAGCAGCAGTTGCAGACACTCGGTGACAGCATTCTGGTGCAGACCCTGAACATTGTTCCGGGCGAACCGCCTGTCGCCATCGCCAAGCGCGCCCGCCAGACGGCGCTGCTCGAAGGCTTTGACGTTTATATTCTCGATACCGCCGGTCGCCTGTCGATCGATGATGCGCTGATGACCGAGGTCGAGCAGGTCCGTGATGCCACCAAACCAGCAGAAACGCTGCTGGTGGCGGACGCCATGACCGGTCAGGACGCGGTCAATGTTGCCGACACATTCAACCAGCGTGTCGGTCTGACCGGCATCATGCTGACCCGTGTTGACGGTGATGCACGCGGTGGTGCTGCACTTTCCATGCGGGCCGTGACCGGGCGCCCGATCAAGCTGCTCGGTGTCGGTGAAAAGCTGGAAGATCTGGAGCCGTTCCATCCCGAACGTATCGCCGGCCGTATTCTTGGCATGGGCGATGTGGTCTCGCTGGTCGAGAAAGCCACGGAACAGTTCGAGGCGGATGAAGCCGAAGCACTGGCCAAGAAACTCCAGAAGGGCAAGTTCGACCTCGATGACATGGCGGCCCAGCTGAAGCAGATCACCAATATGGGTGACATGGAAGGTCTGCTCGGCATGTTGCCCGGTGTCGGCAAGATGAAAAAGCAGCTCGCCAACGCCAATATCGACAGCAAGGCCATCGGACGGCAGACAGCGATCATCTCGTCGATGACCAAATCCGAGCGGGCCAACCCGAAACTTATCAATGGCTCCCGCCGCAAGCGCATTGCCGCTGGCTCCGGCGTGGATGTCCAGGACGTTAACCGCCTGTTGAAACAGCACCGTCAGATGGCCGACATGGTCCGGAAGATGGGGAAAATGGGCAAAAAAGGAATGATGCGCGGACTGGCCGGCATGATGCCGCCGGGCTTTGGCGGTCCGCGTTAATCACTGAATTCGTAAAGAAAGGAACTACCTGAATGTCTCTTCGTATCAGACTGTCCCGTGGCGGCGCCAAGAAGCGCCCGTACTACCGCATCGTGATTGCCGATTCACGCTCACCGCGTGATGGCAAGTTCATCGAGCGTGTCGGCACCTACAATCCGATGGTCCCGCAGGATCACCCGGAACGTATCCTGCTGAAGGAAGACCGGATCAAATACTGGATGGGCGTTGGCGCCCTGCCGTCAGAGCGCGTTGCGAAGTTCCTCGGTCAGGCAGACATCATCCCGATGCCGGCGATCCCGAGCCAGACCAAGAAGAACCAGCCGAAAGCCAAGGCCCAGGAACTTCTGAAAGCCAAGGCGAAGGCCGCTGAAGATGCTGCTGCCAAAGCCAAGGAAGAAGCTGAAGCGGCTGCTGCCGCTGCTGCTGCACCGGCTGAAGAAGCTCCTGCTGAAAAAGCTGCCGCAGAAGAAGCACCGGCCGAAGAAACCGCCGCGAGCTGACGATCATGACGGACAGCCGCGTCTGCATCGGCGCCTTTGCCGGCGCGCATGGAGTACGCGGTGGCGTTCGTCTGAAGTCATTCACAGCGGAATCGTCGGATATTGCATCCTACGGACCGCTGGAAGACGAAGCGGGAACGACGCGATACGAGATCCAGCTGACCGGCGAGGCAAAAGGTTTGCTGACCGCCCGGGTAAAGGGGATTTCGGATCGCGATGCGGCACTGGCCCTGAAGGGTGTACGGCTTTATGTCGATCGCGCCCGGTTTCCGGAGCCGGAAGAAGAAGAATACTACCATACCGATCTGGTCGGTCTGGTGGTGGAGTTGCCGGACGGGACACCGTTCGGAAAAGTAAAGAGCGTCGCGGACCATGGCGCGGGCGATATTCTTGAGATCGTCCGGCCGGATGCCCCGGCAGTACTGACGCCCTTCACCCTGGCGGCGGTACCTCTGGTAGATATTGCGGGTGGGCGGATTATATATGATCCGCCGGAAGAGATAGACGGCGAGGCACCGGAAGGTGCCGGTGAAGGTGACGTAAAAGGCGATGACTGAGTCAGCCGAACAGAACAAGGGATGGCATGCCACCCTGCTCACGATCTTCCCGGAAATGTTTCCGGGATCGCTGGGCCTGTCGCTGGCAGGACGCGCGCTGGAGAAGGGGCTGTGGTCGCTTGAAACTGTGGACATCCGCAGTTTTGCACGCGATAAACACGCCTCTGTCGATGCCACCCCGTTCGGAGGTGGTGCCGGCATGGTTATGCGGCCCGACGTTGTCAGCGACGCCATTGAAGGCGCCGGTGGCGTTGGCCCGCTGATCTATCTCAGCCCGCGTGGACGCCGCTTCGACCAGAAGCGCGCGCGTGAATTGGCAGAAGGTCCGGGATTGCGGATCCTCTGCGGACGGTTTGAAGGGGTCGACCAGCGTGTGCTGGAGGCTCATGAGGTTGAGGAAATCAGCCTCGGTGACTTCATCCTGTCGGGTGGCGAACCGGCGGCACTGGCCGTCATGGACGCCTGCGTCAGGTTGTTACCGGGTGTGGTCGGCAGCGAGGAATCGCTGTCGGAAGAGAGTTTCGAGACGGGGTTGCTGGAGCATCCCCACTATACAAGGCCCCAGGTTTGGCGGGGTCGGGCGGTGCCGGAGGTTCTGATCTCCGGGCATCATGGGAATATCGAGGACTGGCGTCGCGGCCAGTCGGAAGAACTTACGGCAGCGCGCCGACCGGACCTCTGGGCCCGGTATCGCACTGACCGGGATAATTCCGGGGACGTCGCGACAAAGCAGCAGGAAAGGGCGTAAAGCCATGAATATGATTGAACAGATCGAAGCCGATCAGATCCAAACGCTCGGCAAGAACATTCCGGAATTTGCACCGGGAGACCTGGTTCGCGTGCAGGTGAAGGTCATCGAAGGTGATCGTGAGCGTCTGCAGGCTTATGAAGGCGTCTGCATCGCCCGCAGCAATAACGGCCTGAACTCCAACTTCACGGTCCGCAAGCTGTCCTACGGCGAAGGTGTGGAGCGCGTGTTCCCGCTCTACAGCCCGAACGTTGCAGAAATCGAAGTGGTTCGCCGCGGCAAGGTTCGTCGTGCGAAGCTGTATTATCTGCGTGGCCGCGCCGGCAAGTCCGCGCGTATCGCCGAGCAGACAACCGGTACGAAGGCGAAACTGCGCCAGGAAGAACGGGTTGCAGCTGCTGAGAACCGGACATCGCGCCGGAAGAAAAAAGCCGAAGCCGCGGCAGCGTCCGGCGAATAAGACGACCAGCGCCGCACCCGCTCAGGGCTGCGGCGCTTTTCGTTTCGGGAAGAGAGTCACAGCGGACTGGTTCCGCCAGATGGAGAGGCATGACTGATATGGTTGCACCACGCACATTGTTCGAAAAAATCTGGGATACCCACCTGATTGATCGTCAGGATGACGGGTCTTGCCTGATCTATATTGACCGCCATCTGGTCCATGAAGTCACCAGCCCGCAGGCTTTCGAGAACCTGACGCTGACCGGTCGCAAGGTCCGCCGTCCGGAACTCACCCTGGCGGTCCCCGATCACAATGTGCCGACCAAGAACCGGGAAGCCGGTATCGAGGATGAGGAAAGCCGTATTCAGGTCGAAACCCTGCAGAAGAACTGCGCAGATTTCGGCGTGCCGCTGTTTGATACCTTCGACCCGCGTCAGGGCATTGTGCATATCATCGGCCCGGAACAGGGCTTCACCCTGCCCGGCGCCACCATCGTCTGCGGCGACAGCCATACCGCGACCCACGGTGCCTTCGGCGCACTGGCATTCGGTATCGGCACCTCGGAAGTTGAACATGTGCTGGCGACCCAGACACTGGTTCAGCCGCAGTTGCAGAACATGCGCATCAATGTCACCGGCAAGCTGCCGGCCGGATGCACCGCGAAAGATCTGGTGCTGGCCCTGATCGGCAAGATCGGTACCGCCGGCGGTACAGGTTATGTCATCGAATTCGCCGGACAGGCGATTCGGGATCTGTCGATGGAAGGCCGCATGACGGTCTGCAACATGACCATCGAAGGCGGTGCCCGCGCCGGTCTGATTGCACCGGACGAAACCACGTTTGACTATCTGAAAGGCCGCCCGATGTCGCCGAAGGGCGCCGCATGGGAAGCCGCTGTCTCCTACTGGAAAACCCTGCCGTCCGATGACGGTGCGGTTTACCAGAAGGAAGTCACCATGGATGCCAGCGACATCGAACCGCAGGTCACATGGGGCACCAGCCCGGAAGACGCCCTGCCGATCAGCGCAAAGGTACCGGCACCGGAAGACTTTGCTGACCTCGGCAAGCGCTCCGCCGTGAAGCGGTCACTGGACTATATGGGCCTGACCTCCGGCACCCCGCTGGAAGAAGTGAAGATCGACAAGATGTTCATAGGCTCCTGCACCAATGGCCGCATCGAAGATCTGCGTGCCGCCGCCGAAGTACTGAAGGGCCGCAAGGTCGCCGACAGTGTTCACGCCCTGATCGTTCCGGGTTCCGGCCTGGTGCGCGAACAGGCCATCGAGGAAGGCCTCGACAAGATCTTTATCGAAGCCGGTGTCGACTGGCGTGAGCCGGGTTGCTCCATGTGTCTGGCGATGAATGCCGACAAGCTGGAAGCCGGTGAGCGCTGCGCCTCGACATCCAACCGTAATTTCGAAGGTCGCCAGGGCAAGGGGGGACGTACCCACCTGATGAGCCCGGCAATGGCCGCGGCGGCTGCCGTCATGGGTCATCTGACCGACGTTCGCAAACTGGTCTGAGGGAGAAAGTAACATGGACAAGTTCAACAAACTGACCGCTGTTGCGGCCCCGCTGCCACATGTGAACATCGACACCGATGCGATCATTCCGAAGAACTTCCTGAAGACCATCAAACGCACCGGTCTCGGCAAGAACCTGTTCGCGGAATGGCGTTATAATGACGACGGTTCGGAAAAACCCGATTTCGTGCTGAACAAGCAGGCCTGGCGCAAGGCGCAGATTCTGGTTGCTCATGAAAACTTCGGTTGTGGCTCCAGCCGCGAACATGCCCCCTGGGCACTTCTCGACTTCGGCATTCGCTGCGTCATCGCACCGTCTTTCGCCGATATCTTCTACAATAACTGCTTCAAGAACGGCATCCTGCCGATCAAGCTGCCGCGCGAGCAGGTCGACCAGTTGATGGAAGACGCTGAACGTGGCGCCAATGCCACGATCACCATCGATCTTGAAAACCAGACCATTCAGGGTCCGGACGGCGGCGAGATCAGCTTCGAAGTCGATGCTTTTCGTAAACACTGCCTGCTGAACGGCCTTGACGATATCGGCCTGACCGAACAGAAGGCAGACAAGATCGACAGTTTTGAGACCGAACGGAAAATGTCCCAGCCCTGGCTGTCAAATCAGGCTGCCGAATAAACCCGGACAGGGTCTCCTGAGCATTTTCTGGCCCCCGGGATGCAGAAAGTAAGCAACTACGACCAGCTGGCAGCCCTCAATCTGATTCCGGCTGCCAGCTGGGTCTTTGATCTCGACCATCATCAGATCTGGTGGGGCAATCAGGCGGCGATTGAATTCTGGCAGGCGAAAGATCTGGCAGACATGAAATCGCGTGATTTCTCCAGCGACACCGGCATGGTGCGCCAGAGACTGCGTGACAGTTTCAACAATACGCCGGAAGGCTCCTTCGCTTCAGAGTCCTGGACACTCTATCCCAGGGGCCAGCCGACAAACGCGCTGCTGCATCTTTCACCCCTGCTGATTGAAGAAGGCCGGGCTGCCGTCCTCATACATCTGATTGTCATGCCGCAGGACAAGGCGGATGATCCGGACCCGAATGCCCAGCGGCTTCTGGAGGCAGCAAGATACAGCCAGACAATCGTCCGGACTTACTCCAAAGAAGGGCGGTTGCTGTCACAGAACCCCGCCGCCGCATCGGTTTTCCCCGCCCTGCCCTCCATGTCGGCAGATATCGCCATCGGAGCGATGTTTGAAAACCCTGAAACCGGTGACCGCATTCTGGATGACGTGTCCCGGGGCATTTCCGGATGGCATGAAGAAATTGTCATTACCGCCGCCGGGAAACGATGGTACCGGCTGAATGCCCAGCCTGCCTTTGACCCGGTTACCGGCCTCCCTTCAATTATCGTCAGCGGTGAGGACACAACCGAATCCCGCAATATTGTCGACCGGCTTGCGGCCATGAATGAGTCACTGGAAAGACGGGTTGAAGAACGCACGACCGAACTTCGCGACGCCCTGACACTGGCCATACTTGCCAGGGCCGAAGCAGAAGAGGCTAACAACGCAAAATCCAGTTTTCTTGCGCAGATGAGCCATGACCTCCGGACGCCCCTGAATGCCATCATGGGCATGTCTGACCTGATGCGCAGTGAAGTTTTTGGTCCGATAGGCGAGAGATACAAAGCCTATAATGAAGATGTCCTGAATGCGGCAACGCATCTGCTGGCGCTGATCAATGACCTGCTTGATCTGTCCAAGATCGAAGCCGGTGCGCTTGAACCGGTTTTCGAATGGTGTGTCATCAGAAGCATCATTACCGAAGCCTGTGATATTGCCCGTCGTGGAAGCGGGGGTCGGTCCCCGGAGATTACGGTCCAGATCGACGGCGATCCGGAAATTTTCAGTGACCGGCGAATGATTCTCCAGATTCTTGTCAATTTGCTGTCAAACGCAGTGCGCTTCACACCGGAAACCGGACAGATCTATGTTGCAGCTGTAACACGCAATGATGTCACCCTGCTGCGGGTGCGCGATACAGGTGCCGGCATTCCCGCCGACAAGCTGGAAGACGTCCTGACCCCCTATCGTCAGGGTGATCCGGAACTGGCAGCCCAGAATCAGGGCACCGGCCTTGGCCTGGCTATTGTGAACAGCCTGTCTGTCCTGCTCAGTGGCTCAACCCGGATCGAAAGCACCGTCGGGCAGGGAACCGAGGTTATCGTGACCCTGCATCATTCAAAGGTTTCATAAATTGTACCTTTCGGTGACCCGGTCTGACCGCTAAAAACAGCATCAACAAATTCACGCTTCATTCCGACGGAGGAAACGACTATGGCTGCCAATAAAAAATTGCTGATCTTGCCCGGTGATGGCATCGGCACGGAAGTAATGGCTGAAGTACGGCGCGTCATCGACTGGATGGACAAGCGCCGCCATGTCTCCTTCGACATCAGCGAAGACAAGGTTGGTGGTGCGGCTTATGACGAATATGGCACCTCGCTGGCCGACAAGACGCTGGAAACCGCACTCTCTGTCGATGCGGTGCTGTTCGGTGCTGTTGGCGGTGCGAAATGGGATAATGTCGAACGCCATCTGCGTCCGGAAGCGGGTCTGCTGAAACTCCGCAAGGAAATGGACCTGTTCGCCAATCTTCGCCCGGCGACCTGCCTGCCGGCACTAGCACAGGCCTCCAGCCTGAAGGAAGAACTGGTCTCCGGCCTCGACCTGATGATCGTTCGCGAACTGACCGGCGGTGTCTATTTCGGTGAACCACGCGGCATTTCCACCCTCCCGGACGGCCGCAAGCAGGCCATTGATACACAGATCTACGCCTCCGATGAAATCGAGCGGGTCTGCCGGGTGGCCTTTGAACTGGCTGGCAAGCGTTCCGGCAAGCTGCATTCCGTCGAGAAGGCGAATGTCATGGAGACCGGTGTGCTGTGGCGTCAGATTGCCACCGAAGTGGCGAAGGACTTCCCGGACATCACCACCGAACATATGTATGCCGACAACTGCGCCATGCAGCTGGTCCGCAACCCCAAGCAGTTCGACGTCATTGTGACCGACAACCTGTTCGGTGATATCCTGTCGGATTGTGCGGCCATGCTGACCGGCTCACTCGGCATGCTGCCGTCAGCCTCTCTCGGTGCTGCCGACGATTCCGGCCGCCGCCGCGCCCTCTACGAGCCGGTACATGGCTCCGCCCCCGACATTGCGGGCACCGACAAGGCCAACCCGCTGGCAACCCTGCTCAGCTATGCGATGACGCTGCGTTACAGCTTCGACATGACAGAAGATGCCGACCTGATCGAACAGGGTGTCATGAACCTTCTGGCCAGCGGCATGCGTACCGGTGACATCATGCAGGACGGCAAGACCCTGACCTCCTGCACCGGCATGGGCAAAGCCCTGATCGGCGAACTGGACAAGCTGGCCGCTTAACGGTCACTCTGTCTTCCCTCCCGGAGCGATCCGGGAGGGAAACATTCCTTGTCCGGTACTCATCATGCGCCTGCTCCTTGTTCTGCCTGTCCTGCTGCTCTCCACCGCCCCGGCGATGGCGGTCACGCCCGAGGAATGCCGGACAGCTCTCGACGCCCTCCTTGACGAGATCGAGACCAACCGCAGCTATGCAGAAGACATCTACCGCGAAAGCCTGAAAGCCGCCGACACCGACTATGAACGCGAGGTCTGGCAAGCCGAGATCGACAAGGTCTACGATCAGGAAGAACGCGAACGCAGCCGCGCCGACCATATGTGGCGCGACTGCATGGCCGCCACCGAGGGCTGAGACCCGCACGCGACGCCAGTTCCCCGCCGACCCCGCAGTTTACCCGCCTCCCTCATACCTCCCTCCTCATCCTGAACTCGTTTCAGGATCCCACCCCGCCTGTCTGAGCCTGTGCAGACAGGCGGGGTGGGGTCTCAGGAGATCCTGAAACGAGTTCAGGATGAGGGGAAAGGGAGCGGGTGTATAATAACGAAAATCAGACAGCTCAGTCTTTCAGGCGATATCCGGACCGGAACATCAGCCAGACGGCGGCGGTGACTGCGAGGGCTGATCCCAGCACCACGCTGAAGCCGGTCAGCGGGGCGACTTCAGACTGGCCGAGAAAGCCGCCCCGCATACCATCAATCGCGTAATAAAGCGGATTGATCTCGACGATCCAGCGCAGCGATTCGGGCAGACGGTCGGCGGTGAAGAACATGCCGGAAAGATAGGTCAGCGGCATGAAAGCGAAGGTTTCCACGGCCTGCCACTGGTCCCATTTATTGGCGAAGATGCCGAGGACCATGCCAAGAGACGACAGCAGCAGCAGGATCGCCGGGACAAACAACAACAGGCGCAGCGGGGCTTCGACCGTCATTGGTGAACAGAGCCAGACGACGCTGCCGACAATCGCAAGGTTCAGCAGTCCGTTGATGATGCCCGACAGCAGGTAACCGGTAATCAGCTCACCCGGCCCCATCGGGGGGACCAGTACATCACCGATAATGCCCTCCATCTTGTCGAACATGAGGGAGATCGAGGAATCTTCAAAAGTCCGTTCCATCATGGCATAGGCCACAAGGCCGGGAGCGATGAACAGGATCGCCGGAACGCCGCCTATCGTCTCCCGCAGATCGCCCAGAATCAGCCCGAAGACCGCCAGCATCAGCAGCGCGGTGACGGCCGGGGCCAGCAGGGTGATCTTGTAGATATCGACCATCCGCAGCCATTCACGGCGGACCAGCGTCGCGATGCCCATCCAGTTGACGAGACCGACGCTGCGGACCTGCACCGGTCAGGCTTTCAGCTTGTAGCCGCACCGGAGTAACCGGTAGCAGAGTGCCCAGAGCATCAGATCAACCCCCAGCATAACCGCTACACCCAGCATGGGATCAGTGTCCGAACGACCGATGAAACCGGCGCGGAAGCCGTCGATCATGTAAAAGAACGGGTTGAAATGTGCGATGGTCTGCACCGTCTCGGGCAGGCGCTCAATGGAATAGAAAGTACCGGAAAGAAAGCTGAGCGGCGTGACGACGAAATTGGTCACTGCTGCGATATGATCGAACTTCTCGGCCCAGATACCGCCGAGTATGCCAAGCAGCGACAGCAACAGCGACGCCGCCGCGGCATGGAAAACAATCAGGAACAGATTGTCGACTCCGATCGGGGCAACAAAGGCCATCGCCAGCAGCACGACAATCCCGACGCACAGGCCACGGGTCATGCCCCCCAGTGCAAAGGCCGTGAGCAACTCGCCAGCCCCCAGCGGTGGCATCAGCACATCAACGATATTGCCCTGAATTTTCGAGATTACGAAGGATGAGGACGTGTTCGCAAAAGCGTTCTGCGCAATGGCCATCATCACCAGACCCGGCGCCAGAAAAGCCAGGAACGGCACCCCGCCGACTTCCCGCACCGCGCCGCCCAGCGCCAGCCAGAAGATCGTCAGAAACAGCAATGTGGTGACAATCGGAGCCATCAGGGTCTGGGTATAGACCGAGGTGAACCGCCGGACCTCCTTCATATAAAGGGTCCAGAGACCTAGCCAGTTGATGTAGCCGATGACACGGGGTTGCGGAACCATAAGCGTCCTTGGAGAAATACAGGGTGCGGGATATGGCCCGGGTTTTACCGTTCCGCGGAAAGCACGGCAAGGATTAGCCTCAATCGGCTGCTCCCGCCATTGACGCGCCGCCGGGGACAGGTGACCATCCCGGTAATAAGGAAAAGGAAACCGTCCATGTCCGCCAGAACCATTCACGATCTGCTGGGCCCTGCCCGCGACGATGCCGATGCCATTTCTGCCCCCGACCGCCCGGCCCTCAGTTACCTCGGCCTGCGCGAACTGACTGAACGCACAACCGGAACCCTGAACAGCCTCGGCCTTGGCCACGGGGATGCCGTTGCCATTGTGCTGCCGAACGGGCCGGAAATGGCGACCGCCTTTGTGACCATGGCTGCCGCCGTTACCACCGCCCCCCTGAACCCGGCTTACCGGGCAGAGGAATTCGATTTCTATCTGCAGGATCTGGAAGCCCGCGCTCTGGTCGTCCAGAGCGGAGACGAGACACCGGCCCGGGAGGTTGCGGCAAAACTCGGCATTCCCGTCATCGAGCTGACGCCCGGCACTGCCGCCGGTGATTTCACCCTGAGCGGCACCTCTGCCGGCCCCGCCCGCACTGATGGCCCGCAGGACCCGGATGCCATCGCGCTGGTACTGCATACATCGGGCACGACATCGCGGCCAAAAATCGTCCCCCTGTCGCAGCGTAATATCTGTGCCTCCGCCAGCAATGTCGCGGCGAGCCTGGCGCTGACCAGCGCTGACCGCTGTCTCAACGTGATGCCCCTGTTCCATATTCACGGGCTGATTGCGGCTGTTTTGTCGTCACTTTCCGCCGGGGCCTCGATCTTCTGTAGTCCCGGCTTCAATGCGCTGCGTTTCTTCAGCTGGATGGATGAAGCCCATCCGACCTGGTACACCGCCGTCCCGACCATGCATCAGGCAATCCTGTCGCGGGCTGCCCGCAACCCCGACAGTATCAAGACCTCTCCCCTGCGTTTCATCCGTTCTTCCTCTGCCTCGTTGCCGCCGCAGGTCATGGCTGCGCTGGAGGAAACCTTTGATGCGCCGGTCATCGAAGCCTATGGCATGACCGAGGCGGCCCACCAGATGGCTGCCAACCCGCTGCCACCGAAGGCCCGCAAGCCCGGCAGCGTCGGCCAGCAGGCCGGGCCGGAAGTCAGCATCATGTCACTGGACGGAAAACTGCTCACCACCGGAGAGACCGGTGAGGTTGTCATCCGTGGCGAGAATGTTTTCGGTGGCTATCGCAACAACCCCACGGCGAACGCCGAAGCCTTTACCGATGGATGGTTTCGGACCGGCGATCAGGGCGTTCTTGATGACGAAGGATATCTGCGGATTACCGGCCGTCTGAAGGAGATCATCAACCGGGGCGGGGAAAAAGTCTCCCCCCGTGAAGTTGACGAAGTGCTGATGGATCACCCCGCCGTGGGACAGGCCGTCACCTTTGCCCTGCCCCACGACAAGCTGGGCGAGGAAGTTGCCGCAGCCATCGTGCTGCGCGAAGGGGGAATCGCCACCGAACCCCAGATCCGGGAGTTTGCCGCAAACCGGCTGGCGGACTTCAAGGTGCCAAAGAAAATCGTCTTCCTTGATGAAATTCCAAAGGGCGCGACAGGCAAACTCCAGCGCATCGGGCTGGCAGACAAGCTGGGGCTGACGTCATGAAAATCTGCATCTATGGCGCCGGCGCAATCGGCGGATATCTCGGGGCCGGTCTTTCCATGGCAGGTGAAGACGTCACGCTGATCGCCCGTGGTCCGCATCTCGCCGCCATGAAGGCCAACGGGCTGAAGCTGCTGAGCGGTGGCGAGGAACATGTCTGTCATCCCGCCTGTACGGACGATCCGGCAGAAGCCGGACCGCAGGATGTGGTCATCATCGGCCTGAAAGCTCATTCCCTGCCGAAGATTGCCCCCACCGTCGCACCGCTGCTGCATGACGATACGATGATCGTCACCGCACAGAACGGCATCCCCTACTGGTATTTCTACAAGGAGGGCGGCAAGTATGACGGCACAAGAATTAGCAGCGTCGATCCGGACGGGTCGGTCTGGAAGCATATGGACCCGGCACGGGCCATCGGCTGTGTTGTCTATCCGGCCTGTGACATCATCGAACCCGGCGTCATCCGGCATGTGAAGGGTAACCGTTTCCAGATTGGCGAGCCGGATGGCAGCCGGTCAGACCGTATCAGGGAACTGTCGAAGGTGATGATGAATGCCGGATTCAAATCGCCCCCCCGCACCCGGATACGTGACGATATCTGGGTCAAGCTGTGGGGTAACCTGTCGTTCAACCCGATCAGCGTGCTGACCCATGCCACACTGGATATCCTCGCCAGCGACCCGAATACAGTACCGGTGATCCGCGAGATCATGGTCGAGTCACAGACCGTGGCAACCGAGCTTGGCATCAAATTTCCGGTCGATGTGGACACCCGAATTACCTGGGGTGGCGATGTCGGGGCCCACAAGACTTCCATGTTGCAGGATCTCGAAGCCGGTCGCCCCATGGAGATTGACGCCATCGTCGGCGCTGTCTCCGAGCTGGGTCGGCTTACCGGAATTGCGACCCCCACCATTGACCGCATCCTCGGGCTGGTACGCCAGCGTGCCCGTATCGCCGGATGCTATGACGGCTGACGAAACGCGCCACGCCTGATACTCTCTGTCGCTGGGTACAGGCTGTGGGTTCGATGATGAGGGTCACAATCAAACGGGCGATGCTGTTCATCGCGCTGACATTTTGCAGCGGCCCTGCCGTCGCAGCAGACGCCTATCGTGGCATGACCCTGCTGGTTGCGCCCGGCGCGGAAAAACTCGAACGGGTCGTCCGACCTGACGTTGCTGTAGCCAAGATCAGGACCGCACTGGATCTGATTTACCGAAAATCCCCCCTGAATGCCCGGCTGATCGACAGGCTGAAGCAGATCGGCACGGTCGTGATCATCTATGATCCCCAGCATGCCGAAAGCACGCTGACGGAAAACCGGCTTGCCCGGTTCCAGACCGAATCCGGTATCGACGAAATTGACCGCCGGACCCCGCTGACCTTTGTCGCTGTCCTTGGCAAACAGGTCATGTACCGCGACCCCAATGAACTTGCGGGGACCATCGTGCATGAGATCGTGGGTCATGGCACCCAGCACCGCATTGGTCGTCTGTCAAAAATGACGGTGGAGGACCGGGAATGCGAAGCCCGCCTGTTTCAGCTGGCCAGCTGGCAGGACCTCGGCGTGCCGCAGCGTTCGACCTTTGTCATCCAGTTCCGGCGCAGCCTGGAACATCTCTACTGCCTCCCCTTCCGGCAATGGATGGCAAAACGCCGTCATGCTCAGGCAACCGGATTTGATGAGATCAAAATCCAGCCGCTGGAACTGGCAACCGCCTTCCGGGATTACATCGATACGGTTCTCGGCAAACCGCTACCAACCTCTCCGGATCGATAATCCGGTTCCTCGTCAGCCGGCAATATGCATCTTCGGGTCGGCGATGGTGTCAAAGGCCGGGCGGGACCGGATCTGTTCGTAATAGCGTTCGACATTCGGGAATGCCGGACCGTCAATTTCCAGAAGCTTCCAGCGATGCACCCGGATCATCATCGGAATATCGCCCATCGACCATCTGTCCCCGGCGATATAGACGGTCTTCCCCAGCTGACTATCAACAATCGCCATCGCCTTGATCAGGGCATCCCGGGACTGGCTGGCAATCGCGGCATCCCGCATTTCGTCGGGGAAACGGATCGTATGTTTCACATAGTGATGCATCGGGCGCATCAATTCATTGTCCGCCCATATCATCCAGCGGGAAGCCGAGACGAAGATCTTGTGATCATTGCCATAGAACAGTTCCGGATCGCAGCTCATGCCGAGATACTGAACAATCGCGTTTGATTCCCACAGAATGAAGCCATCATCATCAATGGTCGGGATCGTGCCATTGGGATTCATCGCCAGATATTCCGGTGTATCAACAACGCCAAACGCCTTGTTGCCTTTTGCCACATGGCCAGTGGACCCCATGGTGGCGCTGGCGAGGGTCAAATCGTAATCACGTCCCAGTTCTGCCAGTGCCAGCAGAACCAGCTGGGTATGGGCAGAGGAAGGGCGGCCCCACAGTTTCAGTTTCGTCATGTCGCTTTTCCTCCCGGCTTGTTGCCGTCCTCAGAGTTGAAATTCTCCGGACGGGAGATGAACGCCTCCCGGCCCTTCCAGATATGATCTTCCATCAGTTGCCCTGCCCGGTCTGCATCGCCCGCGGCGATAGCGTCGACAATGGCCCGATGTTCTTCATTCGATTTTTTCAGGCCCCGGCCATGCACAAGGGTCCGCATGCGGTAAAGCCGCAGATCCCGCAGGGTGCGTTCATGATTATGCGAGATACGCCGGTTTCCCGCCGCATCGACAATCGTCGTATGAAAGACGTCATTGAGTTCATAATACCGGGCGTGATCATCACAATCGGCGGCAAGCTGCATATCCTCAACCTGCTGGCGAAGCATCAGCACCAGACCGGCGACCGGCTTGCGCACCACCTCCCGAACCGTGTGACAACAGAGCGCCGAGCGTTCACCAAAGGCTTCCAGCGCCTCCGCTGCGGAAATGGCCTGCACATAAACGCCCCGGTTGGGTTCACTGCGCAACAGGCCATCAGCCTTCATTTCCCGCAATGCCTCGCGAACCGGCCCCCGGCTGATCCCCATGCTGCGGGCGAGATGCAGTTCATTGATCCGTTCACCCGGCGGCAGATCACCGGCAACGATCAGCCGCTCTATTTCCCGGCGTGCTGCTTCCGCAAGGGAACCCGGCCGGATGAATCTGGTCTGCTGGACAGTCATGGCGGGAAAATATCCGGGTTATGTCAACTGTCAACAATTATATAATAACTAAATTAATATAATTAGTTAGATTATATATCGTGATCTTCATGTGGAAGGGTACGGTCAGAACAGAGCCGTCTAATCCATCTCGCGGGCGACCCGGATACCGATATTGTAGCTTTTCATACGGGCATCATTCTTGGCCCGGCTGGCAGCTTTTGAAACCGGCGAGAAATAGTACCAGGACCCGGAACGGATCGTCTTCAGCAGGCACTTTTCAGTCACCCGCGGTTTGCCTGTGGGATCAGCCCCCTCATGATTCGGGTGCCAGCAATCAGCCGTCCATTCCCAGATATTGCCATGCATTTCATACAGGCCAAAGGGGTTCGGCTTGAAAGTGCGGGTTGGTGCGCTTTTGTGTCCGCTGAATTCACCGGCACCACATTCCCGGCAGTTCGCCAGTCCCTGTCCGATTTCGTCACCCCACCAGTAATGGGTGCGGGTGCCGCCCCGTGCGGCATATTCCCATTCTGCTTCTGATGGCATGCGATAGGTCTTGCCGGTGATCCGCGACAACCATGCGATATAGGCTTCGGCCTGCGCGAAGGTCATGTTGATGACGGGCCGTTTTCCCCGGCCCCAGCCATGATCGCTGGCAATGGCATCACAGCCTTTCGCAGCAACACAGGCCTGCCAGTGGTCCCAGGTAATTTCTGTCCGGGACAGGGCAAACGGCCTGGCCAGCTTTACCCGTACCGTCGGCTTTTCGGTCGGCCGTCCCGCCTTGTCGCCCATGATGAATTCGCCAGCGGGGATGACCGCCATCTCCGGGCATTTCGGACAGTCCTGAAAAAACTTTCCGGCATCCTGTGCCTGTGCAGAACCGGCAGCAAGACAGAACAGAACAACGGCAAGGAGGGCAGAGATGCGCATCTGCATATCATAATCGGCAGCGACGGCGGCTCCAAGCGTTCCGGAAGGCCGCCGCGCCAGTGAGCGATCAGGCTGTTTCCGATATCTTTATCTGGCCTTCTCCGGTCCCTGCCTTGTCAGTATCCGTGTTGTCGGAACCGGTTTCTTCCATTTCATCCGCTGTCATGATCGCCGCCACCATCGAGCCGCGCGGCGAGACCGCGACATAGCTGGTCTGGTCTTCTGCCGGCAGCGAACTGCGGACGGTCATCCGGTAGGCGACAAACAGCGCAATCGCTCCGTAAATTGCGCCCAGCGTCCAGCCAAAGGCGGCATCACCATACCAGCTCATCGCAGTCGCCACCGTCACCGGCCCGGCAACAGCACCCAGTCCATTGACCAGCACCAGCTTTGCCGAGGCGGCTACCATCTGTTCATATTCCAGATAGTCATTGGTGTAGGCGATGCAGAGTGAATAGATCGGTGTCGAGAATGCCCCCAATGTACCGAAAGCAATCACCAGCCAGATGAAGCTGGCTTCTGCCGTCAGCAGTGCCACGGCACCGGCAGCGGCGGCGGAAATTACCGCAATACCGAAAATAACCAGACGGCGGTCCAGCCTGTCTGACAGGGCGCCAATCGGCCAGAGCACGAAAACCGGCGCTATGAAGGAAGCCGCCATGAAAACCGAGGTCTCACCCAGACTGAAGCCGATGGCGCGGGCATACACCGCACCGATGGAAAAGATCGCGCCAAAGCCAAGACCATTGAGAAAGGAAACCAGCACCCCGGTCGGACAGGCATCAAATATCTCACGCAGACTGATCCGCGACGGCTTGTCGAAGCCGGGCGCCCGCGATGTCGAAATGGCCAGTGGCACCAGCGAGCAGGAAACGATGACCGAAACCAGAATGAACAGGACAAAACCATCCGGGTCAGACAGTACCAGCATGAACTGACCGGCCCCGACCGCCCCCATGGAGACAACCATATAGATCGACAGCAGCGTGCCCCGGGTCTTATTGGTCGCGACCTCGTTCAGCCAGCTTTCCGCAACGATATACAGACCCGCATAGGCAAAGCCGGTGACGATACGCATCAGCACCCATGGTACGGGATCGACAAAGACAGCATGGATCAGGACCGTAGAAGAGGCGATGGTTGCCAGCGCCGCAAACACACGGATATGGCCAACCCGGCTGACAAATTTCGGTACAATGATGCTGCCGAGAAAGAAGCCGACATAATAGCCGGACATGATGATACCGGTGGTCGCATCCCCAAAATCTTCCGAGGATGCACGAACGCCAAGCAGGGTACCCTGCAGGCCATTGCCAAGCATGATGAAGCCGATGCCAACGAGCAGCGCCCAGGCCGATTTGATAGCTACCCACATTGCCGCTGTCCGATCCTTGTATCAGATCGGGCGATTACCACTTCATGGCACCGCTGCAAAGCGAATTAGGCTGATTCTCAGGATTTCCTGTATTCAGACAGATCAGGCGGGTTTGGACCCGGCGCAGTCTTGCGTTCAGCCAGACTTTCCGTGAAGAACCGTTCCCATTCGCGGATCGCCTCGTCACGTTCGAAAAGTCCGGGAACATTTGCCTCCAGCGTCTTGCGAACAGACTTGCCGAAAGCCTGATCCGTCACCAGACGGACCGCCGTATCAACATAATCCGCAAGCGAATCAGCAATACAGACATCCAGTTTCGCCTGCCGCAGAATGGCCCTGCAAACCCGCCCCCGCATCAGGCTGTGCGGCTGGGTCACCACCGGCGTGCCGACAGACAACGCCTCGAAAGTGGTATTGCCGCCATTGAAGGTCGGAATGTCGAGAATGACATCTACCAGCTTCATCAGATCGAGGAACTGCGCATTCGCACGCGGCGGAACAAATTCGATACGCTCTGCAATATCCCCCATCTTCCGGGCCCAGCGCTGCTTCAGATAGAGCGACCACCGTGGATAGCGACCATGCACGACAAGGATACGGGCCTTCGGATCCTTCTTCAGAATAGCTTCGAGATAGGCATCAAAGTCCGGATGCAGTTTGAACAGGTATTGCGCGATGAGGTAATAATTTACCCCTTCCTCAAGCCCGGCATCAGCACGGGTACGCAGCTTTCCAGCCGCGACAGGTTTTGGATAACTGGTTGGCAGGGTTTCAAGCTGGAACAGCTTTTCGCTATACCAGCGCTGCGGGTTATCCGGGTCTTCCAGCAATTTCGATGAGACGAAATAATCAATGTTCGGAATACCCGTCGTCACCGGATGTCCCCAGGTCACACATTGCACCGGCGCCAGACGGGCAAAGCCCAGACAGTAGGTCCAGGTGTCCATGCCGATTTCCGGAAAAACCAGAACATCCAGCTTCGCCAGCGCCAGCCGTCGTCGCGCCTCACCCAGATCGCCGGGCAGCTCGATGGCCAGATCGGCCGATTGCAGTAGTTCTTTTGTCAGATCATCGCGCCCGCCGGGTCCGACAGCCACGGTAACGTGGAATTTCTCACGGTCCATTCCGGTAATCAGACGCCGGTTGAGCTTGCCGATGGAATGTTCCCGCAGGAAACGCGAGACAAAGCCAACCCGGATCTTCCGACCCGACACATCAGGCACCTTGCCGTCGACGCAATGTGGCGCCGATAGTGCCAGATCAGGCGTAACCCGCCGATAGAACTGGGCCAGCGCCTCATAATAGGGACGGTCATTGATGCCGTAATAAGCGAGATAAAACAGCGAGGCACCGTCAACGGTCGGATCCGGAATCGAGAGGCTCTGTGCCGACAATGCCCCCACACCAGCACGAACTCGGGCCAGATGCAGGGCTATTTCATTGTTGGATGCCACCAGCGGCGGCAGGGCCAGCGCAATCTTGAGCCGCAGGGAGTCGCGGGGTGTAAAAGCCTGCGCCAGACCGAAGCAGCGCACCGCGCCATTGATATCCCCTTCCCGCAGCAGCAGGTCAGCCAGCTTCAGCTGTGCGACCGACTGTGTCGGATCAATCGAAACGGCGGCGATCAGTTGCTGTCGCGCCTCCTCAGACTTGCCGGATTTCTCCAGTTCGCTGACCAGCTTCAGTCTCGCCGCCGTGTTCAGCGGGGACTTCTCGACCAGGGCTGCCAGAGCTTCCCCGGTTTCCTCAATTTCTGCCATCTCGGACCGCCTTCAGACTATTCCACAACCCTTTCCGCAATCATCCGCGCATTCGCTTCGCAGACAACCTCCCCGGCGCTTCCCTGCGCCTTAAGATCAGGTCGCTAATCCATTGCAGTTCTGTCACCCGGGACAGGGAGCTATCCGGGCAATACCCAGCCATCCCGGATCAGGACACCAACGGCATCACCAATCTGTCCGGCATAGCCCGGAACTTCTGCCGACAAGGTCAAGTCGTCGCTGACAGCGACCTCCAGACTGCTCACCGGACCGCGATAGGTCCGGCTTTGAATTTTCGCGCTAATCGCCCCTTCCGCACCGGCTTCGCCGATCGTCATCCATTCCGGCCGGATGCACAGCCGGGCGGGCTGGCCGACATCAACATGCCCGCGTACCGAAAACACCTGTTCGCCGATCCGCACCAGACATTTGCCGTCCGGCTGTTCGCCAGCCCCGGTAACCGTCACCACCTGACCGCGCCCGATAAAACGCGCCACCATTTCGTTTGCCGGGCGGTCATAGAGTTCCGGAGGCGGTGCAAGCTGCACGATCCTGCCCTTGTCCATGACTGCAATGCGGTCCGCAAGGGCCATCGCCTCAGCCTGATCATGGGTCACATAGACCATCGTGGCACCGGTGGTCTGATGAAAGGCACGGAACTGATGCTGCATCGATTCGCGCAGATGGGCATCCAGATTGGCGAGGGGTTCATCCAGCAGAACGATATCCGGTTCCATCGCCAGGCAGCGGGCCAGTGCGACACGCTGGCGCTGGCCACCGCTGAGGTTGGCCGGCCTGCGGTCACCGAGCCCGCCCAGCCCGACCTGTTCCAGAGCCAGGTCAATCCTGCGATTGGCCTCGGCCCCGCGCAATCCCCGTACCCGCAGGGGATAGCCGACATTTTCGGCAACATTCATATGCGGCCAGAGCGCATAGGACTGAAAAACCATACCGACCCGCCGGTGTTCGGGCGGAATAAACAGACCGTTCCCGTCAACCATATCACGGTTACCGAGACGGATATGCCCTCCCGTGGGGCGTTCAAAACCGGCAATCAGCCGCAGCAGCGTGGTTTTGCCACAGCCGGAAGGCCCCAGCAGGGCGATGAACTCGCCCGACATTGCGGCCAGCGAGACCTCCGCAACCGCGGCGTCTTCTCCGAAATGTTTCCAGACAGATGTGATTTTCAGGTCTGCCATGGCAGTACCCCCTTCGGCAGCCGTCCGGACAGGGCATGGACGGCAGTCATGAGAACAAGAATGGCGATGACTGCGAGAACGGCGACAGCAGATGCCAGCACCGAATAGCCGCCGTCATCCAGATTAAAGACAACAACCCCCAGCGTCTCCGTACCTGACGACCAGAGCAGGGCCGACACCGTCAGCTCATTGAACGCCGTCATGAAGACAAGAATTGCTCCCGCCGCCGCCGACGGAGCAATCGCCGGGGCAATCGCAGAACGCAGACGCATCAGGAACCCGGCACCACTGGATTGTGCGGCTTCCTCCAGCGACCGGTCTGTCTGAATAAAGGCGCTGATGACCGGACGCAGCCCCAATGTCAGAAACCGTCCGAGATAAGCCGCGAAGATGATCCAGAGCGTTCCATAAATGCTGATATCCAGCAGCGGAATCGGTTTCAGGAAAATCAGAATACAGGCAATAGCCAGCACGACACCCGGCAGGGCATAGGGTGTCTCGGCCGCAATATCGAGGAACCGGGTCACGCCGGAACGGCGCCAGGCGATGAAATAACCCAGCGGGATGGCAACAAACATCAGCACGATTGCTGCCCCCCCTGCCAGAATGAAGGAATTCCGGAAGGCCCGGCCCGTCACCTCCTGCCGGAAGATCACTTCGCTATAGGCTTCCAGTGTTGCCGTCTCAAAGCTCAGACGCACGCCATAGGCAGATACCAGTGAGGTGGCGACCAGTGCCAGCAACGGAGCAATCAGGATCATGGCGATGACCATCCAGCACCCGCTTTCCGCAACCGGACGCAAGCGACCGAGTGTCAGGTCAAGGGTACGGGAGGGAGCACCAATGGTCCGGTAATCCCGGCGTGACAACATCCAGCTCTGAACCAGCAGACCGGTCAGCGCAATAACCCCGATGATGATCGACAGAATGGCAACTTCAGAAATGATCGACGGGCCAAAGCCGGAGAGGCGCTGATAGATCAGCACCGGCAGGGTTGTATAGGAAATCGGCGTCCCCAGCATCGCCGGAATACCGAAATTTCCGATAGCGGAAACAAAAGCCAGCGCGCCGCCGGCAATCAGTGGTGGTGTCATCAGGGGAACAACCACATCAAACATCACCCGCAGGCGACCACTGCCGGAAATACGGGCCGCTTCAACCATTTCGCGGGGGAGAGACCGCAGCCCCGCCCGGAGGGCCAGAAACACCAGCGGTGCATGCTGCACACCAAGCAGCAGGATAATACCTTCCTGCGAATACATCGGATGGGGCGAACCAAGCGGCGGTGCAATTCCCAGAGCATTCAGCAAGGCACTGGACGGACCAAACAACTGTATCCAGCTGAGAGCCGTGATCTGCGGTGGGATCATCATGGGAATCATGAAGCAGAAGACCAGCGGCCCCTTGGCCCGGATATCCGTCAGCGCCACCAGCAGCGCAAAGATCGACCCGAGCACAACCGAGATCACCGCCCCGCCAATCCCGGTAATCATCGAACGCTGGGTCGCCAGCCAGGTTGATTTTGAGGACAGGACTTCCCGGGCAACATCCAGCCCGGGGTCTCCGCCCGGCGCAACGCCCTCAAGCAGCAGGCGCCCAAGTGGCAGGGCACTGAGGCAGACAACAAAGAAGGCCAGGCCGCACAGCATCAGCCGGTCGCTGGCAAACATACCGGCGGCCCGTGGTTCAGGTCTGGTGGACAGAATTTCGTTCAATGGGGAATGACGCTGATCTGGAAAAGGAAAAGCCCGGCGACACCGGGCCCGACAGCAACTGACGGATCATCAGGAAACAGCGGTGGCCGGGTATTTATCACCCGGCCACCGCTGATAACCTTACTGACCGAAAGTCTCGGTGAACTTCTTCTTGTCGGCATCGGCATTTTTCAGTGCCGCAGCCGCGTCAAAAGCCATCAGCTTGATCTTGTCACGCGACGGAAAACCGGCCGGCGTGGCAACATCAGGATGGGCAGCCAGATAACCCTGGCTCAGAGCCAGTTCCTGACCTTCCCTGGACAGCAGGAAGTCGATGAAAGCCTTCGCGGCATCCACATTCGAAGCGGTCGACAGGATGGCCGCCGGCTCGGTGACTGCGGTCACACCGCTTTCCGGAAAAACAAATTCAACCGGAGCACCTTCAGCTTTCTGCCGGATCGGCAGGAAGTCAACGACCATGCCATAAAGCTTCTCGCCGGAGGCAACAGCCTTGAAGGTTCCGCCATTTCCGCCTTTCGGCGAGACACCGTTGGCGGCCAGCTTTTCATAATAAGCCCAGCCGAATTTTGGATTGCTGGTCAGTGCAGACATGTGGATAGCGGCAGCACCGGACGTCAGCGGTGACGGCATCGCAACCAGCCCCTTGGCTTCCGGCTTTACCAGATCATCCCAGTCGGTCGGTTTCATCGGTGCACCCGTATTGTAGACGATACCGGTGGTGATCAGCTTGGTGGAAAAATAGGTTTTGTCGGCGTCATGAATACCGGCTTCATAACCGGCAACCGGCGCCGCATCATAGGCCATCAGACGGCCTTCGCTTTTCAGCTGTTCCATGTTGACCACGTCAGCGATCAGCAGCACGTCGGGCTTCGGCGCACCGGCCGCAAATTCGGCCCGCAGTTTCGCCATAACCTTGGTCGTACCATCACGAACCCATTCCACATCAACATCCGGATGAGCCTTCTTGAAGGCATCAACTGTCTGCTGGGCGTCCTTGTTCGGCTGGGATGTATAGAGAACCAGTTTGCCGGAAGCGGCAAAGGCCTGCCCGGTCAGAAAAGCCGTCGCTATCGCGGCAGCGACAAGTGTCTTGCGCATGGGTAATCCCCTGTTCGATGAATTGAAACGCTCGTCTGCGAGCGTGCTCCTCCGATAACAGGTGAATGTTATGCTTTTGTGACGAAATAAAAAAGAGAGGATCACGCCGGAGGATATCCGGCGTGATCATTTCTGAAAGATCAGACGACCTTGATCTCGACTTCGCCGACACCGTCAACGCCGCCAACAAGGTGATCGCCCCGCTTCACGGCCCCAACACCGGCAGGCGTTCCGGTATAAATCAGGTCGCCGGCCTCAAGCCCAAAATCCCGGGACAGGATGGAAATGGTTTCCTGAACATTCCAGATCAGCTCGGCAATGTCGGAATCCTGGACGATCTCGCCGTTATTCTTCAGCCAGATACGACCTTTCGTCGGATGCCCGATGGAGGCCGCCGGTTTCAGCGGTGAAATCGGTGCGGAATGATTGAAAGCCTTGCCGGCTTCCCAGGGACGGCCAAGTTTCTTCATTTCGCCCTGACGGTCGCGGCGCGTCATATCCAGACCAACCGTGTAGCCCCAGATATGATCCAGCGCATCAGCTTCGGCGATATCGTCGCCGCCCTTGCCGATAGCAACGACAAATTCCATTTCGTAATGCACATTTTCCGACAGATTCGGATACGGAAAGTCGCTGCCGGTCGGCAGCAGAGCATCCCCCGGCTTCATGAAGAAAAACGGTGGTTCACGGTCCGGATCGTGGCCCATCTCGCGAGCATGTTCGGCATAGTTGCGGCCAACGCAATAAACGCGGCGGACCGGAAACCGGTCCTGACTGCCGTCAACGGCAACTGAGGGTGCGGCTGGCGCAGGGATGACATAACCCATAATATCGACTCCATATCCAATGTGTGCCGGACAATACAACCCGCGCGCGACAGCTTCCAGTGGCGATTTGCCGGATACCGGACAGATCCCCAGAACCGGAGAAAATACGTATGATCGAACTCTATACCTGGACCACACCAAATGGCCGGAAAATCACGATGGCCCTCGAAGAAATGGGCCTGCCTTATGTCGTCAGACCCGTGAACATTCACAAAGACGAACAGTTTGCCCCGGATTTCCTGAAAATCAGCCCGAACAACAAAATTCCGGCAATTGTCGATACGGAAACCGGTATTTCGATGATGGAATCAGGTGCCATCCTGCTCTATCTCGCGGAAAAGTCCGGCAAGCTGCTGCCGAAAGATCCGGCCGGTCGCTGGAAAGTCATTGAATGGCTGATGTTCCAGATGGGCGGTGCCGGACCAATTCTCGGACAGGTCCATCATTTCCGGAAATATAATTCCGGCAAGGCACCCTATGCCGAGGAACGTTTTGGCAATGAGGCGAAACGCCTCTACGGGGTCATGGACAAACAGCTGGCTTCAAACGAATTCATCGCTGGCGATCTGTCTATTGCCGATTTTGCGATCTGGCCCTGGATCGGCCGCCATGACTGGCAGGAAATCGATCTGAACGACTTCCCGAATGTGAAACGATGGTATCTGGCGATGGCGGAGCGTCCGTCCGTGCAGGCCGGCTGGAATATCCCGCCGACGGATCAGAAGATCCCGATGCCCGCCTGATCGTCTGCACTGGTCTGTCGCGGGGCAAACAGCGCGCGACAGACCAGATTACCCGGTTGCCGGCGCATTCGTTGAGAGCAGACGTTCCGCCGGCAGGCTCACCCGTACCGTCGTGCCCACGCCTATCTTGCTTGTCAGGTCCAGGCGGCCGCCATGCAGCTCAGCCAGGGATTTGCTCAACGGCAGTCCCAGACCACTGCCTTCATGGTTTCGGGTCATTGCATCAGCAATCTGGACAAAAGGCAGTAACACAGCCTCCTGATCGGCATCGGTAATTCCGATACCGGTATCGCTGACTTCGATAAACGGGCTGTTTTGCTCTACGCCGGTCCGGACCGTAATTTCCCCCTCACTGGTGAATTTGATGGCGTTGGTCAGCAGGTTCAGAAGTATCTGCTTGAACAGCCGTTCATCGGCCATAATGACGGGGGCCTTATCTGCACCACCTTCGATCCGCAGCATCAGTCCTTTGGCGCGGGCACGCTGCCGGACCATGCGCAGGCAACTTTCAATCAAATCGGCAACGACAACCCGCTCTTCGTCAATCTGGGTTTCGCCGGCTTCGATCTTCGTGATGTCGAGAATATCGTTGATCAGGTTGAGCAGATGTTCGCCGGAATACAGGATATCCTGACTGTATTCGAGATATTGCGGATTACCGAGCGGCCCGAGCAATTCCTGAGACATGAATTGCGAAAACCCGATGATCGAATTCAGCGGTGTGCGCAGCTCATGGCTGATATTGGCCAGAAACTGTGACTTCGTACGATTTGCCAGTTCCGCCTCTTCCAGCGCCCGGCGCAGGCGTCGCTCTGCTTCGAACCGGCTGGAAACATCAACAGCGGACGCCAGTACACGAAAATCATCACTATCCGGCTCTGTTTCGAGATAGGCGGTCATCTCCACCTCAACGACCGAGCCGTTGCGATGGACAAACCCGGCAAGCTGATTCTCGTACAATCCGTCTTTCAGCAGCTTCGGGCGCAACACTTCCTGAACAAGTTTCCTGGTCGGTTCCGTTGCCAGTTTAAGAACGTCCGTATTCAGCAGCTCGTCTTTCTCATAACCGAGTTTCCGGGCAAAACGGTCATTGATCGCTTCAAGAAGATATCCCTTGCCGCAGGTCCAGAGCATGACCGGGCTGGTTTCATATAACTGCTGATAACGCCGGTCACTCTCCTGATGCGCTTTTTCCGCAAGAACCCGGCTCGTTACATCCTGAAATGTGCCGAAAATTGCGATGACCTGGCCGGTTTCGTCCGTTTCACAGAACCCGCGAGAATTGCAGTATCTTATGCTTCCGCCGGGGCGGACAATTCGCAGTTCGTGTTCGAACGGCCTGGCATCCCTGATGGCTTCCGCAACCAGGCTTTCAACAATTGACCTGTCGTCCGGATGATAAGCCTCAATCGCCTGTTCCAGCGTTATCGGCCGGTCGGCAGGCAAACCGTGAATACGATAAAGTTCGGGTGACCAGAACACGACCAGAGGATCCAGCTGTACGCGCCAGAATCCGGTATGGCTGATCTGCGATGCCAGTTCATGATCCGCCTTGGTGCGTGACAGCTCCTTCTCCAGATTCACCCGTTCCGTAATATCCGTGTAGGTGGTTACAAACCCGCCGGAAGGCAGCGGATTGCCAACAACATCAAGGACAATACCGTCCTTCGTCACCCGCTGAAAACGATGCGCCTTACCCTGACGTGCCAGCCTGATGCGATCATCAACCAGGGCATCCAGGTCACCCTCACCATATTCGCCGCGCTCCGCATTATGCCGGAAAAAGGAAGCAAGGGGTGCGCCCTGGTAAAGCAGTTCGTCGGGAAACCCGAGCAGCTTTGCGAACTGCGGGTTCCAGATGACGAGATTCAGATCGCGATCAAACACAGAGAACGCCTGCGACAAATGTCGTACGCTTTCCTTGAGAATATCGTCGTCAACTGAACCTGTTGGCTTGTTTTTCAATCGTCTTTCCCCGTCTGCAGACAGTCTAGGAGGTTCCGATAACAATTCGCAAACTGAAACGGTTGCGGTCCTGCCCGCCTGTCCGCCACTATCGGCGGGAACAAATGGAGCAGGTCATGCATATTTCCCGTCGCCAGATTATCACATCTCTGATCTCCGTCGCCTGTCTGATATCCCCCCCGGCTCAGGCCCAGTCATTCCTCGACAAGGCGCGAAAAGCATTGGGCGGGGGAGGAGGCACGTCGTCCGGTCTGGGCAATGACGAGATCATCAAGGGGCTCAAGGAGGCACTGCGTGTCGGCTCTGACCGGGTCGTCAGCCAGATTGGAACAACCGACGGCTTCAATGCCAATCCGGACATCCATATTCCACTGCCGCCGACCCTTCAGAAGGTCCAGTCAGCGCTCAAAACCGTTGGTCTTTCCGGTATGGCAGATGACCTGGAGCTCCGCCTGAACAGGGCTGCGGAAGCCGCTGCGCCGGAAGCCCGGCAACTGTTCTGGAATGCGGTTTCAACCATGAGCATTGATGACGCGCAGA